>DDKP01000164.1:9561-17544 GCA_002339745.1 Firmicutes bacterium UBA2595 | reverse complement strand
GAGATAGCAAAAGAAGAAAACCTGAAAAAACTGCCCACCGACAAGAAGATTGTCGTTGTATGCTATACCGGGCATACCGCCAGCCAGGTAACCATGTTCCTCAACCAGTTGGGATATGACGCCTATGCCATGAAGTTCGGCATGATGGGCTGGACCTCCAATAATGAGGTCCTGAACCAGAAGGCCTTTGAAAAAGCAGCAGATTACCCAACAGTAGCCGGAACCACTCCATAGCAGCTAATCCGAGCGGGGTCCGTTGCCAAGGTGGACCCCGTTCGGTTAACACTAAATGGGAGGTGAAGGTGTCATGGGAAAAACTCTAAGAGTCGGATTACAGTTGAAGATTTCTATTTTTGTTACGGCGCTGGTGATTCTCACCAGTGTTGTTTTCGCTCTCTTTGCAATTTACAGGGAAACCGAGATGATTAATAAAGAGATAATCAACAAAGGGATGAGCCTGGGCTCCGCTCTGTACGGAGTAGCTGTTAACAATATCAACAATGAAAAATACTATACTCTGGAAGAAGGATTTCAGGCGGTTACCAACTCCAATAAAGACGTTCGATACCTGATGCTCGTCAGAAAAAATGGGGAAGTAGTTGTTCATAGTGATTCAGGTAAAAAAGGCCAGGTCATGAATGACCCAACCACCAGAGATATGACCAATTCTACAGAACCAGTTTATAGGGTTAGCCGGCAAAGCAGTGGAGAAGAAATATATGACCTCGCCATCCCGGTCAACTCGGACTTAGAACAATGGGGCATCATAAGGATCGGTTTATCTAATGCTCAGGCCCAGGCGGAGATCGACCGTTCCCGTAATTCGGTTATAATAATGGCGGCCATTCTTGCTGTTCTCGGTATCATCGGCGCTTTATTTCTGGGTAGATCAGTGACAGGTTCAATCAAAACCCTTGTCAAGAAAACGAATGAGATTGCCGCGGGTGACTTTACTGGAGAAATTCAGGTTAGAACGTCCGATGAAACAGGGGTTCTGTCGGACTCAGTCAACATCATGTTGAAAAACGTCAGAAGCCTTATCTCTCAGGTTAAAACCGCCGGCCAGCAGGTATTGACAGCCAGCCGGCAGTTATCAAGTCACTCATCCCAAACAGTGGCCCTGACAAGTAATGTGGCGGAAGCCATCAGCCAGGTGGCCGTGAAAAACAGTGAACAGGCCGGAGACCTGGCGGATACATCCCGCACAATAGAGCAGCTAAACCTGGCAATATCCCAGATTGCCTCCGGAGCCCATGAGCAGGCGCAGTACATTAACCAGACTTCAACCCTCATCAATGAAATGGCCGTTTCTATCAAAGAACTGGCCTCAAATTCGGAAAACATCGAAATGGCAGCTGCCAAAACATCTGAAGTGGCCCAGGCGGGTGTAAGAACGGTTGCGGAAACCATGCAGGGTATGGATCGCATCAAAACAAAGGTCTTCAATACAGCGGCAAAACTCAAAGAACTTTCCGGAAACTCGGAAAAAATCGGAGAAATTATCATGGTAATAGATGAAATTGCTGATCAGACAAACCTGCTGGCCCTCAATGCCGCTATTGAAGCAGCCCGGGCCGGTGAATACGGAAAAGGGTTTGCGGTAGTCGCTGATGAAGTCAGAAAGCTGGCTGAACGATCCGGTAAAGCCGCCAGGGAAATCGCAGATCTCGTTAAGGTCATCCGGAAAGGAACGGTAGAATCTGTTACTGCCATGGAAGAAGGAATTAAAGAAGTGGAAAACGGCACAGGGCTAAGTGAAAATGCCCATTTAGCCCTAAAAGAAATAATCGGCCAGGTCAACTCAACCAACGAATTCATGCAAAACGTTTCTGCCGCCGTGGAACGTATCAACAAAAACAGCGAACAGGTAGTAGCGGCCATAGAAAACCTGGCCGCTATCGCCGAGGAAAACTCAGCGTCAACGCAGGAAATGGCGGCAGGCAGCGACGAGGCCAACCAGGTTATCGCCAGAATTACTGCCGGCATTGAAACAACTGCGGAACTGTCCGAAAAAGTTTCGGCATCGACACAGGAAATGGTCAATACTTCCACGGAAATAGCCAATGCGTCCAAAGGGCTTGAAGAGCTTGCCCGTGCCCTTGAACTGACTATCAGTAAGTTTAAAATTTAAAACTCCGGGTACCCGGAGTTTTTTATGCCCTCGACTGCTTGGCCGGGATATAAAAAGTGAAAGTACTTCCCTTTCCCAACCTGCTCTCAACCTGAATTTTCCCATTGTGAACTTCCAGGATATGCTTTACTATAGCAAGTCCCAGCCCGGTCCCGCCCATCTCGCGGGACCGGGCCTTGTCCACCCGGTAAAACCTTTCAAATAAACGGGGTATACTTTCCCTGGCAATCCCGATGCCCGTATCAGATACAGCAACCTTTACCCCATCGTTCCATTGTTCGGCCCTGATGCTGATCTGCCCTCCCTCGGGAGTATACTTAATGGCATTGTCAACGAGGTTAATCATAAGTTGTCCAAGCATGTCTTCATCGGCATCGATTACGGGCAGTCGGCCAATTATGTTTACATTGAGGCTCTGGTTCTTTTCCGTCGCCAGGGGTATCAGTATTGATGACGAATTGTAAATGAGTTTTTCCAGGTCCAGCGGTTTTTTGTGAACTTCCCGCTGTTTAGCTTCGATCCTCGACAGGCTTAACAGGTCGCTGATCAACCTGTTTAACCTATCTGCCTCATCATTGATAATTTCCAGAAAGTGCCTGGCAGTGGCCTGGTCTTCCAGGGCGCCGTCCAGCAGCGTTTCGACAAAACCTTTTATAGAAGTGAGCGGGGTTCTCAATTCATGGGAAACATTAGCCACAAATTCAGTCTTCATTCGTTCTACTTCCCGAAAAGCCGTAATATCGCGCATCACGGCAACAACACCAACAACTCCGCTCTCATTCGTCAGGGGGGCAGTGCTGATCCTGAAACTCCTGGGTTCCGGAGCCATCAACTGGAGTTCCCGGGTGAGGCTTTCATTGCTTTCCAGCGCCTCATGCAGGAGTTTTTCCAATTCAAAATTGCGTATTACTTCGATTACAGTTTTGCCAACACTGTTTTCATACTTTATGTCGAACATCCGTTCAACCGCCGGGTTAATCAACAGAATTGCCCCGTTACGGTCAATGGCGATGACGCCGTCATTCATACTTGTCAGGATCGCTTTGACCTTGTTCCGTTCTTCGGTAATCTGCCGGATATTATCGCGCAGCCGCTGGGCCATATAATTTAAACCCCTGCTCAAAGCGCCAATCTCATCCTCTGACCGAACATTTAAGGTCGCGTCAAGTTTCCCCTCGGCCATCTGATGAGCCACCCGGGTCATTTCCTGTAAGGGTACAACCAGGTTTGACGTAAAAGAAGAAGCCACTACTACCGTCAGAATCAAAACAATCAAAACAGCGGCCACGATACTCAATCTTACCTGGTTGTATGCGGCGCCAATCTCGGTCCAGGGTATGGAAACCCGGACAACCCCAGCGACACCTGTTTCTGTTTTAACCGGCACGGCCAAATAGAACATCCTCTGCCGGAGGGTAGTACTGTACCTGGTAGCTGTACCTTCTTTACCGTTAAGCGCTTTTTTAACCTCGGGCCCATCAGCGTGATTGGCCATACTTTCCTTGTCAAGAACGGAATCGCCGAGTACCGTACCGTCCGGGGCAATGATGGTTATTCTCGCATCGATATCTTCTTTTGCTCTCCTGGTATATTCCTGGAAAAAGTCCTTACCCGGTTCGTTGGTAAAAGCTTCTCTTAAGTCGCTGGCGATCAGGTTGGCATTTGAAAGAAGCCTTTTTCGGATATTATCGTAAGAGTGCTGCTCCATTGCATTCATCAGGTAAAATCCCAGTAGAAACAAAAAGATTGCCGTCACAGAAAAGATAATTGCTGTAAGACGCCACCTAATGCTCCTAAACATTAACCAGTCTCCTTAAACTTGTATCCTATTCCCCGGACCGTCTCGATATATTTTGGTTTTGCCGGATCAAATTCCAACTTCTGCCGGAGATGCCTGATATGGACATCAACAGTGCGGGAATCTCCTATATACTCGTATCCCCACACGTTTTCGAGCAGAAACTCACGGGTCAGCACCCGGCCACGGCTTTTGGCCAATACCCTTAGAAGTTCAAATTCTTTCGGTGTCAGGTCCAGTCTTGTCCCATCCAAAAAAACTTCGAACCGTTCAGGATCTATTACCAGCCCATTGATTGAAATCGGCCCGTCAGCGGTCTCTGATGAGTACTGTTTTTTATACGCCCGGCGGAGCCTTGCCTTTACCCTGGCCAACAGTTCCCTGGGACTGAACGGCTTGGTGATATAGTCATCGGCGCCGATTTCCAGACCCAGGATTTTGTCTATTTCCTCACTCTTGGCTGTAAGTATGATAATAGGTATTTCCCCGATTTCCCGGTCTTTCTGGATAATACGGCACACCTCGAATCCGTCCATTTCAGGCAGCATAACGTCAAGAATGATTAGGTCAGGTTTTTCTTTTTTAGCCGTATTGTATGCTTCCAGTCCGTCCTGTGCCACAAGTACCTGGTAGCCATCTTTCTCCAGGTTGAACTTAACCAGTTCCACAATATGTTTTTCATCATCCACCACAAGAATCGTAGACTTACCCATAAGCCGTTCTCCCCCGCTTCCGGATAATCACGGCGCCAGCATGATAATGGCGCCCATTCTCCCGGTGTTCCCCCGGCTCCCCCTGTATGAGAAGAAAAGGTTTTGATTACAGCAGGAACACATGTGTGCTAATTCGACATTATCTGGGTCAATCCCTGCTTCAAGCAATATTTTCAGGTTGGCTTTCCACAAGTCCAGCCTGGATTTTTCGCTGGTTACCGGCCATAAAATCTCCTGCCACCAATCAAATTCACTTCTAAATGCTCCTATCACCTGTTCGTCGACCTCATAACAGCACGGGCCAATAGACGGACCTATCCCCACCAGACACCGGCCGGGGTCAGAGTTAAAAGTGTCTTCCATAATCTCAATGGCCCTGGCTCCAACGCGGGCAGCAGTTCCTTTCCAACCAGCATGGACGCTTCCAATCACTTTGTTTAACGGGTCCAGAATAAAAATGGGTACACAGTCTGCGTAAAAAGTTGCTAACAGCAGTCCCGGCCGGGCAGTAACAATCCCGTCCGTATCCGGGATGGCGGTTTCTTCCGAAAAAGCGCCACAACCCGCGTGCCGGTCGTCCACAACCGCAACATTGACTCCATGAACCTGCTGTGCCGAAACAACAGCCTCCAGCCTTGTTCCAAACAGGCGGCACACTTTTTCCCGGTTTGCCGTGACGGTTTCAGGGTTGTCGCCAACGTGAAAAGCCAGGTTCAACGTGTCATAAGGCTTTGCTCCTACTCCCCCAATCCTGGTAGTAAAGCCGTGCCTGACCAATCCGGTCTTATTGAAAGACGGTATTTCATATAATTTGATACTTCCGTAATCCTTCAAAACAAACCCACGGTCCAAATGGGGCCCTCCTTTGTAACGAGTCGATAGCCAGGTAGGAAGCGGTGAGAGGCGTATCAGAATAACAATTGGCAGTATAAACCTGGAATGAAGAGTATGTAGTTTCGCACTAAAAATATCTATTCTTTATACCCGTGTGTATTCCTTTAGGTAGTTTTTTCATTTTCTCATAAGAAAAGAAAGGCTGCCCCAGTTACTTATGGGACAGCTCCTCACAGTTACCTTGCAAACACATGGTTACCTATTTTCTTAATTATGGGCCTTGTCCAAACCCATTTACTGGTGGCCAGTTCCGGGTTCCAGTAATAAAGCGCGCCTAATGAAGGGTCAGCCCCATCCAGGGCATCCTGAGCCGCTTTATACGCTGTGCCATTAGGGGTTAGATTGATCTGCCCGTCATCAACCGCAGTAAATGCTCCGGGCTGAAAGATAATGTCCTTTATGGTCTTAGGAAAGGCTACGTTTTTCAGCCGGTTCATGATAACGGCTCCTACCGCCACCTGGCCTTCATAGATCTCTCCCCTGGCTTCGGCGTAGATAGCCCTGGCCAGAAGTTCAAGGTCGCTGCCGATAGCGGAAACGGTCCTTGTTCTCTGTGTATCCCTGCGGAGTGCATGCCCCTTGGGAATTATTAATACCTGGCCGACATACAGTTGATCGTCGGAAACCTCATGCCCTAATATGTCACTGGCACTTACATCGAACTTCGCGGCAACATCGGCTAAAGTGTCCCCTTCCTTTACCCTGTACAGGCTGGCCCTGTGCCTGTCCGGAATCTTGAATTCCTGGCCGGGGTAAATCCAGATATCAGTCAGTCCGTTCAGCGACATGATATCCTCATAACTTACTCCCAAAGCCAAACCGATAAAGTATAGGGTATCCCCTTTTTTTACCCGGTAATTAATCACTCCGTTGGATGATTCCAAACCGGGAATAATCAGTTCCTGTTCCGGATAGATAAGGTGGTCCGACAGGCCATTGGCCTTCATAATATCCTGATAGGGTACACCAAGGTTTCTGCCGATCAACCAGAGGGATTCTCCTTTTCTTACCCTGTACATTACGGGAGGTACAGCGTTTTCGACAGGTTCCCCCCCCTGGGTCACAGGTAACGGGTTGTGGCCAGGTCCGTTTGTCGGACTTACCACTTCTAGCGGTTGTGCCACAGCATGATCATCGACATTCAATCCGTTGGTCTCTTTCAGACTTTCGACGGGAATACCAGTTTTTTCACTGATTTTATCAAGGGTGTCTCCAGGCTGTACCACGTATCCGGGAGCAACATATCCGGGAGCAACGCGTCCGGCGGTAATCTCCCGCCCGGTTTGGGTTCCCACCACAACAACAGGGTTTGTTGACTTCCCGTTCTCTGCTGCCGGTTCAGGATCAATCACTATCAGTACAGGAACCGGTTTTTGGATTTCCCGGTCTGACGGTACCCGTTTGTCAGGAGCCGGTATATCCGGAGGGGTAACCCCTAATTCGTCTTTTTCTCTGACCTGGTCTGTCAGGGCCGGTTTCTCAGGTGCCGGAGCAGGGGTGTTATCTACCTTGCTCTCACCCACAGGCGCCGAAGGGGTTTCCGGTCCCCTGGCAGGTATCCCATCTGACCTGCTCTCGTCCATAGGCGCTGAAGGTATCTGGGAGGCCGGGGCTGAAATCTTGTCCACCGTGCCGTTATCTGCAGGAACCGTAGGTTCCGGTGCCGGTGTTTCCGGGGCCGGGGCAGGCGTATTCCCTACCAAGCCGTTATCAACAGGAGCTGCGGTCTCCGGGGCCGGCGCAGGGGTATTGTCCGCCTCGCCGTTGTCTGCAGGAGCCGGGGTCGCCGGCGCCGGAGCAGTGCCTTCATCTGCCTTGCCCTCGTCCACAGGCGCAGGAGGTATCTCCGGGACCATGGTCTCCGGCGCCGGCGCAGGGGTATTATCCACCTCGCCGTTGTCTGCAGGAGCCGGGGTCGCCGGCGCAGGGGCAGTGCCTTCATCTGCCTTGCCCTCGTCCGCAGCAGTCGAGTTGCCAACAGCTGAAGGCTCAGTTACAACCGGCTTTATTACTTCTATATCGCTGTGAGCCGGCAGGGCCATAATTGTCTCTCCCGCTGCAACCGGCTGGCCGTTACTCTCCTCCGCCAGCACTAAGCCCGGGAAAGACAATAAAAGGAGCATAACAAGCACCAGGAAACCGGGAACAACCCAGTTCTTCCTTCGCATAATACCCTCCTTTCTGTCCAGTATTTTTTTTGACCTAAAGAAAAACCCGTCCTGGGGAACAAGTAATAATAAAAGAATTGATATCCCACGAGAGACAGGTTTTATAGGTCAGTTAAATTATAACGCAGCGTGTGATTAATTTCACCAAGTATAATCTGGATGGGCAGGGAGGGATTTGGAGTGCTTCCAAAGTGTGATTAACTCTCCTTAACCTTCTTGTTCAGATTACTGAGGGTAATCAGGAACAAATTTTACCACAAAGACTAGCAGGCACTGTTT
>DDKP01000164.1:4626-9223 GCA_002339745.1 Firmicutes bacterium UBA2595 | reverse complement strand
TTGTTTTTACAATTGCTTAAAATGAATCCTTCACTCACGGCCACTAACTTTTGACTGCAGCTTTGCTGCGCTGTGTTCTTTGTGGGTGACAGGCGTTAGGTAACAAACCGAGAACTATTCGCCTATTATTTTAATGATAACCCTTTTCCTGCGTCTGCCATCGAACTCGGCGTAGTAAACCTGCTGCCAGGGGCCCAGGTCAAGCCTTCCTTCAGTTACCGGCAATATCACCTGGTGGTGAACAAGGATGCTTTTCAGGTGGGCATCACCGTTGTCTTCACCTGTACGGTGATGAAAGTAGTCAAGGCCAAAGGGAGCCACTTCCTCCAGCATATTGTCTATGTCCTGGATAATCCCTTCTTCCGCATCATTGACATATACCCCTGCGGTAATGTGCATTGCGGACACAAGCGCCATTCCTTCCCGGATACCGGACTTTCTGAGAGCCTCTTTCACTTCGCGTGTAATATTTATGTATTCTCTTCTCTTTGAGGTCTCAAAAAATAAATACTCTGTATATGATTTCATCTATATCAACCCCTTTGCAACTTATTGCTAATTATAGCATAATTTTTCCCAAACCAAAACTAAAACCGTGGTTATGACAGGCGCTAACCACGGTTTTAACAGGTAATTTGACAATCGGTCGCAATCCTCCGGCATACTGTTAAAACATTAACTATCTGCCGGATCCTTTACATCTTTCACACTGTTGTTTATGGTATCTTTCACTTCTTTGACAATTTCTTCAGGCTCCCTGGTAGCCCTTTTGAATTCGGTGATGCTTTTTCCCAAAGCCTTGCCAATATCCGGCAGCTTTTTAGGCCCGAAGATAACCAGAACAATGATTAGAACGATAATTATTTCCGGAAGCCCGATACCGCCAAACATAACTGTTCCCTCCTCGTCAACCGTTATTTTGGAAAAGAGTATTTTTCTTTTTATCAATATTTATTTAAATATTCGCCGCATCATTATAATATCCCTGCTGCCGGGCGAGAATATCCAGGTAGATGGTGGTTATTTCCACTGCCGGCATTTGACAGAAACCCCCGTTTTTCTCATCAACTACCTTTAGGTACCCTCTGCACTGTTCACAAACGTGCAGGGCATAGCCGGGAGTATCTTCAATCTGCAGAAATGCCAGGGACCGGTGGTCCTCGTTGTCACACCACGGGCAGGCCAAAAGGTTGAATAACCACTCGGTTTCACAGTACCGGCACAAGAGGTAACGTTTCCCGATTTAGGGCCACAGTAATCAGACGGGATAACTCTTCTTCACTTATTTGTTTCAGTCTGTCAATATCTTCGCTCCGAACCGGTTTGCTGTCCGCCAAAAACCGCAAAAGTCTCCTGAACAATTCCCTGGCCGCCAATATATCCACCTGGGGAGTTATATCGCCAACAACGGGATTTTCTCCCTCCCAGATCCACTCTCGCGGAATAACAATAATTCCGGACCAGTCAGTGGATTTAACAAACTCCTGCTGGATCTCACTTATACCGCTGAAAAACCGGACCAAGTCCTCCGGCAAACTTACCGGGCATGTTGTTTCTGACATTGTCCTCCTCCTTTTCCACAAATATTTTCGCTTTTATTAATTATGAAAATCGGAACAAATGACACGGGTTATCCGGATGAAACCAAACGGAGGGGTTTCCCCCTCCGTTCAGGGCACATAATTACAGTGGGGCCTGGCCGGCATATAGAATTACATAACGCAGGTATTTATTTATCGGCGAATGGATAATTATGGTCTTCGGATGGTCGTTTCAGCTCTTCCAACGGCCGTTTTTTCCCGGTACAAAAAACAAAAGGCAGAGTACAATTCCTGCCTTTTTAGCGTTCATTTATAAAACATTTTTACCTGCTAAATCGAGAAATCAACCGCGTTTTACCCCCAGTTAGCAGATTCGAACCACTTGCCAGGGTTCTCCTTTTTAGACTCAAACCTCGCCCGGACTTCTTCCTTGTCGTAGTGCCCTAATGAGAGGACAATCCCCAGCAAGGTAAGAAGGCTGGCTCCCACAATAATGATTGTAACGATACCGATGACAGAAAAAACGATGCTCATGGCCTTCACCTCTTCCAGGCTCAAAATAATAAAAAAATCGACCGTCAATCTTTAATATAACTTTATCACTACATACATCGTTTTTCTATTGTTTCCCGACGAATAAACAAAAATACCCTTTGAACGGCTGTTATAAAGTGCTTAACTGCACAATTAAATAATTATCGGTTGAATGCTATCCGCTTTCATAAATTGGCCCCTCAACGGTTAAAATGATTATGTATCTTTTAAACGGAGGTTCATCCATGCTGATTGTCCTGGTGCGTACTTTAATTCTATACTCGCTTGTGGTTGTTGTCATGAGGGTTATGGGCAAACGTGAAATAGGCCAGCTGCAGCCGTTTGAACTTGTGGTAACAATCATGATATCAGAACTGGCCGCGATTCCTATGGAAAATCCCGGAATCCCCCTGATAAACGGCATCACTCCAATACTTACGCTCTTAGCCGCCCAGGTTGTCTTATCTTATATTAACCTGAAGAGCGACCGGGCTAGGGCAGTAATTTGCGGCCGGCCCAGTGTGCTGGTAGAGAACGGAAAAATAGTTGAGCCGGAACTGCAAAAGCTGAGATATAATCTCAGTGACCTCATGGAACAACTAAGAGCCAAAAATGTTGCAAACATAGCTGACGTGGAATTTGCTATTCTGGAAACTAACGGCCAGATGAGTGTTATTCCAAAGTCACAAAAACGGCCTGTCATCCCCGAAGATTTGAATCTTCCGACAAAATATGAAGGCCTTCCCCATACACTTATTATGGACGGGCAAATAATTCACAAGAACCTAAAAAAACTGAATCTGGATATCCACTGGCTTACACGGCAACTTAACAGCTTGGGCATCCAGAAACCTGAACAGGTTCTCTTCGCCAGCCTGGACACGGAAGGAAAGCTGTATTACCAGGAGAAGTCGCCTGGTGTCAGGAGGGAAACATGAGAGTACTTGCAGCTACATTGGCAATTTTAGCATTTCTGGTGGGATTCGGTACTATTGCCTACTATTATATCGACCACACGGCCGGAACGCTGGTAGCCCGGACGGAAACTCTGGAGCGGAGCATTAACATTGAAGACTGGAAACAGGCACATACAAATTTTCAAAAACTGCATTCCTTATGGGATAAAACCAGTCCCAAGTGGACAGTTCTCATAGACCACCAGGAACTGGACAATATAAATGTAACCATGTCCAGGGCCAAGAGATTCATCGAGGCCAGGGATAAAACAGGCATTATGACAGAACTGGCCGAACTCAAGCTCCTGCTGAAGCATATCCCCGAAAAAGAGGCTCTGAATATAAAGAACATCCTTTAAGCAAACGGGTTTTGGACCCGTTTCTTTTTTGTTTACATATGCTGTTCCTGATAACAAAAAAGAGATTGCCCGCATATCTTAAACATAGATAAATTATTTACTCAATCAGAGGGGGTCAAAAATGTTTAACCCGTATCATTATGAAATGGTGGAGACCAGGGGCGCCTGTTTCCCTCAGGCTAGGCTCGCTGAAGCATGGGTGCCATACCAGCGCCTCGGAATGGTCTTTGACCCGGCGGTCGGCTTGTTTCACGGCACCATATTCCCGGAGCTGGTCAGGTCTTATACACCCCATCCACACATACCGGATTAAGCAATGGTTAGGAGGTAGTTTATGTTAAAAAAACCTATTCACCAGGCAAAAATGCTCAATGAGATTATGAGCCTCGAATTTACGGCAGTGGATCTGAATCTCTACCTGGATACTCACCCATGCGACATGAGAGCGTTAACCGAGTACAACCAGGTTGTGCAACAGCTTAGAATGCTGAAACATTCTTACGAACAGTGTTACGGGCCCCTTGGTAATTACGGCACCTCTCCCGGCCAGTATCCCTGGCGGTGGATCGACGAACCTTGGCCCTGGCAAATTGAATACTAAGGAGGCTTAACGGACTATGTGGATATATGAGAAAAAACTTGAATACCCCGTGCGAGTCAGTGGCCCCAACCCAAGGCTGGCCAAAATCGTTATTGAACAATATGGCGGGGCGGACGGCGAGGCAGCGGCAGCCAACCGCTACCTGACCCAGAGGTATACCATGCCGACCGGAATGGCCAAAGGGGTTCTCACTGATATCGGCACCGAGGAACTCGCCCATTGGGAAATAGTAGCTACCCTTGTGTATAAACTTTTAAAGGGTGTAACCCCTGCCCAGATGAGGGCGGCAGGCCTTGATGGCTACTATGCTGACCATGGCAAAGATGTATTTATGGTAAACGCCACCGGGGTTCCTTTTACATCGTCATATTTCAATGCCAAAGGCGATGTTATAGCTAACCTGCACGAAGACATGGCAGCCGAGCAGAAGGCCCGGGCAACTTACGAAAACATCCTCAACCTCAGCGATGACCCCTGTGTTAATGATACTTTGAAATTTCTCCGCGAGCGGGAGGTTGTCCATTTCCAAAGGTTCGGGGAGGTCCTGGACAATGTACAGACGTTTTTGAACAGTAAAAAGTATTATTAAAAAATCCCGGGCTATTT
>DDKP01000164.1:692-4291 GCA_002339745.1 Firmicutes bacterium UBA2595 | reverse complement strand
TTGAACTGGCCACCCCACCGTTTAAAAGCTTTGATTTCTATGCCGAACTGGTCAAGCGCCCTTCCCACCGTCTGGTTTATTATATCATCAATTGTCTCAGGTTTTGTATAGAAAGCAGGTATCGGAGGCATAACAGTTGCCCCTATCCTGGAAATTTTCAGCATGTTTTCAAGGTGTATGGCGCTGAGCGGCGTCTCGCGGATCATTACCAGCAGCTTTTTTCGTTCTTTTATTACTACATCTGCCGCCCTGATTACAAGATTATCCGTATAACCGGTAGCAATTGCCGAGAGGGTTTTCATGCTACAGGGCGCAATAATCATACCGTCACTTTTGAACGATCCGCTTGATATTGGCGCAAACATGTCATTTTCTTCGTAGTAATACTCTGCCAATCCCCACACTTTTTTTATGCTGTAGTCGGTTTCCTGCTCTATTATTTTTTGAGCCCATTTAGTAACTATCAAGTGGGTCTCGACGCAGTTATTTTTGGCCTCTTCCAAAATTCTAATACCATATATGACACCGGTAGCCCCTGTAATCGCCACAATAAGCTTGATAGCACTTCACCCTCTTCCCATGACAATCGTATTTTTTTTAGTATATCATTTTTGTGGATTCTGAAAAAGACTTGGATGTGCCTTTTCTTCCTTATTGGTTAGCGCTTTTTGGTTTTGTTATCGGTATTTTAATCACCGCCGCCCTGACCGCCAGATTGATATAATCAAAGAAATTCCCAGAATGCTTGCCACAAAAAAACCTCCTGCGAAAACCCAGCCGAGTACGTTTTCCCATTCCTCCGGGAGGGCTACGGTCAGAATGAAAGAAAGTGACAGGATAAAGGCTGCCGCCAGGATACTCAGTGACATACGATTAACCATAGAATTCAGCTCATGCATTATCTTTTCGGTATTTCTAAACTCCATCCCGAAAACGATATTATTGTCCTGGAGACGGTACATTAACCTGGTAAGCTGTTCAGGGAACACAGTAAGCAATCTGCCTATCTGATAGGCACCCTTCAATGTCTTCCGCCAGAGCCGTTCCGGGCTGTACTGTTTTATTAACAACCGCTTAGCGTAGGGGACTACCACTTCGAGCAAATTGAATTCAGGGTCCAACTGCCGGCCTATCCCTTCGCACATAAGGATGGTCTTGCCAAGTACCGACAGGTTTGCCGGTAAACGTAACTGCCGGTTGTAAGCAACATTCATAATTTCGTGCATGACGTGAGCCATGTTAATTTCCTTCAAGCTAAGACCATAATACCGGGCAAGAAAACGCTTAATATCTTTCTTTATATCTTCCCTTTTCACGTTACCGCTGGCGGCGCCCATACTGAGTGTGGCTTCAACAATCCCGTCCGCGTCATTCCCCGCTACCGCCAGGAAAAGATAAATTAGCTGCTCCCTGGTTTCTTCGTCCAGTTGACCGACCATTCCGAAATCGACCAGGTTAATTCGCCCGTCCTCTTCGACAAAAATATTGCCGGGATGCGGATCCGCATGAAAAAAACCGTCCTCAAAGACCATTTTCATAAAGGCCATGGTACAGTCCGCTGCCAGGCTGTGGCGGTCAATGCCAAGCTCAGTAAGCTTACCCACCTCGGTTATGTTATGCCCCCCGAGTCTCTCAAAAGTAATTACTTTGCTGGTAGTTAAATCCCAGTAAACCATCGGGACACGAATCCGGTCGTTATCGGCAAAGTTTTCTCTGAACTGGTCGGCATTACGCCCTTCCTGGAGATAATTGAGTTCATTGCGAAGCGTAAACGCAAATTCATCCAGCAGTGAATGCAGATCAGCAATCTGACCCATGGAAGTCCTTTTAGTAACAAGCCCTGCAAGGTGGCGGAGTATTTCGAGGTCGGTGTTGACCAGTTCAAATACTCCCGGGCGCTGGACCTTTACTACGACTTTTTCCCCCGTATGTAATCTTGCCTGGTGTACCTGGCCGATGGATGCAGCAGCGGTAGGATTCTCGTCAAATTCTGCAAATAATAAACCGATTTCCAGTCCCAGTTCCCTTTCTATCTCTTCACGCACCGTCTCAAAAGGAAAAGGCGGAACCGCTACCTGGAGTTTGGACAGTTCCTTTAAAAATTCGGGCGGTAAAAGGTCGGCCCGGGTACTCAGTACCTGGCCCAGTTTGATAAAAGTCGTGCCCAGTTCTTCGAAAGCCATGCGCAGGTGCTCCGGCTTGGTGTAAGCATGATCCTGCGGTTCGTGGCCCATGATCCCCTTGTGAAACGGGACCAGCTTCCCAAGCCCTAGAACCTGGATAAAGTAGCCAAACCCATGTTTCAGTAAAGTGGTGATAATCTGGCGGTAACGCTCCCTGTAGCTTGTACTGAAGTGTGCCAAAAGCGACATCAGGTTGCCCTCCCGCAGGTAAGACTTAATGGTAGATGAGATTCTATGTTTTTGCGCAAAATTCCTGCAAAGTATTTGGAACAGGACCGCCCGCCAGTTCATAGATTGGCTGATAGGAGAAAAAAAAGAGGAAAACATTGTAAAAGGAATATTCTATCTCACTTGCAAGAATACTATTATCGGGAATGGTTTCCATGGAGGACCTTTATCCTTGGAAAAGAGGGGGTTTTTTTGCTGGAAATCTTTATCACGAAAGAGAATGAAACTGTGCAAACCACCTGCTTTGAAAAAGGATGCTGGGTCAATCTGATTGATCCCACGACAGAAGAAATAAAAACGGTAACAGATTTGCTCGCCCTCAGCCCTGAAGTCCTGGCCTATCCCCTGGATGCAGAGGAACGGGCCAGAATCGAGTATGAAGATAATTACGTCCTGGTCCTGGTGGACATTCCCATTAAAGACGCCGGCCATGCCCCGGAGTTTTATACGATTCCCCTTGGAATGATTATCGCGGGAGACTATTTTGTCACTGTTTGCCTGCGTGACACTCCAATTTTGAGGGAATTCTCCGCCGGTATACACAAGGATTTTTTTACCTATAAAAAGACACGTTTTGTTTTGCAAATCCTGTTCAGCATTGCCAGTACGTATCTGAAATATCTGAAACAGATTAACAAGAAAACAGACGAAACGGAAAAAAAACTTCTTGAGTCACTGCGCAACAAGGAATTCTTTACTCTTCTAAACCTGGAAAAGAGTCTTGTTTTTTTTACCACTTCTATCAAGGCTAATGAAATAGTTTTGGAAAAACTGCTGCGCTCCAAAGTAATTCCCATGTACCAGGAGGATGAAGACCTGCTGGAGGATGTAATTATCGAAAACAAACAGGCGATTGAGATGGTCCACATTTACAGCAGCATTTTGAGCGGAATGATGGATGCTTTTGCCTCCGTAATCTCAAATAACCTGAATATTGTGATGAAACTTCTTACTGTTGTAACCATTATTTTGGCTATACCTACGATGGTGTTCAGTTTTTACGGCATGAATGTAAATTTACCGTTTCAGAATGCGCCGTATGCGTTTTTATTTACGCTGCTGCTGTCGACGGGTCTCTCAGTAATCACTCTCATCTATATGCTCAACCGAAGGATAGTCTAAACCTGCGGATTACTGTTTTACTTTAACCATTCCGCTGGTTTTCAGCATCTCCACGGCTGCGCCCAT
>DDKP01000164.1:0-286 GCA_002339745.1 Firmicutes bacterium UBA2595 | reverse complement strand
CGTCAAATCCTTCTGACGTACTTTTGTCCGCATTGCACAACTGGTGGCGTTAAACTGGGACCCACATCCCGCACAGTTGGTTATCAGGTAATCGGCGCCGGTAGCTTCAGCTTCGCCGACCCTCTTCACACCTGAATGAGCAACTGTGGGCAGGGAATCAAAGGCCGAAACCAACCCGCAGCACAGGCCGTTTTCCCTGTTGCTGGCCATCTCCAACTGTTCTACACCGGGAATGGCTTTTAAGACATTCCGGGGTTCTTCGTAGTGTCCGAACCAACGTCCCACG
>DDKP01000028.1:4452-4760 GCA_002339745.1 Firmicutes bacterium UBA2595 | reverse complement strand
CGGGAAGCTTATGAAATAGCGAAAAGAATGGAAGAATACCCAAATTTTATGGAAAACCTGGAAAGCGTGAAAGTGGTCGAACGGGGTAAAGATTACACCATAACCGACTGGTTTGCCAAGGTCGACGGGCGGGAATTCAAATGGCAGGAAAAGGACGTGTTTGATGACGAAAATCTTAATATCACATATCAGCAGACGGCCGGAGACCTGAAAAAATTCGAGGGCCAGTGGAGATTTACCAGGGAAAACGGCGGCACCAGGATTACCCTGACAGTAGATTTTGAAATGGGTATTCCGATGCTGGCCGG
>DDKP01000028.1:1081-4038 GCA_002339745.1 Firmicutes bacterium UBA2595 | reverse complement strand
TTGAAAGAAGGAACGGCATGGCGGAGGGTTTATGAAATCAATAAAGGTTCTTCACGTCGTCAGGCCCGCCGAAGGCGGGATGAAGGCGCATCTGTTGCTTCTGGCCGCAGGTCAGCAGGCACGGGGATGCCGCGTGGAAGTTGCCTGCCCGGGAGAAACGGCATTATCCAGGGAATTGAAGGGCTGCGGGATAACAGTACACCCTGTCAGCCTGGTCGGCCCGCTGAGCCCCGCTATTGACCTGAAGTGCGTCATCCAACTGAGAGACTTGATCCTCAGGGGAAAATATGATATAGTACATTTCCACGGTTCAAAGGCGGGCCTTGTGGGAAGAGCTGCGGCAGTTCTGGCAGGTTTTCGCCGCACGGTCATCACGGTTCATAATTTTATTGTATATGAAGATGTGCCGGCGGCCAGGAAAGTGTTGTACAGGCTGGGCGAACTGGTTTTAAGCCCGTTTACTGACAGAATAATCACCGTTTCCGAGGCATTAAAAAATGATCTAATCAAAAATTATAAACTCAACCCCCGCAAAATTAAATCCATTTATAACGGGATTGATACCTCTCGATTCCTCCTTCCTCCGGATAAAACCCCCGGTAAAAACAAAATGGGGATTAATCCTAACTCGGTAACGGTCGGTACAGTTGCCCGGATGGCTCCCCAGAAAGGACTCAGTTACCTGATCGAGGCCGTTCCGCTTATAAACCAAAAGATACGTGAAAGGAAAATCCCAGCGGATGTTGTGTTTATTATAGCCGGAGACGGGCCCCTGCGCCATGAACTGGCAGGCCTGGCCGAAAGGTTAGGGGTTAAAGAGAAGTTGATATTCCCGGGTTATGTTGAAGATATCCGGGAACTGTTAGCATGCCTGGATATTTTTGTAGTACCATCCATTACTGAGGGTTTATCCATCACGACTATGGAGGCCATGGCTGCCGGTCTGCCGGTAATTGCTTCCCGGGTAGGGGGATTACCCGAACTGGTCAAGGACGGTGAGACCGGTTTGCTTGTCGAGCCGAGAAATCCGGACATGCTGGCTAAAGCGGCGCTGGAACTGCTGGTTAATCCTGAGAAATGCAGGGTTTTGGGGCGGAAAGCCAGCGAATCTGCTGCTGAAAGGTTTAGCACGGAAAAGATGATCACACAGACATGTGATGTTTACAGAGAAGTACTCGAATCTGCTTGTGGGGATTGCGACCGGTTATGAGGGGTAATACGGACAGGAGAACAAGGGGTTGAGGATCTTGCCCAAAGCCATAAGACTTGCGGGTCTGTTAATCGGACTAATTATTATAAGTATTACCTTAAAAAATTTTGCTATGGCCCAACAGCCGGCAGTTTTCTCGGAGACCGCCAGTCTGACGGCTGGTTCTCAAGCTGCTGACAGGGAACACGGACAGGTTATTATGGTCCTGATTGACCGTATAACACTGGATGATTTCCTGAACGCTGATATTCCGGTTTTGAAAAAGACTGCCATGAATGGGGTTTTGGGTCTGATGACCACCAATCCGGCAGCCGGTTTTCCACGGGTACCGGAGAACACCTACACCACAATAGGCGCCGGCGCTAAAGTTCAGGGCGGAAGCTCAGCGGTTCTCGCCTTCAATTCCTTTGAAGAATATGAAAATGACACTGCTGCTGACGCTTATTACCGGCGTACGGGGCTGGAGGCCGGCAAGTCGGAAGTGCTCCACCTGGGGGTTGCTGAAATGGAGAGGGCCAACCTGGGCCTCAAGTATGAGTTCGTCCTCGGCGCCATCGGAGAGGCCCTCCATCAAAAAGGGTTTAAGACAGCTGTAATAGGAAATGCCGATATCCCAGGGGCTTTACCGGCGGATAAGAAGAATTTCCGCCAGGCTGCCGTCATTGCCATGGATAGTCGCGGTCAGGTGGATTTCGGAGATGTATCTGCCCGTACCTACAAATATGACCCGGAGAAACTCCCTGGTATTAAAACGGATTATTCTGCCATGCTCAGTGAATTTTTAAGGATACGGGATAAAGCAGACCTGGTTGTGCTGGAAACTGGCGATACGGCCAGGATAGACAAGATGAGTTATGTAACAAGCAATGAGGTTTTACGGGATAGCCGGATAAAATCCCTTGCTGAAATTGACGGCTTTCTCGGTAAGCTCCTGGAAAACGTTGACCTGAACAGGGACCTGGCGCTAATTGTTGTGCCACAACCTCCCACCGACGCCATGGAAACAGGGAATTTCCTGACACCGTTTGTGATGGCTGGGGGGGGAGTTGTAAAAGGGGTGGCCTGGTCTGGCACCACTAAACGTCACGGTTTGATTACTAACATAGATATAGCCCCGACAATATTAAGGTATTTCGGGCTTCCCCCCGCGGTAAAGAAAGGGGGAGAGCTAAAAGATGTCCTGTTGAGCGGGCAGGTAATTGAAAACAGGGAATCGGTTAACCCTGTCGAAAGCGTTAAAACCCTGAATCGTGACGCAGTATTCATTTATAATGCCAGGTACCCCTTTGTGAAAGGGTATATCAATGGCGCCCTGGCAATCGTTGTGTTGGGCCTCCTGGCAACGGCGCTGGACATACCGGTCAACAGGTGCCTGAAGCCCGCGCTGGTTGCTATGACCGTCGTTCCGGGCGTACTGCTGTGGGCCAATTACCTTCCTCATCCGTCAATGGCGGTTCTTGCTATGGAAACTGCAGCTCTCGTAGTATTTTTTACACTGATGTTTATGTACCTGGGCAAAACAAAACCGTTAAATCCTTTTATTTACAGTTCGGGATTAACGGTTTTCATAATAGCTTGTGATCTGCTACTGGGAGCGCCGCTGGCCAAAACCTCTCCTTTGAGTTATGACGCTATGGCCGGAGCCAGGTTCTATGGTATTGGCAACGAGTTTATGGGTGTTTTAATAGGCAGCTGCATTGCCTTCGTGGGGCTGGCCTCAGACCTTCTGAAAAACTGGTCTTATTCT
>DDKP01000028.1:0-688 GCA_002339745.1 Firmicutes bacterium UBA2595 | reverse complement strand
CCCGGCCTGGGTTCCAATGTTGGGGGAACAATCGCCGCTGTGGCGGGATTCGGAGTATCGTCCCTGCTGTTATTCGGCAGGGAGATCAACAGGAAAACAGTACTGGCCTTGTCAGCCATGATTCTGGTGGTGACGGCCGGTTTTATTGTTTATGACCTGTCGCGGGCAGTCGAAGTTCAGTCCCACATAGGCAGGACCATAGCCTCAATCCGGGAATACGGTTTTTCAGAAGTCTTCGGCATCATCAGCCGGAAATGGGCTGTTAATTTTAAACTGATCAAAAAAACCACGTGGAGTTGGTTCTATTTCATAAGTCTTTTGTCCATACTTTACCTGGGAAGAATGCTTCCCAAAAGAGCCCAAGGGTTGCGGCAGAATTCCCCGGTCTTCGATAAACTCCTGACAGGTATGATATTTGGAAGCGCCTTTGCCCTGGTTTTCAATGACTCCGGAGTTGTTGCCGCAGCTACCCTAATCATTTACGGAATAGCGCCGTTTTTAACCTGGTATATCCCTGTACAGAGGAGGACACGTAAATGAAAATCGGAATTCTCAGTGACACACACGGTTCGGCCGGCGCGTGGGACACGGCGGTCAACAAGTTTTTCCACCGCTGCGGCCTGATTATCCATGCCGGGGACATCCTCTACCATGGTCCGCGCAACCCTTTGCCGGACGGGTATAACCC
>DDKP01000163.1 GCA_002339745.1 Firmicutes bacterium UBA2595 | reverse complement strand
CTGAAGGAATTGCCCCGGGTTGACTCAGGGGGCGGCTCCGGCTATCAGGAAATGGGGACGGTCTACCAGGACCCCAAGACCGGTAAGCTGATTATGATTGAACAGGACAAGAAATAAAGTTGGCTTAGCGAAAATTGTAAACCGCGAAAGGGGATGAATATGGGGAAGAAAAGAAAAATTTTACGTTTTATGGCGCTGGTTATGGTGATTGTTTTTTTGTTGGGAGGCGTACCGTTTACAGCGCAAGTATCAAATGCAGGCGACACTGCTGCAGTTGATTCAACAGGGGGAGAGTCAAACGAAACCGGTTCAAATGCAGATGATACGGTATATGAAACGCCGCAGTTGCCTGAAGAACAGATTTTGCCTGCGAGGTTTTTAATTATCCATTCATCAGCCAGCACCAAAATGACCAATGATGCAGCACACAACATCATGAATCTAATAAACCCGACAATTAGTACATATAGCCAGGATGACTCATCAACTTGGCCGGTTAGTTTTGATATACGCACCACGGCACAAATAGGCGAGACAAGTTCCGAAGAGCTTAAAAACCTGATTGAAAAGGCGGATATTGTTATCTGCCATTGGATCGGCACCGACCATTCCTATCTGAAAATACTAAATAGCATTAAGGACTATCCGGACATTGTGAAAAACAAACCGGGGAAAATGTTCATTATGCTGGAAGCCGGTCCTGAACTAGTCAAGTCAAGCCAGATAAACGGACAGGGCATTTTTACGGGAGTCCCGGATGGTGATATTGACAAAATATTAGCTGATTTGAAAAACTCTGACTTTGGAAAATTGAACGGTTGGAAGACAGCCTACCCGCAAATCGGCGACTGGATAGACATAAGTTTATACCAGGCAGCCAAGGGAACAGACAATTACGTGAACATGTATAAGAGCGCTTTGAAAAAACACAGCGAACTTGTTGGCGGGATATGGCAAAATATTTGGAAACCCGAATGGGATCCCCATCCTTACCAGGTCGTGCCAAACGAAATGCTCTACAGGGATGGCAGGATTTTTACAAGTTTAGAGGACTACTTAATAGAGTACCCTCTTGACCCTTCCAAACCCACGGTAGGTATTGTGGAATATACCAGCCCTGTGCTTGCCGGTAACATGGATCACTTTGAAACCTTAATAGACAAGCTAACGGCCAAGGAACTGAATGTGATACCGGTGGTTGGAGCATATTCCGGGACGGTTGGAACACAGCCGCTGAACATCTATTCTGCCATGGTAAAGTTCTTTACCGGCGCTCCATCAACTGCAGAATACGAAGCTAATCCACAAAACTACCCGTCAAAAATTGATGCATTAGTCAGCTTCTTCTTCTTTTCGCTTGGCTCTGGCTTTTTGGATCAGACCAATCGGTTCCTAGATAACATCAATGTGCCGGTTTTCAGAGCGATGACCTCAACCAAAAGAACTGTGGGCGAATGGTTGGCATCCGACGACGGACTTCTCTGGAGTGACACTTATTACCAGATCGCTATTCCAGAGACCCAGGGCATAATAGAACCCATATTCGTGGCTACAACAGAAAAAGAGGTGGATCCAACAACCGGCGCTGAATTGGTAAGTTATAGGGCTATTCCAGATAGGATGGATAAACTGGCAAACAGAGTATACAACTGGGTACAACTGAAGTACATGGATAATGCAGCCAAAAAAATAGCGCTAATCTACTACAACTACCCACCAGGAAAAGATAACATTGGTGCAAGTTATCTGAATGTTCCAGAGAGCATAATTGAGATACTCCATAGGCTTATGGAAGAGGGATATACTGTTGGCGATTTTCCACAAACACCGGATGAACTTGTAGCAATGATGCTTGAACGAGGAATAAACGTGGCTAACTGGGCACCGGGAGTTCTCGAGGAGATAGCGAACGATCCGAACACGATTCTGTGGGACGCAGGGGAATACCAAGCATGGTTTGATAATTTGCATCCCATAGCCAAAAAACAGGTTACCGAAGGACCGGTAGGATACATTGAAGAAATAACCAAAATCGGAGCAGAATATGGAAAAACTGATGAAACTGCGAGAACCGCAACCCTAAAGACCATTGAAACGTGGACCAAAGAAATGATTAGTCTGGCTAACACTTATCCAGAGAAATCTGAGCAAGCCATTGAACAGATAAATGTGATGAGCAACGCGCTTAAGGATGTTGTGAACAATATTAACCCAGATGCTGCATGGACTTCCTTCTACGGAGCGAAAGCTGCCTTTTTAGAACTGGCGATACCGGGGCTAACAGGTTGGGGAGAGCCACCGGGAAACATAATGACTGTTACAAAGGATGGGAAAAAATACATCGTAATTCCAGGAATGTACTTCGGCAATATTTTCGTTGGCCCAGAACCACAGCGGGGATGGGAGGCTGATGCAGGCAAGTTTTACCATAGCACAGTGGTTCCGCCGCCTCACCAGTATCTTGCCTGGTACGCCTGGGTAAACCAGAAATTCGGTGCCGATGCCCAGGTACACATCGGAAGGCATGCCACCTATGAATGGCTGCCGAGAAAGCAGGTTGCTCTGGCAAGTTTTGATTATTCCGACATAATGATTGCAGATACTCCTTCAGTGTACATCTACATTGTGGACGGTGTTGGTGAAGGCTTACAGGCTAAGAGAAGAGGGCTCGCAGTCATAGTAGACCATCTTACGCCGCCGCTTAAGACGACGGTTCTTTACGGAGGATTCCTGGAGCTTAAAGCACTTATAGAGGACTATGATAAAGCGTCTGCTGCAAATAACCCGACCTTAATGGCAGGATATGCCCAGGAGGTCAGGTCAA
>DDKP01000047.1:1719-8965 GCA_002339745.1 Firmicutes bacterium UBA2595 | reverse complement strand
CAAAGGGAGGGTATTGCAATGAGGTTTAAAAGCGCTATCAGCATTCTGGTAATTTGCCTTATAGTATTGTCATTTACTGCGTCGGCCTATAGAGTGTTTTCGGATCAGGGGCCGGGGCAATATGATTTTAAATCAGTTCGCGGCGATACGGTAAAAATATACGGAAAATACTTATGTCGGTAAGCTTTTTTGCATTTATATTAGCATTTATAGCCTGGTTTTAATTATGAAAAGTATCCGGGAGCCCGGATACCGTCAGGTATAGGAGGAAAAGTATGAGAACTTTAATAATCTACGCCACAAAATACGGCTGTACCGAAAAAGCAGCGGCAATATTGAAATCAAAAATGCACGGTGAAGTGTTATTGGTCAACATTGCTAAAGAAAAGGCTCCGGACCTTGAGGGCTACGATAATATTATACTCGGAGGATCGATATACAAAGGCAAAATACAAAAAGCGCTCACACAATATATTAAAGCCAAATTACCGCTGTTATTACATAAAAGAGTAGGGCTGTTTATCTGCGCCGGCGAGCCGGAACCGGTAAGGACAAGAGAGCTTGAATGCGCTTTTCCTAAAGAATTGTATAATCATGCCAGGGTCAAAGAAGTATTTGGATACGAAATTTGCTATGAAAAACTTAACATATTTGATAAATTTATAATGCGTACGATTAAGGATATTACAAAAAGTAGCGCCGATCTGTCCCAAGAAAAAATTGAAAAGTTCGCAGAAACAATCTGCCTTCCGTAGGACCCGGACATAAAAAAGAAAGGCTGTCCCAGTTACTTATGGGGCAAACCCATCCAAATTTTACTGATACCTTGAACCTCACACCTAACATCTGGTATAACGCTTACCACTTACTGATCCATCTGGCGTTCAAGGTTTACAAACTTGGTAAATTCCTTGAAGAACCCCAGTTCCACTGTTCCTACGGGCCCGTTTCTCTGCTTCGCCACCAAGATATCGGCCCTGCCCCGTCTTTCTGAATCCTGGTTATAGTATTCGTCCCGGTAGATAAACATGACCAGGTCTGCGTCCTGTTCCAGGGAACCGCTCTCCCGCAGGTCTGACATCATAGGTTTTTTATCCTGTCTCTGTTCTACCGCCCGGCTTAACTGGGAAAGGGCGATAACCGGCACCTGTAGCTCCCGGGCCAGGGATTTTAACGAGCGAGAGATTTCCGAAATTTCCTGCTGCCGGTTTTCGGATTTACGGTTTCCCTGCATTAACTGGAGATAGTCTATGATGACCATCGCCAGCCCGTGTTCGGATTTGAGCCGCCTGGATTTGGCCCGCATCTCCATCACGGAAAGTCCCGGGGAATCGTCTATGTACAGAGGGGCCTGAGATAGCGGCCCCGCCGCTTTGGTCAGTTTCTGCCAGTCTTCGTCGGACAGTTGGCCGGTCCGGACCTTCTGTTGGTCCACCATGGCTTCCCCGCACAACATCCGGGTCACCAGCTGTTCCCTGGACATTTCCAGGCTGAATACAGCGACCGGCATTTTTTTTCTCACACTGGCATGTTGGGCTATATTAAGGCAAAAAGCAGTCTTGCCCATTGACGGCCTGGCCGCAACAATAATCAGGTCCGAATTCTGAAAACCCGAGGTCAGCCGGTCCAGATCCGTAAACCCGCTGGGAACACCGGTAATGCCTCCCTTGTTCTGGTGGAGGAATTCGATTCGTTCAAAAGTCTGCATCAGGACCTTTTTAAGGGGTACAAAGCTGGAGTGGGATTTGCGCTGGCTCAGTTCAAAGATCATCCGTTCCGCCTTATCCAGCAGGGCTTCAACCTCTTCCCCGGCTTCGTATCCAAGCTGGGCAATTCTGGTTGAAACACTGATGAGTTTCCTCAACAGGCTTTTCTCTTCAACAATAGCCGCGTAATGCTCCACGTTGGCCGAAGTCGGGACAGAATTAGCCAATCCTGCCACATACGAAACGCCCCCGACCTGATCCAGCAATCCCGTATTCCGCAGTTCCTCTGTCAAAGTAATAAGGTCAATGGGCTCGTTCCGGTCAAAAAGGTTCACTATGGCCTGAAAAATATGGCTGTGAGCGTCACGGTAAAAGTCCTCGGGACGCAAAATCTCCAAGACCTTAACCACTGCCTCCTTATCAATCAACAGAGCCCCCAGCACTGATTGCTCGGCATCCAGGTTTTGTGGTGGGATTTTTTCCAGGGGAACACTCATCTGCCCACCTCCTCAGTCCATTTGCGGTGCAGTTAGCCAACCATTGGCTGTTGTTCCGCAGATTCAAACAGGTACTCCAGGACTTCCTGGGCTGTATCTACCATTACAACTTCAATACCTCTAAGGTCTGATGGAACGTCCTTTTCGTTTTCTTTGGGAATTAAAACTTTTTTCATACCGGCCTGTTTCGCTCCGTAAATCTTTTCAAACACCCCGCCAACTGCTTTAATCCGGCCTTGAATCGAGATTTCTCCCGTTACCGCCACATCCTGGCGAACAGGCCGGTTCTGCAGGGAACTGAGAATTGCGCCCATAATGGCGACTCCGGCGGACGGGCCGTCGATGCGCCCGCCTCCAACGATGTTGACGTGAATGTCATAATCTCTCATATCTTGCCCGGAAATTTTGCGGATTACGGAAGTAGCATTGAAAACGGAATCCTTGGCCATGCTCCCTGCTGTGTCGTTAAACCGGATTGTACCTTTGCCTTTCGTCTGAGACGGGAAAACGACTGCCTCGATTTCCAGGACGGAACCAACAAACCCGAGCACCCCAAGACCAAATACCTTACCGATTTCGCAGGCAGGCGATCCCTTTAAATTCACGAACGGGGAAAGCCTGCTGACCTGAACCACTTCGAGAACATCTTCAACTTTAATAATGACAGGGTCATTTGTATCAGTATCCGCGTTGTGCCGTTTGTAAAGCGCCAAACCGTACGCATCAGCCAGGATATTGATGGCTTTCCTGCCCTCAATGGTATATTCACTGATAAGCTCAGGGACCTTTTGTTCCAGGGTAACATTGAGTTTTTGGGCAGATTTGATGACAATCTGTTCAATTTCTTTAGGAGTTAGCGGCTGGAAATACACCTCGGCGCAGCGGGAACGGATGGCCGGGTTGATGCTGGAAGGTTCCCTTGTTGTGGCGCCGATGAGAATAAAGTCCGCCGGCGCCCCTTCCTCAAAGATCTTTTTAATATATTGAGGAACACTGGTATCATGCGGGTCATAGTAAGCAGAATCAAAGGACACCCTTTTGTCTTCCAGTACCTTCAAGAGCTTGTTTTGCAGCATGGGGTCAAGCTCTCCGATTTCGTCTATAAACAAAACGCCGCCGTGGGCCTCTGTCACCAGCCCCAATTTGGGCTCCGGCACTCCCGAATCGGCCAGATCCCGCCTTGCCCCCTGGTAGATAGGGTCATGTACCGATCCCAGTAAAGGGTTGGTAACATCCCGCGGGTCCCATCTCAGGGTTGTCCCGTCGACTTCGACAAAAGCCGCATCCTCGTCAAACGGAGTGCCTTTCACTTTTTTGGCCACCTGCAGCGCTAACCGGGCGGCAGTGGTTTTTCCAACCCCTGGCGGGCCATATAAAATTATATGTTGAGGAAAGGGGCACGCCAGTTTCGAAATCAGAGATTTGATGGCCTTTTCCTGTCCGACCACTTCCTCGAAAGAATCCGGCCTTAATGCTTCCAGGGCCGACCGGGACAGTTTTTTCCGCTCCAGTTTTTCCAAAATGGCAAGTTTCTTCAAAGTTTGGGCATTTTCCGGTCCGGCAGTTTCCTTTATAATCTGCATCTTTATTTCCTTGACGTAATCCTCGTGCCGCTGCTGCATTCTCTCGGCAATCTTCTTCTCAAGCCTGTCTTCTACCGACCTGCGGGCAATAATATCGGCAATTTCCTCCTCAATATCACTGATTATTTTGGGGATTTCCTCTTCGGCAGGAATCCTGTCAATGGTGGGGTCCTCAAA
This sequence comes from Firmicutes bacterium UBA2595, assembly GCA_002339745.1. Lineage (GTDB taxonomy): Bacteria > Bacillota > Thermincolia > Thermincolales > UBA2595 > UBA2595. The sequence goes on along the minus strand of DDKP01000047.1, from coordinate 5,002 downwards.
AACGATTCTCTGCAGGGCCAACACCCGTTCTTCAAATATATTTGAACGCATCAAATCAAGGGCTTCCAGTTTTCCTGCCTTTAAAACGACTTTATCTGAACCGTAAATATTGCTTAACATGCTGTACAGAGTATTAACCTGACGCTTGAGCTGTTCCCGTTCTGAAAACTTCTCCGCCAATTCAGGTCTATCACTCCGCGTGATAAACTTTTCCAAAAAACTTTTCATGAGTTAACCCCTTTCTAAGCCTCAATTATCTGTACCTGAAAACGGGCCTGGACTTCCTGGTGCAGTTTTGCGGTAACAGGATAGACTCCAAGGGACTTAATTGGATTATCCAAAGCAATCTTTTTTTTATCTATTTCAATACTGTACTGGTTTTTTATCGCATCAGCAATGTCTTTGCTGGTAATAGAACCAAAAAGTTTACCGCTTTCACCGGCTTTTGCAGGAATTTTAACAGTTATTGTTTCAAGTTTTGCAGCCACTCCCCTGGCTTGCTCCAGGTATTGGGCCTTTTTCCTCATCTCTGATGCCTTTTTTTGTTCAAGGTCCCGCAAATGCCCCTGGGTAGCCTCAACGGCAAGCTTGCGGGGAAACAGATAGTTACGGGCATAGCCTTCGGCAACTTCCAGGATATCTCCCTTGGAACCAACCTTTTTCACATCCTGAAGTAAGATAACTTTCATGGCAACCTCCTCGCTAATCTCCTTTTGGTTTCCTCCATTGACGGAAAGAAACCAGCGGGTCAAACGCTCCTATAAGAACAAACAGGACAACGCTTCCACTTAAGTTGACAGTCGCGGCCACACCAAGCAGAACCTTTGTCCATGTGGGAATTTTCCAATTTTTAAATAAGTAAGTGATTACCGATAAACCTATCAGGAAATACAGCGGAATAACAAAAAACAGTGTATTTTTCCCAATCGTGGATATAATTTCGAAATTGAATTGGTCCCCTGTAAGTGTTAACCCCAAACCGATAATCAACGGCCATACTGAATACCAGGGAAGCCTCCACTCACTGAAAGGAGGCAGCGAATCTACCTCATAACGGAGTTTCCGGAAGACCTTGACCGCCAGAATATAAGTAAGAAAAGCCCGGATAATGGCTCCGACCGCAAAGAAACTCGGAATCATGGACCGTACAAGCCCAACGGAAATCTCAGAAAAACGCCTGGCTTCCTCCGCATTCATCAAACCCTTTGAGATATAAAAAGCTTTGACCAATTCAGCCTGAGCGCGCAATTCCTGTTCCGAAGGGATGATATTTACCTTTGCAATATAGATGAACCCTATTAAAGTAAGCGCCGTTGAAATGATTGAAACAACAGAACCGCTCAAGAGCGCCGGTCCGGGGGGAATTTCAAGTTTGAACAGTAACCCGTAAGCCATCGCCAGAGGAGCCAGCTGGATAAACATCAGCAAAGTCGTCACCGGATCAGTCAACATCAAGGTAATAATAAACGTGGTGATCAGGGTAAGAATGCCAATCCGGAAATTGTATCTCTTAATAATTACTATAATTGGAATGCCCCAGATAAAATCCACCAGAAACTTTACAGGTAAAAAATAAATGGCAAGAGCTCCCATTATTGCTGTAATTGAGGCCAAAAATGCCCCTTCTACGTATGGGTTGACCCTCTGCTGCTGTACCAAAGATTTCACCTCTTCTTGTCGCCTCTGTACCTGAGCAGAGCTGTCAGGTCTCCATACCAGTCTTCAACTTCGTGTTTTTCTTTTATAGCTCTTCCTAGTTTACTTTCCACTGTGATGTCCAGCTGGGCAAAGCCTATTCCCAGCCTGCGGGCCATAACATAAATTGTGATTATCATGCTGGCCATGGCATCTTCAATTGCTTCTTCGCTATTTTTAATCATTGCTTTATATAAAGCAGCCATTGTTCCAATAAGTTCAGATTTAAGCCATTCGATAACCCGGATATTCCTGGCTATGTCTATCCCCTGGTCGAAAACGGACATCATTACCCCTCCCGAAACCAAAAATGTCTTTTTACTATTCTGCACATCTTTTCAGTTTTCCTTCATCGGCGAAAAATCAATTTATTCCAGACCCAGGTTCTCTTCCCAAACAGTATGTTTCAACCCACCGGCTCAGTAAATATGCCGGACGAACCAAAAGGGAGCTGTCAGCTCCCTTTTCACGTTCTATTCTGCCGTGAACGGCAACAGCGCCATGTGCCGCGCGCGCTTTACGGCCGTGGTAAGTTGACGCTGGTGCTTGGCGCAATTACCAGAAATTCGCCGGGGAAGAATCTTCCCACGTTCAGTAACATATTTCCTGAGCTTTCCGCCATCTTTGTAGTCTATGCTCTCGATCTTATCTATACAGAAAGCGCAGACCCGTTTTCTGGGCCTTCTCCCGCGATCACGCTTCATCTTATCCCTCCTACGGTCTAGAATGGAATGTCATCATCCGAAAAGTCAACTTCACTCCCGATATCGGTTGGTTCAAAGGAACTGTCGCTGGACTTGGGGCTGAGGAACCTGACTGTGTCGGCCACCACTTCGGTAATCCAGCGTCGCTGGCCGTCCTGTCCTTCAAAGGAACGTATCTGGAGGCGCCCATCCACTGCAGCCAGCTTACCCTTGGAAAGGTAATTGGCACAGTTCTCGGCCTGGGGACCCCAAACAACTATGCTGATAAAGTCAGTTTCACGCTCACCCTGCTGGTTTTTAAACGGACGATCAACAGCCAGGGTAAAACCCGCCACAGCTCTACCGTTAGGTGTATACCGTAGCTCGGGGTCCTTGGTCAGCCTCCCGATTAATATAATCCGGTTTAACACTTAACTCCACCACCCTGGACTTTTCTTGCCAAATACGGGTATTTCGTTAGATTAATCATCTTCCCGAATAATCATATGTTTCAGCACCTCATCGGTGATGCGGAAAACCCTGTCCAGCTCGGCTACGGTACCACTATCACCGTTGAACTTCATCAAAACATAAAACCCTTCCCGGTTATGTTTGATTTCGTATGCGAGTCTCCGTTTACCCCACTTATCGAGTTTGGTTATTTCACCGTTGTTGTTCTCCACCAGGCTCTTAAATTTTTCAACAACTGCTTCGGTCTGCTCTTCGTCCAGGTCCGGCCTGATGATGTACATTGCCTCGTAAGCTCGCATAACTATTCACCTCCTCCCTATGGACTAAGCGGCCCTACCTCTTAGGGTAGAGCAGGGCTGTAAACGAGACCCCCTCGGTCTCGATGAATCATTATAACATAAATATCTAGCCATGGCAAGAAATATAATAAATTT
>DDKP01000047.1:0-1389 GCA_002339745.1 Firmicutes bacterium UBA2595 | reverse complement strand
ATAAATTTTGAAGTTTTGCGTTCCAAAAAAACAGAAGTTGGGGCCGTTCCGCCTCAACCTCTTAGTGTTGGCTACTCTTCTGTACAGGTGTTTAAACTTTCGATAATGCCTGATCCAAGTCGTCTAAAATGTCATTGATATTCTCCAGACCAACGGATAGCCTGATAAAATCAGGTGTGACCCCTGTAGACAGTTGTTCTTCCGGGGTAAGCTGCTGGTGAGTGGTGGAAGCAGGGTGAATCACCAAGGACTTGGCATCACCTACATTGGCCAGGAGAGAGTGCAGTTGCAAGCCGTCAATAAACTTTTTGCCTGCCTCCAGGCCGCCTTTGATTCCAAATCCCAGGATACCTCCAAACAATCCATTCTTATGGTACTTTTTTGCAATTTCATATGAAGGATGGTTTGCCAGGCCCGGATAGTTAACCCAGGCAACTTTGGGATGACCCGACAGGAACTCGGCCACTTTAAGAGCATTCTGGCTGTGCCGTTCCATCCGTAAATGCAACGTTTCCAGGCCCTGCAGGAGCAGGAAGGCGTTAAACGGGCTGAGGGCCGGGCCCACATCCCTGAGCAGTTGTACGCGGACCTTGATGATATATGCCATCCGTCCCAACGCCTCCCAGAAGTTCACTCCGTGATAGCTGGGGTCAGGTTCACTTAATTGTGGATACTTTTCATTACCCCAATCAAAATTTCCTGAGTCTACTATTATACCTCCGAGGGATGTACCGTGGCCCCCGATGAACTTGGTGGCTGAATGAACAACGATATCGGCTCCGTGGGCAATGGGGTTCACCAGGTAAGGAGAGGGCAGAGTATTGTCTATAACCAGTGGGATTTCATGCTCATGGGCAATCTGAGCTACGGCTTCAATATCCAGGGTATCGAGCTTGGGATTGCCGAGTGTTTCCGCAAAGATTGCCTTTGTTTTGGAGGTAACGGCACGCCTGAAGTTTTCGGGATCAGCCGGATCAACAAATTTTACATCAATCCCCATGGTGGGAAAAGTGTAATGCAAAAGGTTGTAGGTCCCTCCGTAAAGGCTGGCCGAAGATACTATTTCGTCCCCGGAATGGGCCAGCAACAACAGGGCCAGGGTGATGGCCGACTGACCCGAAGCTACCGCCAGCGCACCCACGCCCCCCTCCAGGGCGGCCACGCGCTGCTCGAGTACGTCGGTTGTGGGATTCATCAGGCGGGTGTATATGTTGCCGAACTCCTGCAACCCAAACAGTCTGGCCGCATGGCCGGTATCATTAAATACATAAGATGTAGTCTGGTAAATGGGAACGGCTCTGGAATTGGTCGTGGGGTCCGGTTTTTGTCCGGCATGCAGGGCAAGTGTTTCCGGATGATATTTTTTATCTGTCATCAGTTTTTCCTCCT
>DDKP01000174.1 GCA_002339745.1 Firmicutes bacterium UBA2595 | reverse complement strand
TCCATAATCCTGTTTGTTTCGGGCTTTGACAGGCGGTAATCCGCCTCATACCTGGGAATAAAAGGGGGCCTGTCAGGTCCCTTTACAAAATCAAGAATGGTCAGCAGGTAAAAATGTCTGATATGGTTCTGCAGCAGGTCTGCCCCAAAACTAATATTCCTGAGCAGGACCGCGTTCTTCGGGATTTCGATTTTCAGCGCATCTTCAATGGCGTGAGACGCCGCCACCGCGTGGGCGCTGGAACATATGCCGCAGATCCGTTCCGTTAAATAGGCGGCGTCGCGGGGGTCCCTGCCTTTAAGAATTTCCTCAAGGCCCCTGAAAAATATCCCGCTGCTCCAGGCATCGGTTATTTGCCCGCCGTCAACCTGTATCTCAAGATTCCAAAAACCGTTAATACGGGTTACCGGACTGATCCGGATCTTCTTTCCCAAAGTGGCCACCTTCTTTTTTTACATAATACCTTTTAAGGTAGAAGTCTCTGACTTTGCCTTTCGGTAAGAAAACAACTTCCTTCATATTATCCCCGGAATGCTTCCGGGCATCCCGGATTATTCCCTCCGGCCTCGGCCTCGTCCCGTTGACCAGGTGACTGCCTAGCCTGCCGGTCGCCACGTTCGCCAGAAGATGAGCCCCTATACCGCCGGCCGTGAGAGCCGCGACTCCCAGCCCGACCTTGTCGGAAGTGGTTCTTGTTCCCAGAACGTTAACATCTGGCAGATGGGCGAAAAATGGCGACATCCCGTCCGGGAAATCGGGGTTCACACACCCGATACAGGGGGAATTGGCTTCCACCGGCCAGCTGTTGTGGTCACCGATCCACTGCCTGGTGGGGCAGTCCACAAAAGTTACAGGCCCCTTACAACCGATTTTATACGTGCATTTCTCTTCACCGGGATGAATGGCAAAATCCCCGTTGTCAAAATGCTGCCTCCTGGGGCACCAGTCATGTATCCTGCGCCCGTAAAATACTGTCGGCCGGTTAAAAGCATCCAGGTTGGGAATGCCATATAAAAGAAGATGGGTCAGGGTTCCTATGACCCAGTCGGGATGAACCGGACACCCTGGCACATTCACTACCTGCTGGTCGACCACTTTATGGACCGGAACGGAACCCGAAGGATTCGGGTGAGCGGCATAAGGCCCCCCATGAGCGGCGCATGTTCCTACGGCCATAATGTATTTGGCTCTGGGAGCGACATATCGTATAGCTTCCAGGTCTGTGAACATTGTTCCATCCTTATGATGGCCTATGGCGCCGTACCTGCCGCCGGCTTTGAGCGGAACAGTCCCCTCGGCAAGAAGTATAAACTCCCCTTTTTCCCTTTCCACGGTTTCCATCAGCGCCTCTATGGCCATGTCCCCTTCAGCAGCCATAGTGGTATTGCTGAAGTGGAGGTCAATGGTATCAAATAACAGCTCCCGCATGTTCGGGTGCAGGGTATTGGCGACAGAAAGGTAGTTTCCGGTACACGTCATCATCTCCAGCCAGATGACCGGGGGCTTTTTCTTTCCCGTAAAGGCCTCAGCCAGCATGGGGATGAGATAATCAGACAACTGTAGCGCAGCTGTAGTCGCCATAACCATCCTGATAAACTGTCTTCTTGTCAGCAAGAGGATTACTCCTTTCGTGTGTTCCGCTGTGATGCTTTTTTCTACAATCTATTTTTTCCAGTAAACGCAAAAAAATGCGGGGCTACCGCACCCGCTTTTTTCCCGGCCTGATTTTCCTGACAACCCTCATGAACAGGTTGTACGTATCTATCCAATTATGTATTTCCAATGATATTTATCTCCCTGCCGCACCTGCGGCAGTTCTTGCCTTTTATTCCCTTGTTTGCCGCCCGGTAAGTACCCCGGTAAATCAACAGTTCGCTGCACTGCGGGCAGTATGTGTTGCTTCCGTCAGAGCCAAAAACATTGCCCAGGTATACATAATTTAGTTTTTTCCGGGCGATTTCCCTGGCCATTTCCATGGTATGAAGCGGTGTAGGAGGCAGATCCATCTTGTAATTAGGGAAGTACCTGGAAAAGTGCAGAGGAATATCCGCATCCACTCCGGCCAACCAGTCCACCAGGTCCGAAATTTCCTCTTCCGAATCGTTTAACCCGGTAACCAGCAGGGTTGTGATTTCCACATGACATTGCCTGCTGGCCGTTTCTACCGTTTCCAACACCGGATGGAGTTCCCCGGTACATGTTTCATTGTAATACCTGTCATAAAACCCCTTGACATCAATGTTCATGGCATCAATCAGGGGCAAAATCTCGTCAAGGGGCTCAGGATTAATGAAGCCGTTTGTCACCAGGACATTTTTCAACCCGGCCTTTCTCGCTATCCTGGCGGTATCATAAACATATTCGTACCACATGAAGGGCTCCGAGTAAGTGTAAGCGATTCCAATCGACTTGTGTCCCTGGGGTTCCGCGGCGGTGAACTTGACAAGTTCCTCAGGAGAAAGGGTAATCGTCTCCGGGGCGCCATGGACAATGGTCCAATTCTGGCAGAAACCACACCGCAGGTTGCAGCCGAAAGTGCCCACTGAAAAGATATAGGATCCCGGGTAAAAATGGTACAGCGGCTTTTTTTCAATAGGGTCCATCCCGTACGAGGAAACTTTGCCGTAATTTAGGGTGAACAGTTCGCCCCCCTCATTCAACCTTACCCGGCAGAACCCTTTTTTACCGGGAGCGATAACACATTTCTGAGGGCACAGCAGGCACTGGACCTTTTCTTCCCCTCTCTTTTCCCAGAACATTGCCTGTTTCATAATGACACTCCTGATTTCAGTAATACCTTACCACTTCAAATCTTTCCAACCGAACGGGTTCATTGGGACCGATGCCTGCCTTCTGCCTGGCAATGGCTACCTGCTCCTCAACCGTGTTTATCCCTTCCAGGTTAGGTAGAAGCAAACCCGACCTTCTCCCGCTGCGTACAATTACCCCGTACCTTTTGACATCAAGCTGTTCCTGGCTTTCAATAGGCTCAGGAGGTTTTAAAACATCCACGGAGTATACCAGATCATCCAGTTCTTCCGGTCTGACGGGCTCGAACCTGGGATCCATGGTCCCGGCGCTGATGGCATTATTGACAATCTCGAGGCCGATGTTATCAGTCGTCGGCATAATAGTCCCAATACAACCACGCAGCTGTCCGTGTTTTTTCAGAGAAACGAAAACGCCGGCCTGTTCCTCCAGTAAAGGGTTCTCGCTAACATTTGGGGTGATCTTCCGTCCTTCCCGGACATAGGTTTCCAGGGCCTTTCTGGCCAAACCAACCAAAGAGCTTTCGCCGGCCCGGCGGGTCTGAATCTTTTTCTTGTGCTCAGCCTCAATTTCTTCCAGGAGGCTGTCCCTGCTGCCATCCCGCGGGGTGAATGCTGCCACCAGGTACCCCACTCCAAAAGGCCCCTCGTATGACAGGATCTCCGCTTCCACTTCCATTCCGTCCATGGCCCCAAGCATCATGATGATTGTCCTCAGCCCGCATTCTCCCGCTTCTTCGGCCAGGTGGCGGTCAATATTAAGAACTCCCCTGAAGTCTTTGTTTCTTAGCATTTCCACTAGGTTCTTATCAAAAACAGCCCCCCTGGGGGAATAACCGGCAGGCGCTCCGCGGCTCAAGCGGTGAGACAAGTCACCGCTGGCCACCAGGGCTACCTTTTTCCCCTGTCTGTCGGCAGCCTTTTGTATCGCTGTCCCAAACGCATAGAGTTCATTAAACGGCAACAGTCCCATCGATACGGCAACCATAGGCAGGTCCAACCCGGCTTTATCGAAGAAATACGCCGGAACCAGGATACCGTGGTCAAGCCTGGTGGACACGTCGTAATCGACTGCCACCCCGTCGTCAAGTTCAAATGCGACTATTCCGCGCCGGCGGGCCTGGTCAATTATTTCGCGGACCAGGTCTATATCATTGTTGTATTCGAACTCCAGGTCAGCCCAGAAGCGCCTTAGATTGCCGGATAAAATGTTACTGCCGTTGATGGCTATGCCGTCACGAAAAACCGGTGAGTGGGGCGACATAATGACAATCACCTCGGCTCCGCTGCCGGAAATGTAATCCACAAGTCTTTCCATAGCCTGAAAAGTTGCCGTTACTTTTTTGGATTCCCTGCCTCCAACTTCAGGCAACAGTATCGGTGGATGAGGCGCCACGCCGCACAAGACAATATTGCTCAAACTGCTCCCTCCTTTATACCTATTTTAGCCGACATCGTAGTATTTATGTGATATTTCTTGAGAACAACGGGAATTCCTGCTATCTTTGTTATAACTTTTCAGTTGCACGCATATAGTTAAAAAGAATCCCGCGAAGGAGGGTTATCTTGCAGCCGGTCTTTATTAGAACCTTTAAGCTGAAGAAAGGTTTTTTATCTGCCGTTCTCGTTTCATTAGTATTGCTGATTGCCCTTAATTCCGTTTTTACCCTAAGCCGTGGTTCACCGGTCACCTCGTGGGCTGTTACCAGCAGGCTCATAGTCATAGATCCGGGACATGGGGGAATCGACCCGGGAGCGGTCGGTTATAATGGAGTAAAAGAGAAAGATATTGTTCTTCAGGTCGGCAAAAGGCTGAAAAGTCTTCTGAACCAGGCGGGAGCAAGGGTCCTGATGACCCGCGAATCAG
>DDKP01000175.1:7520-14077 GCA_002339745.1 Firmicutes bacterium UBA2595 | reverse complement strand
TGACTATTATTGCATTAAGCTTATAATGCCATCTTTAATCCTTCTGTATTAACTGACCTAGGTACTGATTCTCAATTTATCAGCCACCATGGCAATAAACTCTGAGTTGGTAGGTTTTCCTCTCTCCAAATTAATGGTATAACCAAAAAACTTGTTCATCATTTCTACGTTACCACGGTCCCAGGCAAGTTCAATGGCATGTCTGATAGCCCTTTCAACCCTGCTAGGAGTGGTAGAGTATTTTTGAGCAATAAGGGGGTAAAGTTCTTTCGTGACGCCGCCCAACAGGCCAACTTCATCTACTACCATTTTTATAGCATCCCTTAGATACTGGTAACCCTTGATATGGGCCGGTACACCCATTTCATGAATAATATTGGTAACAGCCACGTCCAGGTTGCGCGTTCTGACAGGAGGCGTATACTGGGGAACGCTTTCTCCTTCCGCCAGTTGTCTAATTCTTGTAGCCAGTACGGTAAAATCAAAGGGCTTCAGTATGTAGTAGTCAGCTCCAAGTTCAATTGCCCTTTGAGTCACATTCTCCTGGCCGAACGCCGTCAACATAATGATTTTGGGTCTGGGTTGGACGCCGTTGGCAGCAAGCCTTTCCAGAACACCGATGCCATCCAGGTGCGGCATGATAATGTCTAAAATTACCACGTCAGGTTTTTCCCTATCAATTATTTCTACAGCCTCCACACCGTTATTGGCTATCCCCACCAGGGAAAACTCATCCTCCTGAGAAATAAACTCTTTTAACAACTCGCAGAACTCTCTGTTATCATCTGCTATAAGAATCTTTATTCCTCTTAAACTCATTCCTTTTCAGCCTCCTGACAGATTTTTCTAGCTTACACTATAATAGAGATTTTCTACATAAGAGCGAGAATTCCTGCCCAAAACTGTAATTTTTTAAAGACAAAACCAGACAAAAAACTAATTAATGTTATAATGAATTGTCGAACTGGTTTGGGATTTATTGTTAAATCAGGGAGACCATTGGTCTCCCTGATTCCTATTTTTCTATTTAATTGTCCTCCGGATTCCATAAGCATCCATTCTATCAAACATCCGTACCCACGGGTCGGGTCGTTTATGAAAACATGGGTTACGGCTCCAATGAGCTTCCCGCCCTGAATTAAAGGGCTCCCGCTCATACCCTGGATTATTCCTCCTGTCCGTTTTAACAGCCTGGGGTCAGTGACCTCAATGATGAGACCCTTACTGTCAGGTGCAGTTTGGGGTAAAATACGCTTTATTTCCACCCGGAATTTTTCCATTTTTTCACCGTCAAGGACTGTCAACATTTCAGCTGGCCCTATTTTGACCTGATCGGCCAGAGCTATAGGAATAGGTTCGTCATAGAGGGGGTTTTTTAATTCCCGGTTTAGTGAACCGTAAATGCCAAACTTTGTGTTTTTTTCAATGCTGCCTGAAAAGCTCTGGTCATTGATGAACATACCAATTTTTTCTCCCGGTTGTCCCCTGCGACCGGCTTGAATTCCCTGGATTACGGCCTTCACAATCCTGCCGTCGCTGACATCAATGGGCTGGTTGGTATCCGAGTCGGTGATGATATGCCCCAATGCCCCGTATTTACCCGTTCGCGGGTCATAAAAGGACAGTGTTCCAACTCCGGCGGCGCTGTCTCTGATATAGAGGCCAACCCTGTACCTGCCGGTTTCCCGGCACAATATGGGTTTGACCAAAGTGTTGAACGTATGGTTTTTTCTTTTGATTAGGAATTTTAGAGTTTTACCTTCCTTTCCGGTCTGGTCCACCAGTCTCGCCACCTGTTCATCATTTTTAACCGGCTGGCCGTTAATCTTTAAAATAATATCCCCTTTTTTTACTCCTGCTTCACCAGCAGGATTGTATTTATGGCCCTCCTGATCCTGAACTACGGATTGACCAACTACCATTACGCCTTCCGAGTGCAGAAGCACTCCCACCGATTGGCCTCCCGGGACGAGTCTGGTCTGCGGCAGGACTTCCACTTCTACATTTTTTACCGGCAGAATGCCGAACAGCCTCAGTTGTATTGTGGCTTTGCCCGGAGATGATGCCATAGGATTGCCTTCAAATAAGTGATATATTTTACCGCTTAAATCAGATCCGTTTAGACAGAGGACTTTCTTGGAACCGGGGGGAACGTGAACAGTTAGCTGTCTTAACATCTGTTCCGGAAATCTAAGGTTCAGAGATACGTGGTCTCCAACCGATACCCTCTGCTGTTTTGGAAGAGACAGGAAACTCCTGGCCTGGGGATTGAAAGTCACGGCCAGAACCAAAAAGGCAATAAATACTCCTAAGATTTTGCGTCTCTGGTTGGACACCCGAAATCACTCTCCCGGTGTTCTGATATTTTTCATCCACCTCCATAATCTACCGGTAGTACCATTTTTATACTGTTAGAGTTGATAAAGTTATTTCACCATGGTGTTTTTTGATTCTAAATGTAAGTTAACCTGATTAAAATTGTTTTATGCTAAGAAATATAACGATAATTTTCCATAAAGTCAGCTAACTAACTCTTTTTGATAGTTTTTGAGATAATTTAATTGGATAAGGAAAAATAAAAAGGCGCACCAAAAAAGCGCCTTTTTGTATATTGGAATAACGAATAGATTCTGGTTTCGGATAAGATAATATAATTAATGATTTAGAGAGAAAAACTGCCGCTTTAAAATTTCTTCGGCATGTTGTTTCGTCAGGGGCGTTATCTGACCTCCTGACAGCATCCTGGCGATTTCATCGACTCGTCCTTCATGCGTAAGTTGCTCGACCTTGGTTATAGTTCTGTCGTTCAAAACAATTTTTTCTATCCTGTAGTGGCTGTCGCCGTAACCGGCAATCTGGGGTGAATGGGTTACACAAATAACCTGCCTGTCCCTTCCGATAGATGACAATTTTTGAGCTACCGCGTGCAGGGTATTGCCTCCAATGCCTGAGTCAACCTCATCAAAAATAAGAGTAGATATAGAATCAACCCTGGCTAAAATCGATTTAAAGGCCAGCATAATCCTCGAGATTTCCCCTCCAGAGACAATTTTAGCCAGTGGTTTCAACGGTTCGCCCTTGTTAGGGGAAATCAGGAACTCTATTTCATCAACCCCTAGTTCGGAAGGGGCTGATCTTGGAGATATCTTAATATCAAAAGTAACGTGCGGCATATTCAGATCTTTAAGTTCGTCCGTAATCTGCTTTACCAATCCTGCGGCAGTCTGTTTTCTGTTTTCACTCAGATCCCCTGCTAACGCTTCGTACTCCTTTTTTGCTTTATCCAATTCCTTTTTTGCATTTGACAGCTCCTGGTCGTAATTTTCCAAGAAGGCCAATGATGAAGCCACCCGGTCCCTGAAAAGCAGAATATCATTTATTGTGTTCCCGTACTTTTTTTTCAGGTTGCGTATGGTATTCAGCCGGTTTTCAATCTCCTCAAGGCGGGACGGGTCTGAATCGATTTTGGAGGCATAGACTTTGAGGTCCCTTGTAGCTTCCTCTATTTGGTAGAGTGAGGATTCCAACATCTCATAGGCAGGCCGGACCGACTCATCCAGGAATTCTGCTGCCTTCACTGAGTTAATGGCCTCGTGAAGAAGTTCAATAACTGCTTTTTGTGTACCACCTTCATACAATAACTCATAAGCCGAGTTAATCAGGAAAGAAAGCTTTTCAGCATTAGCCAGTATGTTTTTCTGTTCCTCAAGAGCCTGGTCTTCGCCGGGAGTTAACCTGGATTGGTCGATCTCTTCCAATTGGAATTTATAAATATCAGCAGCTCGTAATTGTTCCTGCTCTTTTGCTTCCATAGAAGCAACTTTATCCTCCAATAACTGGACTTTCTGGAAAACCGCGGCTAGTTTTTCTTTCAAAAATTTGTTTGCGCCGTATTCGTCCAGGAGTTCCATGTGTTTCTGTGGAATGAGAAGAGACTGCTGGTAATGCTGTCCGTAGATATCCACCAGGGATTGCGCTATCTCTTTGTAAACCGACAGGTTGACCGGCCTCGCATTTACCCGGCAGATATTTTTACCGGTTTTCACCAGTTCCCTGGAAAGGATTAAGTCCTCCCCCTCATCAGGGTATAGACCATACATTTCAAGGATGTCCAGGATTCTCCGGTTTGCTCCGGTTTCAAAGACCGCCTGAACCAGCGCCTTTTCTTCGCCGCTCCTGATAAATTCCCCCGATCCCTGACCGCCTGTCACCACTCCCACCGCATCAATGATAATGGATTTACCGGCCCCGGTTTCCCCTGTCAGCACGTTAAATCCCTGGTGAAAATCGATTTCCAGGCAGTCAATTAAAGCAAAGTTCCGGATATACAGTTTCTTTAGCAACTGAGTCCACCCCACACAAGTGAGTAGTGATTACTGGTGAAAAAACATGTCAAACTTACTCATAACATGCCGAACTGCCGATTTGGGTTTGACTACTACCAGTATCGTATCATCTCCCGCCACGGTTCCGATAATTTCCTGCCACCCGAGGTTGTCGATAACCAGCGCCACCGGCTGGGCGGCCCCCGGATTTGTTCTGACCACGATAATGTTTTCACTGGAATCCATACTGACTACAGAATCACGGAAAATTCTCCTGGCCTTGGCGCCCGCGACAGCCGGCTTGTCACCGGGAACGGCGTAACAGTAGCGGTCACCCTTTGCAACCTTAATTAAACGGAGTTCTTTTATATCACGGGATACAGTAGCCTGAGTAACAGTGTACCCCTGGTTTCTCAGCTGGTCGGCCAACTCTTCCTGAGTTTCTATCTCCTTTTGTCTTAGAATTTCAATTATTTTTCTGTGCCTCTGCTGTTTCACTGCCGACCCTCCTGTCGAAGGCTTTTTTCTATTAAAATCAAATACGGCGCCTTGTCCCGGTTTAAAAAATCCAGTTTTCCGGCACAATATTGTTTTTTATCAAGACGACGGAGAAATTCTTCTAATGCCTGCCGTTCATCCAGGCCACCCGGGTGGCCGGTGTAAACCACTATACAGATAAGGCCGCCCGGCTTAAGGATATCCAGGCTCCCGCGAACCGCCTTGACGGTAGAATCAGGTTTTGTAACTATATTGTGGTCTCCTCCTGGGAGATAACCCAGGTTAAAGACGACAGCATCTACAGGTTCGTTTACATAATCCGCAATATTTTCATGCCCGGCCTTAAACAGGATAACAGTATCAGAGAAACCGCGGACAGCTATCAGGTCTGAGGCAGCGCGGATGGCTTGTTCCTGAATATCAAAACCGTATACTCTACCCTCCCGGCCTACGAGTTCTGCCAGATACACGGTATCTTTTCCGTTGCCGACAGTACCGTCCACTACCACACTGCCTGGGCGGACAGAGTTTTTAAGATAATCGTGGGCTATTTCAACGGTGTTTTTTAAAACCTTAAACATCCGTACCTCCGCCCTCCCGCAGCTTTTGGCGCAAAATGTCGTAAAATCCCCTTTGGTGTAATTTCATGAATTTTGCATTGAATGGCGCTTTTTGTACAACTACCTGGTCAAATGGAGCCAGCTGAAAACCGCTCTGCCCGTCTATAGTAAGCATCACTTCGGCTTGAGTGTCCATAACTTCAACAGTCACTTTACTGTCTTTATCAATAACCAGCGGCCTGGCATAGAGCGTATGGGGACAAATAGGAGTCACAATCATCAACTCAAGGTCCGGGACTACCAGTGGTCCTCCTGCTGACAGTGAGTATGCGGTAGACCCGGTAGGCGTGGAAACAATCAATCCATCCGCCGGGTAAACATCCACGAAATCGTCGTTTACCCACGTCTTAAGCCTGATAAGCCTGGCAAAAGCCCCCTTAGTAATTACCGCATCATTCAGACAGAAAAATCTGCTTATTTCTTCTCCCCGTCTGTACACTGTGGCCTGAAGCATCATCCGTTCTTCTATTTCGTACTGTCCCGAAATCAGTCTGTCAAGGGCCGGCATCAGATCAGGAAGTTCTATCTCCGTGAGAAAACCGAGCTGCCCGAGGTTTACTCCAAACAGCGGCGTACCTTCAACCGCAATTGTCCGGGCCGAGCTCAGCAGCGTGCCATCTCCTCCCAACACTATTATGCACTGGACTTTTTTGGGCAGGTCATGTCCACAGCATATTGATATCCCTTCCGGGGCCTGCCCGGAATTCAGTCCAGAGACCAGGACCTGCTTGCCGTGCTGCTGCAGCCAGTTCACAATCTGTTTGGTAATAGACATGACATTTGGTTTCTCCGGGTTAATGATTATTCCGACGGAATTCATTGTCATCCCCCTTCGGATGTATTATTCTACAGAAATGCTCCAACTCCTTGTATCAATTTTTTTGTTGTTCACCGCAAGGAGAAATGTAAAATACTGTCGAATAGTTAATTGACTTATCGCACACAAATAAAAAAAACACCTTAAGGAGCGTTGGGTTTAAATGAAAAAACTGCTGGTGGCGTTTATATGCCTTTTATTTACTTTTTCCGCCGGGTGTACTGCCAAAAAGAAAGAAACCCCTCCCCCGCAGACACGCCAGGACATCGATACTGTTCACCTGACTGCTGAAGACAA
>DDKP01000175.1:1206-7127 GCA_002339745.1 Firmicutes bacterium UBA2595 | reverse complement strand
TATACCAGGGAGGGTTACGAGGTGGTGAGTATCCTGGTTAAAGTTGAAAACAATTCTAAAGCCGATATTCCTGTTGCACCTGACTATGTTATTCTTAAAACAGTTGAAGGAGATGAATATAAATACTCTCCTTCCCTCACACAGACTCAACCGGTAGGAAAGTCGGCATTTACCAAAAGAACAATTCCACCTGATTACCAGGGCGGCGGCTTGCTGATATTCGAAATTAAATCAGGCTCGAAGGCAGAAAGCCTGATTTACAAAGATACTTCAGGTCATAACATGACCGTAAAATTTCCCCAGAACGCAAAAACCAATATATAAAAAGGGCGGACTGAAGTCAGCCGTACCTTTGAGAGGCAGGTGTGTTCCGTAGAGCGAAGATTCGCTCGTAGGAATATACCTGCCTCTTTTGCGAAGAGGATGATTTTGAGGCTCTTTTTTGTCATTTCAAAAGTTTTACCAGTTCTTCACTGCGTTTTTCAGTATATTCCAGGATTTTACTGGCATACTCAAAGTTGTGTATGCCCATGCTTCCATCAGCTTTAATATAGGACAGGTTTGTGTAAATAATATCATAGACCTGCTGGGTCACAAACGTATCGATACCACTCTTGTTCAGTTCGTCCATTCTCCTTCGAGTCAAGTTAAGTTCATTCTCCAACCGTTCACATTTCTTCTTAATTTGGTTCTGTATTCTGTCAACTTCCTTGGCAAACTCCTCTTCGGACTGGTCCGCATGGCACATCACACATATGCTTTCGGTGTGTTCCTTGATGGCCTCGGCGGGTGTTTTCCCCTCAAAGGTGTGTGCTTCATTAGGCATATGGCATTCAATACAGGTTAAACCAGCCCGGTACTTCGAATCGGGGGTAATGGGAACGCCGATTGCCCCATAACCTAAAAACATTTCTTTCTGCGGGTGGCGAACCACTTTTCCGGGGATAATGTCGCCACCGTTGTGATGACAGGCAGTACATGTCTCCAGCGGGTCCAGTCTTAATTTAAATTCGGCGGTTGTCAATTCATGACAGACAGCGCACGTGATGGAATATTTTATCGTGGCCGGGTCAGGCTTGGCTTCCGGTGGAGCTAAAAAATAATCCCCAGACATGCAAGAGTAGCACCTGGGCTCTATTTTGCCCTGGTAGCCCAGGAGAGTTTTCAGGGACTCGCTGTGCCTGCTGGTAGCGTACTGTTCTTTAATCGGGATATAAATGTCCACCTTTTTCTGTTGTTTCTGGTTCTGAAAGGCCTTAACCTGGGCTTTTGTGACTTTTTGCCGCTCCTTTGGACGGTCGGCCTTGCCCGTGCACCCCAAAATCGCAAATATCGTCATCACTAAAACAATACCGAGAATTAAATGCCTGTTGAAACCCATGGATTTCCCTCCTGTTCAGTCCCAAGTCAATTAACCTTGAACTTAGAGACCGCTTCCTCCAGTTGATGTGCCATCATGGCAAGATTACTGGAAGCAATAAACAGTTCGTTCACGTTCTTGGACTGTGATGCGATTAATACTGACATATCCTGGGCCGTCTTAACTGTCCTCTGCGATATTTTTTCGTTTTCTGTAATGCCCTGAACCATATGTTCACTGCTGGCAGTAATCTGCTCGGTGTTTTCGGCTACTTCCCTGGTCTGTTCCGATGCGGCATTTACTGAATCGATTATCTTGACCAGGATTTTTCCTGCTTCATTAATGACTACTGTTCCGGTTGCTACCGCACGGCGCCCCTCATCCATGGAAGTGACGGCACTTTTGGACCTTTGCTGTATTTTCTCGATTATTTGCTTGATTTTTTCCACTGACTGGCCGGAACCGGTAGCTAATTTGCGGACTTCCTCGGCCACCACGGCAAAACCCTTACCCTGTTCTCCGGCCCTGGCCGCCTCGATGGCGGCGTTCAGGGCCAACTGGTTAGTTTGCTTGGCAAAACCTGAAATCATGTCTATTATATCGGAAATCTTTTTAATATCTTCGTCAAGGGACCTGACATCAATGGAAAGGTGTTCAACTTTCTGCTCGATCTGTTCCATCTGCTTAATCGCCGCCTTAACCGATTCACCGCTCTGTTGGGCCATTTCAGCAGCCGAGCTGGTGGTGCGGTCAATGGTCTGGATGCTTTCGGTGATGTTTTGAATTGCACTCATGGCCAAATCAGCAGATGCCTTCAGGTCGGAAATGCCGTCAGCCTGCTGTTTCGCTCCGGCAGAAACCTCTTCAATCGAATCATTAATAGCAGTGTAAGCAGTAGCGCTCTGTTGAGTATGCGCCTGGAATGCCTCGCTGGCGCTGGCGACCTGCCGGCTGGAAGTAACAACCTTCTCTATAATTGCCTGGAGATTGTCCACCATTGTATTAAAAGACTTGGCCAGTTCGCTGAACTCGCCGATGGAATTATCCTCGATCCTCTGGGTGAGGTCGCCGTTGGCAATGTCTTTGGACGCCCGCACAATTTTCATAAGGGGGGCTGTGATGTTTTTGGAGGTTATTATGGTCAAAATAAAACATGCCGCAAAGGAAATAACAGTAGCCGAATACATTATCTTACGGGAAGTAACCAGGATATTTTGGCTGTTAATCTGGGCTTCCTGGACGCCCGCGTTGGAGCTTTCCACCAGTTTGTTGGCATCATTGATCATTTTGGCTCCTGCCAGGGTATAATTCTTCCACAAGGTATTGACCAGATTTACCCGCCCGGCCTCTTGATATTTAAAAATATGATTGGCAACAAGATTGAAGTTGTCGTGGTCTCTCTGAACCCTGTACAGGTTTTGCAGGGTTTTCTCATCAGGACCAAGGGCTTCAAATTCCTTGATCCTCGCCTCGAACAGCCGGTCTAGTTCCCTGTATTTTTTCTTAATGTTTTGGTTTCCGACTGTAAAATCACGGGTTAGCATCTGTTGTTCCTGGACAATGGACTTGATGGAGGAAGCTATGTTCATCTGCGGGACGTATTTCTGCGTGCTGATTTCAATTGCCTGTTGGGTGCGGGCCATATTTGTGTCAGCCATGATCATTGTTATGGCCAGCATAACAACTACGCCCAGATAACCAATAAATATCCTTAAGCTGACATCGCTCACTCTGAACCTGGTTCTTTCTTCCATAAACCACACTCCCGCCGCCAATGGCGAACAATTAACTGCACTTTCCAATGGAATATTTTAAGGTGATTATATACAGGTAATTCGCTAAAAAAGTATTTTTTCCTTTAAAAAGAGACATATTTTGTAATACCTAAAAAAATATCCCTGCTTACCGCGCCAGGTTATTCGAAGCTTCATTCACCACTTGGTCGATATCCTCTGCTTTGAGCCGTTTTTCAGTTTCTCGGCTTACAGGCAGTTTCATCAGATGAACCAGGTATTCAATATTGCCCTCCGGGCCTTTTATCGGAGAATATGTAAGGCCTATAGTCTCAAAACCAGATTCCCTGGCGGCTGCAACCACGTTGCGGATTACTTCAGCGTGCACAGCCGGCTCCCTGACCACTCCTTTTTTACCCACCTTTCCCCTGCCGGCTTCGAACTGCGGTTTTATAAGAGCCACTGCCTCTCCGCCGGGAAGCAGTATCTCCGCTATCTTGGGTAAAACCTTTTGCAATGAAATAAATGACACATCTATTGTAACAAAATCAGGAATATCTTTTAGCAAAGCCTTATCAAGATACTTTATATTGGTTCGTTCCAGGTTTACCACCCTGGGGTCGTTCCTCAGCTTCCAGTCCAATTGGCCGTAACCCACATCCACAGCATACACGGTGGAAGCGCCGTTCTGCAAAGCGCAATCAGTGAAGCCGCCGGTCGACGCCCCTACATCAACTACCGTCTTCCCAGCCAGTCGGATCCCGAATTCCTTAATAGCCTTAGCCAGCTTAAGACCCCCACGGCTCACGTAGGGGATCGCCGGGCCGGTAATTTCAACCCGTGAACTGACAGGAACATCCGTGCCGGGTTTATCGACAACTCTACCGTTCACTCTTACCAAACCGGCCATAATCGCTGTTTTGGCCTTTTCTCTTGAAGGGAAAAGGCCATTCTCCACCAGCATTATGTCCAATCGTCGTTTTCCGGTCATAGATGAGCACCCCTGGACTAATTCAATACGTTTATTTTAGGCGTCTTGCGGGCCCCCCTTGTTTTGGCCTTACCCGTTAACATCCGGGAAACC
This sequence comes from Firmicutes bacterium UBA2595, assembly GCA_002339745.1. Lineage (GTDB taxonomy): Bacteria > Bacillota > Thermincolia > Thermincolales > UBA2595 > UBA2595. The sequence goes on along the minus strand of DDKP01000175.1, from coordinate 2,950 downwards.
TCGCAAACAATGTTTTCACTGGTCAGCCCGTATTTTGCCCTTAAAATGGCGGGAGCCCCATGAGCGACAAACTCGTCTGAAACACCCAGCCGTGTAACCGGCACTCTTAGCTGGTTGTTGTTCAGCATTTCCAGTACAGCGCTGCCAAAACCGCCCTGAAGCACGTTTTCCTCCACTGTCAAAAGAGCCCCGGTATTTCTGATACTCTCAATAAGGCATTTTTCATCCAGGGGTTTTACGAACCTGGCGTTAATAACTGTTGGGCTGATACCGCTGTGTTCTAATGCTGCAGCCGCCTCCAGGGCCGAATAAACCAGGGGCCCGACTGCAACAATCGTGATGTCTGTTCCCTCCTTTAGAACTTCGGCCTTGCCAAGCGCTATCGGTTCAACCTGGCGTGTAATCGGGACCCCTTCGCCGCTCCCGCGCGGATACCTGATAGCCACCGGCCCCGTAAAACTGACAGCGGAGTATAGCATTTGCCTCAGTTCGTTTTCATCTTTCGGAGCCATCACCACCATACCGGGAATATGCCTGAAATAGGAGATATCAAATAAGCCATGGTGAGTTTCACCGTCCTCGCCAACGATACCGGCCCTATCCACTGCAAAGATTATATGCAAACCCTGCAGCGCCACATCGTGGATAATCTGGTCATAAGCCCGCTGCAGGAAGGTCGAGTAGACCGCAACAACGGGAATAAAACCGCTGACTGCAAGTCCTGCTGCCATTGTTACCGCATGCTGTTCGGCGATTCCCACGTCAAAAAACCTGTTGGGGAACATTTCCCTGAACCTTGTCAAACCAGTACCGGCGGGCATCGCGGCGGTGATAGCCAGAACCTTGTCATTGCCGGCCGCTATATCGCATAAACTCTCGCCGAAAACTTGAGTGTACGTGGGAATTATAGTATCAGGTGTATCACCCGTTTCAACATCAAACGGGCCGATTCCGTGAAACTTATCAGGGTTCTCTTCAGCCAGCCTGTATCCTTTTCCTTTCCTTGTGATGACATGGACAATCACCGGACCATGACTGTTTAAAGCCCTCTGCAGGACAGTCCTGGTAAGACCTATGTCGTGCCCGTTAATAGGCCCGAGATATGTGAATCCCAGCTCTTCAAACAGCATACCCGGCACAACCAGGTATTTGAAACTGTCTTTAATCCTTTCAACCGCTTTCACAACTGTAGGACCGATAGAAGGGATCTTTTTCAGAAGCAGTTCCATTTCTTCCTTATGTTTATAGTACTTCGGGTCGGTTCTCATCCGGCTCAGGTATCCGGCAAGAGCGCCGACGTTTTCCGAGATAGACATTTCGTTATCGTTCAGCACAACTATCAGATTGGTCCCCAAGTGGCCGGCATGATTTAATGCTTCAAAGGCCATCCCACCCGTCATTGCTCCATCCCCAATAACTGCCACGACATGATACTGTTCCTTTTTCAGGTCTCTGGCCAATGCCATCCCCAGAGCCGCCGAAATTGAGGTGCTGCTGTGACCGGTATCAAAGGTATCACATTCGCTTTCGGACGTCTTAGGAAAACCGCTAATTCCCCCGTAACTTCTCAGGGATGAAAAGTACTCACGCCTTCCGGTAAGAATTTTATGTACATATGATTGATGACCCACATCCCAAATAATTTTATCTTCCGGACAATTAAAAACGCTGTGCAGAGCCAGGGTAAGTTCTACTACCCCCAGGTTGGGAGCAAGATGGCCTCCTGTCTTGGAAACGGATTGAA
>DDKP01000175.1:0-772 GCA_002339745.1 Firmicutes bacterium UBA2595 | reverse complement strand
TCTCCATTACATTATCACCTTCTTTTCTCCCTGCCGCGCCGCTGGTTGCCAGAGAAAACATTCAGTCCGGTCACAGTCTCAAACCAAGCAAGAGCTCGTCCAACAAAAAATACTATCTGTTCGGAGTCGTTGATGGCGGTTTTTTTGCCTCCTGCTTTCCCACCCACAGTAAGACCTGCCACCAAGCCGGTCATTATCATGGTCAGAATTGCTTCGTTCCAGGCAGGCCTGGCAGCGACGACCTGGAACACAATGGCTGCCCCCAGGGCTCCGCTGACAGTGCCGCAGATATCCCCGACCACATCGCTGCAGAAAGTGATAACCTTATCGGCATTACGCACCAAAAGAATCGATTGGTTAGCTCCCCTGACCTTTTTCGTGGCTTTAGCGTGAAAAGGTTTTTCTTTTGCCACTGCTGTTGCAACGCCGATCATGTCAAAAATAATCCCCACCGCTACAACAGATAAAAGAAATATGAATGACAGAATAAGTATTTTTAATTTTGGTAACAATATTGCAGAAAAAGAGCTAAAAAAAACGGCCGCAAAAAAGGCGCCTGTTCCCGAGAGTAGAGCAAACCTAAGGGAGCTAGGCTTATTGTTTCCCAAAAAATTTCACCTCATACAATTTAGTGACCAGTGACCAGTGACTAGTGACAAGTTTAACCACTAATCACCAGTCACTAATCACTAATTAAGGTAGGTGGCAGCATGTTGGTTAAATGTTGTGGCTTAGGTCCAGCTGGTTTTCCCATTCATCACCGTCACGTTGC
>DDKP01000176.1 GCA_002339745.1 Firmicutes bacterium UBA2595 | reverse complement strand
CGGGTAGTTTTCTCCCGCGCCCCGTGTTTTTGCGCCGGAAAGGCGGTGGCGCCGCAGGAAAATTGCCCTGTTTTTTTGCGTGAAAGAAAAATCATTGGGGAGGTGCCGATAAATTAATGTTGGAACTCGGCAAGGTGTTTAACAGGAAATTTACCAGAAGGGACTTTTTGAAATACAGTTCCAGCCTGGCCATACTGCTTGGCCTGTCTGAGATGTATGTACCGCAGATTGCCAGTGCCCTGGAACAGATTGTATCCAAGAAGCAGCCGGTTATCTGGCTGAACGGGGCTGCATGCACCGGCTGCACTGTTTCGTTTGCCAACACTAATTACCCTTCTGTCGCGGAACTGGTGCTTGACCGGCTTTCTGTCAAGTATATGGAAACGCTGATGGCAGCCAGCGGCGAGGTGGCTGAAAAAGCGCTGGACGACGCCATCGCACAGTTTAAGGGCAAATATGTGATGGTGCTGGAGGGGGCTATTCCCACAAAAGATAGAGGTATTTACCTGACCGTCGCCGGGGAGCCCTTTGTCGACAAAGTGCGTAAAGTAGCGGAAGGAGCCGCCGTAAATATAGCTATGGGTACCTGTGCCTCGTTTGGCGGGATACCGGCGGCAGGCCCCAATCCTACCGGGTGCAAGGGGCTGAAGGACGTTATCGGGGGCACAGTTGTTAATATCCCTGGTTGTCCCGCACATCCCGACTGGTTAGTTGGAACAATCGTAAATGTGCTCTTGTTTGGAAAAACTCCCGAACTGGACCAGTTTGGCCGGCCGAAACTATTCTACGGAAAACTTATTCACGAAAACTGCCCGCGGCGCGGAGGTTACGAGCAGGGGCGGTTTATCAAGAGTTTTGGGGAGGAACTGCCTGATATCGAAGGATGTATGGGAGCCAAGGGCTGCCGGGGACCGGTGACCTCGGCTGACTGCCCACACCGCTTGTGGAACAGCGGCGTGAATTTCTGTATTGCGGCCAGCGCTCCCTGCGCAGGGTGTACCGAGCCTGCCTTCCCCCAGGAGTTCCTTTATGAACCAATACCCGAGGTGGCCAAAACTATCAAGGCGGGAGAAACCGATAAGAAAAAGTCGGCTGTGGGAACCTTTGGCGCCAGCCTTGGGGGCGCAATAGCCGGGGCCGCGGCAGCTGCCGGAGGGCTCTATTTTGCAAAAGAAAAAGCCAGGTATGAAGCGGCAGACAAAAGTGAGGGGGTGTAACCGATGGCGCAGAAAATTGTCATAGACCCTATTAACCGAATTGAAGGCCACTTAGCTATTGAAGTTGAGGTCGAAGGCGGTAAAGTGGTGGACGCACAGGCCTCCGGAACATTGTGGCGGGGGATTGAGGTTATCCTGCAGGGCCGGGATCCGCGAGATGCACTGGTTATTACCCAGCGGATATGCGGTGTCTGCCCGGCCGAGCACGCCATGGCGTCGGTTCAAAATATTGACTCAGCCTTTGGTGCGGAAGTCCCCGATAACGGACGGATCATCCGCAACCTGGTGGCCGGGTGCAACTTCGTGGCATCTCATATACTGCATTTCTATCACCTGGCGGCTCTTGATTACCTGGACATAATGGCTGTGGCCAACTACAAGGGGAACAACAGCGAACTCCTCAAGGTGAAGGAAAAGGTTGTGACCCTGGTTAGAAGCGGTGACACTTCTCCCCTGACGCCGCGATACAATCCTGACCAGTTTTGTGTTAACGACCCGGAAATTGTAACTACTGCTGTTTACCATTATATCCAGGCCCTTGATATGAGGAAAAAGGCGCAGGAGATGCTGGCTATATTCGGCGGCAAGATGCCTCACCACGCAACCTTTGTCCAGGGTGGGGTAACAGTCAGGCTGACGCCGGATAAAATAGCCGCATTCCGCAGCCGGCTGCTGGAGCTTATCGATTTTATAAATAATGTTTATGTGAAAGACGTGCTGCTGTTTGGCGCCGGCCCGCTTAAGCCGATACATGACGCCAAAATCGGTTTTGGATGTGGCAATTTCCTGTCATACGGTAACTTTGACCTGGGGAAATCGGGGGACTACAAGAACCGTTTCCTTAAATCCGGCGCCATATTCAATGGGGAAATCTCCACGGTTAATCCTCTTGACCCAAATAAAATAGCCGAACATGTGAAATACTCGTGGTATCAGGACGATACTACAGGTAAACATCCGTCGGAAGGGGAAACCAGCCCGGCTCCCGGAAAAGAGGGCGCTTACTCATGGCTTAAGGCCCCAAGGTATGATGGTAAGCCGATGGAAGTAGGACCGCTGTCAAGGATGCTGGTTACCCAGGACAAAGGATTTATGGATATTGTAACCCAAATAGGCGCATGGCCTTCGGCCGTGGCAAGGCATGCCGCCCGTGCATACGAGTGTAAAATGGTGGCCGAAGGCATGCTCAACTGGCTGAGTGAACTAAAGCCTGACCAACCCGTATGCAGTGAAAAACCGGTCCCGAACACCGGGAAAGGCATGGGCCTGGTGGAAGCTGCTCGGGGAGCCCTTGCTCATTTTGTAGAAATTGAGAACGGCAAAACTAAGCGGTACCAGTGCGTGGTTCCGACTACATGGAACTGCTCGCCGAAGGATGACCAGGGTATCAGGGGACCGGTTGAGCAGGCGCTTATCGGGGCGCCTGTTCCGGATATCAAGAACCCCATAAATGTCGTGCGGATAGTCCGTTCCTTTGACCCTTGTATTGCCTGTGCGGTTCATTTAATTCACCCGGATACCAACGAGATTATGAAATTCCGGGTAATATAAGGCTTAGCAGAAGAGAATGGTGTACTATGGGAGTAAATAAAGACCGGATTTTAGTGATGGGTGTCGGCAACGACCTGCTGAAGGACGAGGGTATCGGAGTACATGTGGTTAAGGCCATGGACAGAGTACCACTTCCGGAAAATGTAACCCTCATTAACGGTGGGGTAGCGGGAATTGATTTGCTTGAACACATCAGGGAAGCGGACCGGCTGATTATTATCGATGCCGTTGATGCCGGAGGCGAACCGGGAGCGGTATTCCGTTTCAGCCCGGATGAAGTCAGGGTAATGCTGGATGAACATAAGGCCACACTGCACCAGGTAGACCTCTTTGATACGCTCAAGTTGGCAAAATTCCTTGACTGCTACCCTCAGACAATCATCATTGGGGTCCAACCCAAAGAAATTTCCTGGGGATTGGAGCCAACACCTGACCTGACTTCCAGGATACCCAGGATAATTGACCTTGTATTGGGTGAAATACAGGGGAATAAAAGTTAAAACTGGTTGCGAAGGGAGTGAAAAACATGGATGTACGCCGGAGAACCTTTCTCAAGCTGTCTGGCCTGGCGGCTGCCGGCTCAGTATTAGGCGGCCTTGTCCCCAGTGCAGCGGCACAAAACCCTACCCCGGGGATTGCCGGCGTGGAAGGAAAAGCGATGCTAAACGACCCTTCCAAATGTATCGGTTGTCTCAGCTGTGCCATTGCCTGTAAAAAAGCCAATCATTTGCCTGACATATATGAATATTCGCCGGAAACCGGCGGAAAAACGTGGACAACGGTCCGGTTTCAGCCTCATCTGGATCCGGCCACCAAAAATAATATCAAAACCCAGTGCATGCACTGCAATAAAGCCAGCTGTGTAGCTGTCTGTCCGACCGGGGCGGCTTATAAAAGAATTGACGGGATCGTTCTCATTGACCAGGAAACTTGTGTTGGCTGCAAGTACTGTGTAGTAGCGTGTCCATTTAAAGTCCCGGGGTTGTCTGAAGAGACCGGTACAGTCCGCAAATGTACTTACTGCGAGGCCCGGCTCCGGGAAGGAAAAATTCCTGCTTGTGCCGAAGCCTGCCCGGTTCAGGCTATTGAATATGGAAATTACAACGAACTGCAGGAAAAAGCAGGTGCCCGGGTTGATTACCTGAAACAGAACGGCTACCAGAATGCGGCGCTCTATGGGCTGACGGAGTTAGATGGCCTTAAGGTCATTTATGTACTGCCTGACCCCAAGGCAAAAGGCGGGCTGCCGGCACAACCGAAACTGGCTACCGGTAATTCATTGACCAAATGGGCGGCCGGTTTAATTACGGCAGGGATACTGGTGACCGCACC
>DDKP01000005.1:19403-19552 GCA_002339745.1 Firmicutes bacterium UBA2595 | reverse complement strand
AATGGGAGGTACTATGAAGGGGCTGTCCTATAAGTAACTGGGGCAGCCTTTATTTTTAGTCGAAAATTAGAGCAACTGCCTCAGTTACTTATGGGAGTCAGTTTTTTTGCACAATGAAGGGAAGGACCAGGTATGTTCCGCAAGGGCGA
>DDKP01000005.1:18851-18984 GCA_002339745.1 Firmicutes bacterium UBA2595 | reverse complement strand
GGACGCTGGTTATGCTGGCCCTGTTGTTTTTAACCCTGACTGTGGGGGCCGGAGTCAACAGGTCGCTGGAAGCCTGCAACGGGATCATCGGGAAGCCGATGGCGCCAGGCATTAAAGAGGTATATCGCCGGCA
>DDKP01000005.1:11499-18500 GCA_002339745.1 Firmicutes bacterium UBA2595 | reverse complement strand
CCTGTGCTGACTCATACAAGAATATTAACAGAGGACGGCATAGGCCGGGGGAAGTCGGTTCTAACCCATCATTACCGATTTATGATGGAGGATTTGGAGCGGGTAAAAACCGGAATTGGATTTGAAGTCAGGGAAAAAATGGGATTTATCTGGGGAAAATTTTTTCGCCGGGATCGTGCCGCGGCCGGTGACGGATGAAAAAAATCCCGTGGTTCTTTATTTTCTCCTTTTCCAGTTAACTCAAAAGTGATATATTATTTAAAGGTAGCACAATGGGGTAACGCGAAAGGAGAAACTCTATGTCTTCGGGCACAAAGGTGGCCAAGGCCGCCGGTATGCTGATGATAGCAATGCTGGTTTCAAGGGCGCTGGGATATGTAAGGGAGGCTGCCCTCGCTTCTTCATTCGGGGCTACCAGGGCCACAGACGCGTTCCTGGCCGCCTTTACAGTTCCCGATTTTTTGTATGACCTGTTGGTTGGCGGCGTATTGAGTTCAGCGTTTATCCCGGTATTTGCCAGCTACCTGGCCACGGACAAGGAAGAAGAAGCCTGGGAAGTAGCCAGCACCATGATCAACCTTATTCTCCTGATAATGGCGGTTTGTATAGCCCTGGGGATGGTATTTACGGTGCCGCTTACCAAAATTGTTGCCTATAAGTTTTCCGGGGAGACCCTGGACCTGGCGGTTAAACTTACCCGGGTTATGTTCCCGGCCTTTATAATCCTTGCCGTGAACGGGTTGATAATGGGCATACTTAATTCGTATAAGCATTTTGCGGCGCCTGCCGTCGGGGCAATCGTGTACAACCTCTGCATTATCGTTCTTGGTTTGGCGCTGTCTGCAAAATACGGCATCATGGCTTTTGCCGTCGGGGTCGTGGTGGGACATGCCGCCAATTTTCTGGTCCAGTTTCCGGTATTGTCCCAAAAAGGTTTGCGGTACAGGTTTTCTCTCAACCTGCGGCACCCGGGAGTCCGCAAGATGTTCCTGCTTATGATTCCCGCCATGCTGGGCCTGGCGGCCAACCGGATAAATCTTATCGTAAACCAGAGTGTTGCTTCAGGTATTGATGAAGGCAGCATCACAGCCCTGAGACTGGCCAGCCGGCTGATGTGGCTTCCCCTCGGGGTATTTGCCGGGTCAATTGCCGTAGCTGTTTTCCCGACACTGACATCTCAGGCTGCCCGGCAGGAGATGGCCGAATTTAAAAAGACCCTATCCATGGGCATACGGTCGATTTTCCTGATTACAATTCCGGCGTCTGTTGGGCTGGCTGTTCTCAGTTTGCCCATTGTAAGGCTGCTGTTTGAACGGGGCGAATTCGACTCCCATGCCACCCAGGTGACAGCTTATGCCCTGGTATTTTATTGTATCGGCTTGTTCGCCCAGTCGGCGGTATGGGTGATTACCAGGGCCTATTACGCACTGCAGGACACGCTGCGGCCTCTCCTGATTGCCATTACTACTATCGCTGTAAATATAGTACTCAACTTTGCTCTGCGGCCGGTCCTGGAGGAAAGGGGGCTGGCCCTGGCTTACTCGGTGACAGGCATTTACAATATGGCGGTATTGTTGTATTTTCTGAGGATAAAGGTCGGCCGGATCGGGATGAAAAAGATTATCAAGTCTTTTGTTTTGATTACTGTTTCTTCCGGAATTATGGGAGTTGCCGCCTATTTTTCCGCAATGGTTTTAGGCGCCTACCTCAACCTGGAGAGCGATATAAACCGGGTTATTCAGGTTGGAGTTTCAATTGTGATCGGTTTGGCGGTATTTGTTGCAGCGATTTTACCATGGCGGCTTGAAGAAACCGAGGTAATTATCGGGATGATCAAAAAGAAACTGAAAAGAGCAGCGACTTGAAAGTTGGAGGGAATTTGATTGTACTATTCTACCCATTTAGTAGCAGGAGCCACAGCAGGATTTGTTGCCAAAGACCCCGTGGAAGGATTTGTGTTAGGAGTTGTTACACATATAGTACTGGACATGATTCCTCACCATGACCATGAGTCGGTGGTCAACTGCTTTCTTGATATCGCAGCAGGCACTGCTGTGTTTTTATTTGCTGTTATCTTCTTCCGCCCGGATTTGCGGATTCTCTGGGGAGCGTTGGGGGGGGTTCTGCCCGATATCGAAATTCCGCTGCACCATTTCGGTTTGTTAAGCAGGAGGTTGTTTCCGTCCCATACGGGGTGTCTTCCCCACCTGAGGACAACCAGGGGGCGGGGCCTTGTCGTACAGTGTCTGGTTATTATCCTGGGGCTGTGGATTTTAATTTGACGGATCAGTCTTGTTGATTTAGATAACATAATAATGTTATAATATAAAGCTAGAATTTATTTACCCCAGGCTCCCACGGTCTGGGGCGTTATGCAAGATGAGGCTGAATCAAGGCCTTTAAGAGGAGAGAAAAAGCGGTGGATAGTGTGAAACACGATAAGACGAGAAACTTCTGTATAATAGCCCATATAGACCACGGTAAGTCCACCCTGGCCGACCGCCTGCTGGAGTACACGGGGGCGCTGAGCGAGAGGGAGATGGCAGACCAGGTTTTAGACCAGATGGATTTAGAGAGGGAACGCGGGATAACCATCAAGGCCCAGGCTGTCAGGCTGACATATAAAGCTGAAGACGGCGATACTTACACCCTTAACCTTATAGACACTCCGGGTCATGTAGATTTTACTTATGAAGTATCCCGGAGCCTGGCCGCCTGTGAAGGCGCCGTGCTGGTGGTAGACGCCGCCCAGGGCATTGAAGCCCAGACACTGGCCAACGTTTACCTGGCGCTGGAACACAACCTGGAAATCATCCCGGTCATCAACAAGATAGATCTGCCCAGCGCGGAACCTGACAGGATTAAAAAGGAAATAGAGGATATAATCGGACTTGACGCCAGTGAGGCCGTGCTGGCTTCCGCCAAGGAAGGCGTCGGGATAAAAGAGGTTCTTGAACAAATAGTCAAAAAAATTCCCCCGCCCAGGGGTGACGAATCGGCCTCCCTGAAGGCCCTGGTATTTGATTCGCATTATGATTCCTATAAGGGAGTTATTGCATACATTAGAGTAGTAGACGGCGCCGTCAGACCCGGTATGCGCATTAAAATGATGTCCACCGGCAAGACCTTTGAGGTCAACGAGGTCGGTATATTCCGGCCGTTTATGACACCTGTCGGGGAACTTGGCGTGGGAGACGTGGGGTTTATTGCGGCCAGCATCAAAAACGTCCGTGATGTGCGGGTGGGTGATTCTGTCACCAATGCGGACAGTCCGGCGGACACACCCCTTCCGGGTTACCGGAAGATTACGCCCATGGTATTCTGCGGTCTGTTTCCCGTGGATGGGGCCGACTATGACGACCTGCGGGACGCCCTGGAAAAACTCAGGCTAAATGACGCTTCACTTGTGTTCGAGCCGGAGAATTCGGTGGCCCTGGGTTTCGGGTTCCGTTTGGGTTTTCTGGGCCTCCTGCACATGGAAATTGTCCAGGAGCGCCTGGAGAGGGAGTACGGCCTGAGCTTGATTACAACAGCGCCGAGCGTTGTTTTCCGTATTACCAAAACCAACGGCGAAGTGATTGAAATTGACAACCCTACTAATATGCCACCGGTTCAGAACATTGCCAAAATGGAAGAACCTTATGTCAAGGCCACGGTCATGGTGCCCAACCAGTATGTCGGGGCCGTGATGGACCTGGCCCAGGAGAAGCGCGGCATCTTTCTCAATATGGAGTATCTGACGGAAACACGGGTAATGCTGACATACGAGATGCCGTTAATTGAGATTATCTACGATTTCTTTGATTTGCTGAAATCCAGGTCCAAGGGGTACGCTTCTCTTGATTACGAATTTTCCGGGTACAGGGAATCAGACCTGGTCAAACTTGATGTGCTGGTTTCGGGAGAGATAGTTGACGCACTCTCCTGTATAGTTCACCGGGACAAGGCCTATCAAAAAGGCCGCCAGCTGACGGAAAAGCTTAAGGATATTATCCCCCGGCACATGTTCGAGATTCCCATCCAGGCGGCCATCGGCAATAAAATCATTGCGCGGGAGACTGTCAAAGCCCTGCGCAAGAACGTCCTGGCCAAGTGCTACGGCGGCGACATCACCAGGAAGCGGAAACTGCTGGAGAAACAGAAGGAAGGTAAAAAGCGGATGAAGCAGGTGGGCAACGTAGAGATCCCGCAGGAGGCGTTCATGGCAGTTTTGAAGATAGAATAACCGGTAACTGGCCACTGGTCACTGGCCGATAGTCACTGAAAAGTGGCTGCTGGTCACCGGCCATGGTCACTGAAAAGTGGTGTTCCGATGGCTATCGGGTTGTATATCCATGTCCCGTTCTGCCTGAAAAAATGCTCATATTGTGATTTTATATCCTATCCCTATGACGCGGCCTTGGCTGAATCGTACGTTTATGCCCTGGAAAAGGAAATGGCCTTTTATGCAGGTAATTTGAGCGGGGGTCAACGGGCAGCTAAAAGCGTTTACTTGGGAGGGGGGACCCCTACTGTCCTTTCAGGTGACCAGCTGGCCAAAATCCTGCGCATCAGCCGGTCCTGTTTTAATATTCCTGATAATGCGGAAATCACGGTTGAATGCAATCCGGGCACAGTTGACCGTGAAAAACTGGAAAAGTTAAGAAAGGCCGGTTTCAACCGGGTCAGCATCGGTGTTCAGGCCTACCAGCAAAATCTTATGTCGGTTCTCGGCAGGGTGCATAGCTGGCAGGAAGTTCTTACTTGTGTTCGGAACAGCAGGGAAGCCGGATTTAATAACATCAATTTTGACCTTATATTTGGCATTCCCGGGCAGACCATGAGGGACTGGAAAGAGACCCTGGACAGGGTTTTGGAACTTTCGCCCCAGCACATGTCGACATACAATCTCAAGATTGAACCTGACACACCCCTCCACAGAGATGTGACTTCGGGATACCTGCTGCCCTGTGATGAGGAACTGGAACTTGATATGTATTGGTACACAGTCGATTACCTGACCAATGGCGGTTTTATGCACTATGAAATATCCAACTTTGCTCTCCCGGGCAGGGAAGCCGTTCACAATCTGATATACTGGCGCAATGAAGAGTACCTTGGGCTGGGCCCCGCTGCCCATTCGATGGTGGAAGGATGCAGGTTTAACAATGTAAAAAGTGTGGAAACATATATCAGGAGACTCCAGAGCGGTGAAACCGCAGTTGATGAGACACTGTCTCTTTCACAGGCGGAACAGATGTCTGAGTCCGTTTTCCTGGGGCTGAGGATGATTGAGGGATTGGACCTTGAAGCATTTGAACGGAGGTTCGGGAGAAGCGTTTTTCAGGTATTCAGTGAACAGATAAGAGCGCTTCAGGCCCTCGGTCTGATTGAAACTGCTGAAAGACACCTTAAACTGACCAAAAAGGCAATACCGGTAGCCAATGAGGTATTTGCTGAATTCATATAGGACTTGGATTCTTGACAAAAAAATCTTTCAATGGTATTTTTTATTTATAAGAGTTTAGCACTCGACAGGATAGAGTGCTAACAAAAAAGAGGGTGTTATTATGACTCTTGATGAGAGAAAGGAGAAGGTTCTGCAGGCCATCATCAAAGATTATATTTCGACGGCGGAACCTGTAGGTTCCAGAACTATCGCCAAAAAATACGATCTGGGAGTCAGCCCTGCCACCATCAGGAATGAAATGGCAGACCTGGAAGAGCTGGGTTATATTGAACAGCCGCATACTTCTGCGGGCCGGGTTCCTTCAGAGCGCGGGTACCGTTATTATGTGGACTGCCTGATGAATAAAACAAGACTAAACCAGGAAGAGGAAAGGTCTATCCTGAAGGGCTTCAGCACTAAGGTCCAGGAAATAGCTGCGGTGCTTCAGCTTACCAATAAAATTATGTCCGATTTTACCAGTTATACTTCCATGGCTACAGGGCCTAACTTCAAGAGGAGCAGTCTCAGGCATGTACAGCTGGTACCCCTTGACCATGGTAAGGCGCTGGTGGTTTTAGTAACTGACAACGGCATGGTCCAGAGTAAGCTGATAGATTTGCCCAATACTATCAATGACGTTGACCTTCAGAAAATCAGCCAGGTTATGAATGCCAAACTCCAGGGGCTGAACCTGGAAGACATAAAACAGACCCTCATCAGAGAGATTTATTTCGAACTCTCAAAGCACAGGCATTTTTTTGATGCCGCCATGGATCTGATACAGGAAACCCTGAATCTAAACCAAGAAGATAAGGTTTACCTGGCGGGGGCACTTAACATGCTCAACCAACCGGAGTTCAGGGACATACACAAGGTAAAAACTCTGCTCTCACTGCTGGAACAGGATAAGGTTCTGAAAGAAATCCTTATTGAATCTAACACCAGGGAGGACGGGGTAACTGTTAAAATCGGCGGCGAACACAAGGTGGAAGGTCTCCAGGACTGCAGCACAATTACCGCCACTTACCAGATTAACGGGAGGGTTATCGGATCGGTAGGTGTAATAGGTCCTACCAGGATGGATTATGAAAAAGTGGTGTCTATCGTGGAATTTATGACCCGGCACCTGTCTCAGTTAATGAAGGATTTCTACGTGCGGTAGAACAGTACAAGTCACTGGTTACAGGAGGTTTTCGATGAGTCTAAAGCAGCAAGCCACCAAGGGTTCGGATGTGGATGAAAGACTGGCGGCCCTGGTGACCAATTCTAATGCCATCAAGGCCATAGCGTCAGCCGTGGAAGGCACTCTCGGGCCGAAGGGGCTCGATACCATGCTGGTTGACAAATTTGGCGAGGTGGTGATCACCAATGACGGGGTTACTATCCTTACCACCATGGAGGCTAACCACCCTGCGGCCAAAATGATGATTAATATTGCAAAAGCCCAACAGGCCGAAATAGGCGACGGCACAACCACTGCCACGGTGATGGCCGGGGCGCTGGTCAGTGAAGGAGTGGAACAGGTAGTTAAAGGGGTGCCTGTTACCAGGGTTATTGAAGGAATAAGAGCGGG
>DDKP01000005.1:0-11072 GCA_002339745.1 Firmicutes bacterium UBA2595 | reverse complement strand
GGCCGGGAGCATTCAGACATAGCGGAACTGGTAGTTGAGGCTGCCAGGATGACCGGAAGAGATAAGCTTACTGAACCCTCGTTTAAGCTCTCAGATACGGTGATTGCCGAGGAAGGAGCTGAAAACGAGGTTTTCATGGGCGTGATTATCAACAAGGAACGCATGAACAAGCACATGCCCAGGCAGGTGTCCAACGCTAAAATCCTGGTTATTGACGATGCCTTGGAACCCGAAGAAATCGAAGACGAAGCCCTGGCTACAGAGGCGGGCTTTGCCAGGTACCAGGAACTTCAGGAACAGTTCAGGAACAACCTCAATAAAATTGTGGAAATGGGTGTTAAAGTCATCCTTGTTGACCGGGGTGTTGACGATTATGCCGAGGACGTCCTTACGGACGCCGGAATCATGGTAGTCCAGCGGGTAGCGAACAAAGAACTGTTAAAGGCCGCGGAACACACCGGCGCCAGGCCCCTGAAGAGAACCGGCCTGCGCAGGGAAGCGGCCGAACTGGGTAAATACCTGGGTAAAGCGAAAAAAGTATATGAAGATGAAAAACTTAAACATATCAGAATTCTGACCGGCAAGGGCAAACCTATGGCCACTATCCTGGTGGGCGCCGCCACCGAAGAGGTTGTGGGAGAGCGCGAGAGAATTGCCAAAGATGCCGCGGCTTCCGTCCAGGCTTCAGTTAAAGGCGGCATCGTGCCCGGCGGGGGGGCCATTGAACTTGCCTTGGCCAGAGAGGTGGAAAAGGTAAGGGAAAATGTGCGCGGAATGGCTGCTTACGGTGTAGACTGCGTTGTGGAAGCTTTGAAGCGGCCCTTCTCCCAGATTGTCGCCAATTCCGGATTTAATCCCCTGGAAAAAATCGGCGACGTGGTAGCTGCTCAGATTAAGGAGGGCAAGGACAGCCTTGCCCTGGATTGTGACAGTGGGGATGTGGCCGATATGTATGAGCTGGGGGTGGTCGACCCGGTCCTGGTCAAGCTTCATGCCTTGAAAGCTGCCGGCGAGATCGCCGAGGCTATCCTGCGCATTGATACAATCATCAAGAAAAAGGAAGAACCTGCAGAAAACAAAAGAAAGCCCGAGTTCGAAGAAGAAGAATTTTAAATAGGTGACAAGGGGGGGTTATTTTGGACGAGGAACTCAAAAAAGAAGAAGTAGAACATATGCAGAAACAGCCGGAAATGCCGGAAAACAACCAGGAATTTAACCAGGTGAACGGACCAGCCAGTGACCAGGACCTGCAAAACGAACTGGCCAGGTACAAGGCTCAGTCCGAAGAATACCTGCATCTTTTACAAAGGGTCCAGGCCGATTTTGATAATTTCCGGAAGAGAACGATGCACGAGCGTGAGGAATGGGCCAAGTATTGTTCCATGCGTCTGGCCTTAAATCTGTTGCCGGTTCTTGATAATTTTGAGCGGGCGCTTCATGCCGGCGGAGACGACCTCAACAAGTTCATGGAGGGAATGGAGCTGATTTACAGACAGCTAAAGGATATCCTGGAAAAAGAGGGGGTCCAGCCTATGGAGACTATCGGTCAAGATTTTGACCCCAACTTCCATGAGGCTGTTATGCATGAGCCCAATCAGGACTACCCGGACAATACCATTATTGAGGAATTCCGGAAGGGTTATCTTTTAGCAGACAGGGTTCTCAGGCCGGCGATGGTTAAAGTCGCCAAAAGTTAAAGGCGAACACATAACGAAGCAGCTGTAATATATAATAGGAGTGATACAATAGGAGGTTGAAAACCTAATGGGAAAAGTTCTGGGAATTGACTTGGGAACTACGTTTTCCTGTATGGCTATAATGGAAGGCGGGGAAGCGACCGTAATACCTAATGCTGAGGGAGGCAGGACCACTCCGTCGGTGGTGGCTTTTTCGAAAACAGGCGAGCGTTTGGTGGGTCAGGTGGCAAAGCGCCAGGCCGTTACCAACCCCGAGGGGACGGTCATGTCTATTAAGAGGCACATGGGTTCTGACTACAAAGTCACATTGAACGGTAAAGAATACACTCCCCAGGAAATCTCGGCCATGATCCTGCAGAAACTGAAGGCTGACGCGGAGGCATACCTGGGAGAGAAAATCGAACAAGCCGTCATCACTGTTCCGGCCTATTTCACCGACAGCCAGCGGCAGGCGACCAAGGATGCCGGTAAAATCGCCGGCCTGGAAGTGCTGCGCATTATCAACGAACCCACGGCTGCCGCACTGGCCTACGGTCTGGATAAAGGCGAGGATCATACCATCCTGGTTTATGACCTGGGTGGGGGGACCTTTGACGTGTCAATTCTGGAACTGGGTGACGGGGTATTTGAAGTAAAGGCCACCAGCGGCAACAACCGGCTGGGCGGCGATGACTTCGACGACAGGATTATTGACTGGATGGTCAATGAATTTAAGAAAGATACCGGAATCGACCTGCGGAATGACAGGATGGCCATGCAGCGCCTGAAGGAAGCCGCGGAAAAGGCCAAGATTGAGTTATCGGGCGTTTTGAGCACCAATATTAACCTGCCGTTTATTACTGCAGACCAGTCGGGGCCTAAACACCTTGATTTAACTCTTACCCGGGCCAAGTTTGAGGAGATGACTGCCGACCTGGTAGAGAAAACGATGGGACCCACCAGGCAGGCCCTGTCCGATTCCGGGCTGAGTCCTGACAAGATTGACAAAGTCATTCTGGTGGGGGGTTCCACCAGAATCCCCGCCGTTCAGGAAGCAATCAGGAAAATTATCGGAAAGGACCCTCATAAGGGTGTCAACCCCGATGAAGTTGTGGCTCTAGGCGCGGCCATCCAGGGCGGTGTCCTGGCCGGCGAGGTCAAGGATGTCCTGTTGCTGGACGTAACCCCGCTGTCTCTGGGTATTGAGACTCTCGGCGGGGTATTCACCAGGCTGATCAACCGGAATACGACCATTCCGACTTCCAAGAGCCAACTATTTTCGACAGCCTCTGATAACCAGACTTCGGTCGAAATTCACGTTCTGCAGGGGGAACGGGAAATGGCTGCCGGGAACAAGACTCTGGGGAGGTTCCAGCTGACCGGTATTCCTCCTGCGCCCAGAGGTATACCCCAGATCGAAGTCAAATTTGACATCGATGCCAATGGGATTGTCCATGTTTCTGCTAAGGATATGGCCACCGGCAACCAACAGGCCATAACCATCACATCCTCAGGCGGGCTGTCCCAGGATGAGATTGAGAGAATGGTGAAGGAAGCTGAGGCGCATGCCTCCGATGACGCCAAGCGGAAACAGGAAGTCGAGACCAGGAACCAGGCCGATTCGCTGATTTACCAGGCAGAGAAGACTATCAGGGATTTCGGCGACAAGGCTGACAGGAACCTGGCAGACAAAGTCAACCGGGCGGTAAATGAGCTCAAGGAGGCCCTCAAGGGCACGGATATTGAAACCATTAAGAAAAAATCTGACGAGCTCACTGGCCCGCTGTATGAACTGACTACCGCTATGTACCAGCAGGCGGCCCAGGCCCAGGCGGCACAGGGAGGCCATGCAGCCGGCGGTGACACCGGGGCTTCCAAGGACGATAACGTTGTAGATGCGGAATACAAAGTGGTGGACGAGGATAAGTAAAGGCTATGAATTCTTGACGGCCTTCAAAGGGGGATTCGACATCCCCCTCTGTGCGTTCTTTTAAGTAATCCGGGACAAGAAGGTGTTAAAAAGAAATGAGCAAGAGGGATTATTACGAGGTCCTGGGAGTCGACAGAAACGCCTCCGAGACAGATATAAAGAAGGCCTTCCGGAAACTGGCGCGCAAGTACCACCCGGACGTCAACCCCGGAGACAAGGACGCGGAAACCAAGTTTAAGGAAATAAACGAGGCCTATGAGGTGCTTTCCGACCCGCAGAAAAGGGCCCAGTATGACCAGTTTGGTCACGCCGCCTTCGGGCAGGGGGGAGGAGACCCCGGTTTCGGCGGCTTTGGGGGCTTTGGCGGGGCTGACTTCGGCGGTTTCGGCGATATTTTCGAGATGTTCTTCGGTGGTGGCGGCCAGCGCCGGAGAGGTCCTGTAAAGGGGGCGGACCTGCGCTACAACCTGGAGATTTCGTTTGAGGAAGCTGCCTTTGGTGTGGAGAAAACCATTAAAGTGCCGCGTACCGAAATGTGTGGTAAATGCAAGGGAAGCGGGGCGTCCCCAGGCACTTCCCCCAAGACGTGCCCCAAGTGCAACGGGGCGGGGCAGCTCCAGTACACCCAATCTACGCCGTTTGGGCGCTTCGTCCAGTCCAGAGTATGTGACATGTGCCACGGTGACGGCAAGGTAATTGAGAATCCGTGTCCTGTATGCGGCGGTAGCGGAATGGTCCGGAAGCCCCGAGATA
This sequence comes from Firmicutes bacterium UBA2595, assembly GCA_002339745.1. Taxonomy (GTDB): domain Bacteria; phylum Bacillota; class Thermincolia; order Thermincolales; family UBA2595; genus UBA2595. Next base: position 6,713 of record DDKP01000005.1, on the reverse strand, counting down.
TCAATGTGAAAATACCTGCCGGAGTAGATACCGGCTCAAGGCTCAGGATTGCAGGAGAGGGCGAGCCTGGTGAACGCGGGGGTCCGCACGGCGACCTGTACGTTTATATCAAGGTCAAACCGCACAAGATATTCCAGAGGGAAGGTAATGATATCATAAGCGAGATTAAAATATCCTTTCCTCAGGCTGCCCTGGGTGACGAGGTTGAGGTTGCCACTCTGGATGGCAAGGTGCAGCTGAAGATTCCCGAAGGCACCCAGTCCGGCACTTTTTTCCGCCTAAAGGGGAAGGGGATTCCCGATGTGCATGGTTATGGGCGGGGTGACCAGCATGTTAAAGTGACGGTGGTTGTTCCCACTAAGCTGACTGACCAACAAAAAAAGCTGCTCCGGGATTTTGCAGCTGCATTTGGGGAGAACCCCGCCGGGGTTGAAAAGGGGTTCTTTGAAAAAATGAAAGATGCTTTTATGGGGTAACAAATTTATAGGGGGCTAACTGCCATCTCGTTTTCCGACAGAAACGTGGAAGACATCTAGGGCAGTTATAGCCCCTCTTTTGCCGGTTGATTAAACCGGCTGGTTTACGGTATGATTAACTTTAAGAGGGACGAGGCATAATTTACCTGGGAAGTGATCAAATGAAGTGGCAGGAGATATCAATAAAAACGGATAAAAGGGCAGTGGACGCCGTGGCCGGCATATTAATGGAGTGCGGGGCAGGGGGGGTGGTAATTGAGGATCCGGATATGATCAATGAACAAATTGCGGAGGGAGTATGGGATGCCTTTGAGTTCCCCGATGAATTGCTGCAAAGGGATTTTTTACTGGTTAAGGCGTATTTTCCTTGCGATTTAAGGATTGAGGACCGGAACCTGTGCTTGCATGAAAAAATAAATGTCCTTAACCGGGAATACCTTCCCGATTCCATAAAAGGGGTGGGTTTTGCCCAAGTACGGGATGAAGACTGGGCCAACTCGTGGAAGGCTTTTTATAAACCGGTCAAGGTCAGCAACAAGATCGTGATCAAGCCTTCCTGGGAGGCCTACACACCGGGACCGGGGGAGCTGGTAATAGAACTTGACCCGGGTATGGCATTTGGAACGGGAACCCACCCGACCACAATAATGTGTATTAAATTGCTGGAGCAAGTCATGAAAGGCGGGGAAACTGTCTTTGATATCGGGACGGGTTCCGGCATTCTCTCGGTTGCTGCCGCCAGGCTGGGAGCCGGGAAGGTTGTTGCTGTTGACGTAGATGACGTTGCCGTTGAAGCTGCAAGGTCTAATGCAGTCTTGAACCAAGTGGGTCAAACAGTGACGGTATTAAGCGGTAACCTGCTGGACAACCTTTCAGGAAAAGCCGACATAGTGGTGGCCAATATAGTGGCAGATGTAATTATTGGCCTCTGCCCGGATGCCTTTAAGGCAGTCAGGACAGGAGGAAAATTCATTTCCTCCGGCATAATTTCCGCTAGGGAAACAAAAGTCTTACAGACGATTGCAGATCAAGGTTTCAGGATTAAACAAGTGGTCCGGGACGGGGAGTGGGTGTCTGTGCTGGCTTCCAGGGAGGGTTAAAATGGCCAGGTTTTTTATTTCCTGCAAATCTATCCAAAATAATACAGCGGTTGTGACAGGCCCTGATGTAAAGCATATATCCAGGGTACTCCGCCTGGGCACGGGAGAGATAATCCGGCTGTCCACGGGCGACGGTAGAGAATTTGCAGGCAGAATCAGGGAAATAACTAGTAAGCAGGTGGTCTGTGAAATACTGGCTGAAAGAGAAATTAATACCGAGGCGCCGGTGAGGGTGACCCTTTACCAGGGACTGCCCAAGGGGGATAAGATGGACCTGGTGATCCAGAAAAGCACAGAATTGGGGGTGGCCCGGATCGTCCCGGTAATCTGTGAGCGTACCGTGGTGATGCTGGACGATAAAAAAGCGGGAGCCCGGCTGGTCCGCTGGCGGAGAATAGCCGAAGAAGCGTCCAAGCAGTCCGGCCGGGCGGTGATTCCCGAGGTTACCGGACAGATGCCGTTTAGAGTTGCTTTAGAGGAAGTACCCGGCAGTAAACTGGCCCTAATGCCCTGGGAACAGGAATCGTCACTGGGAATCAAGCAGTTATTAATTTCGCATCGGCGGGAAAAACCGCAAGAATATGAGGATATTGCTGTCTTTATCGGGCCTGAGGGGGGGTTCACGAAGGAGGAGGTAGATTTGGCCAGGTCCAGGGGGGTTCTGCCGGTTTCGTTAGGTCCACGTATAATGCGCGCTGAAACAGCCGGCTTGGCAGCTGTAACTATGGTCATCTATGAACTCGGAGACTTGGGAGGGGTGAGCGGTGACTAAGAGAGTAGCTATCTTTACCCTCGGATGTAAAACAAACCAGTACGAAAGTGAAGCGATGGCAGGGTTATTCCGGCGTGAGGGTTATAAACAGGTCACGTTTGACGAAAAGGCAGATGTTTATATCATTAACACCTGTACAGTTACCCACCTGGGGGACCGGAAGTCCAGGCAGATGATCCGCCGGGCTGTTAAAAAGAATCCGGGGGCTATAGTTGCTGTTACGGGCTGTTACGCCCAAACCTCACCCGGCGAGGTGCTGGAGATACCGGGAGTAGATCTGGTGATAGGGACACGCGACAGGGACCGGATAGTGGAACTGGTTGAGGAAGCCGAAAAGTCTCCTGTTCCGGTGAACGCCGTAAGAGATATCATGTCCCAGCGTCTTTTTGAGGATATGTCAATCCTTGACTATGAGAACCGGACCAGGGCTTTTGTTAAAATCCAGGAGGGCTGCAGCAATTTCTGTACATACTGCATCATTCCTTATGCTCGGGGGCCGCTTCGTAGCCGTTCTCCGGACAAGGTCCTGGACGAAGTAAAGAGACTTGTCGAAGAGGGGTTTAAGGAAATAGTCCTCACCGGTATTCATATCGGCGCTTACGGGGCCGGCCTGGAGGAAAAGACAGACCTGGCTGACCTGGTTGTCCGGATTTCCCTGACACCCGGGGTCAAGAGGCTAAGGTTAGGGTCTGTTGAACCCTTAGACATTACTCCTCGTCTAATAGAGGCCGTTGCCGGTATCCGGACTGTCTGCAGGCACCTCCATATACCGCTGCAGAGCGGAGACGACTATATCTTAAACCGCATGAACAGGCACTATAACACCTTCGAATTCTCGCGTCTGGTCGGGGCAATCAGAAGCCAGGTCCCGGACATAGCCATTACGACCGACATAATCGTCGGTTTCCCGGGCGAAACTGCCGAACGGTTTGAGAATACCTATGAGTTTGTAAAAGAAACGGCCTTCAGCAAAACCCATGTGTTTAAATACTCACCGCGTAAAGGGACTCCGGCTGCCGGGTATCCCGAACAGGTACCTGCCGAAGATAAGGATGCCAGATGTAAAAGGCTGATTGCCCTTGACAGGGAGAACCAGAAAAATTTTGCCCGGCAGTTTCTGGGCAGGTCAATGGAGGTCCTCTTTGAGCAGCCGGCAGGTGAGGAAGAGGAACTGTGGGAAGGGCTGACTGACAATTATATAAGGGTCCTGGTTAAAAGCAGCGAAGACTTGAAGGGGCAGTTTGCCGATGTGAGAATTGTCAAGCTGAAGGGAACCAATTTACTGGGAAAAATGAAGATATAAGGCGGAATCACCTCATATCAGGAAGGATTTTTGTTAATTTCTAGCGAATACCATACAAATTAAAACCGTTTTCAGGAATATACGATTAGACCGGTGTTTCAAATTATCAAGAGGAGGTGTATTTACTAATGCAGGACTGCATTTTCTGCAAAATAGTAAGGAGAGAAATACCCAGCCAGGTAGTTTATGAAGATGACAGAGTCCTTGCTTTCAAGGATATTAATCCCCTGGCGCCGGTCCACCTGTTGATTATTCCCAGGGATCATATGACCAACGTCCTCGATATCAATGAAGGCAACGCGGACCTGGCAGGGCATATTCACTTGGTAGCCAACAAGCTGGCCAGGGAAGCAGGAATTGCGGAGAAAGGCTTCCGCATTGTGACCAACTGCAATAAAGAAGGCGGGCAGGTTATTTTCCACCTGCATTATCACCTGATAGGCGGTGAGGAACTGCGGAGCTTCGCTTAGTAGAGTTGACACTTTGCCAAAAAATATAGTATAATTAACAATGTGTAATTTTATGCCTTTTTAAAGCGGCAGCATTCACAGAAACCGTTTTGTTTGGCCACTGCATTATTGTCAGTAGTGGAGGGAGGGAAAAGGAATGGCGGAAGTAAAAGTCGGAAAAAATGAAACCCTCGACAGCGCCTTAAGGCGTTTTAAAAGGTCATGCCAAAAATCAGGAGTTCTGTCCGAAGTAAGAAAGCGCGAGCATTATGAAAAACCCAGTGTAAAGCGGAAGAAAAAATCTGAGGCAGCTAGGAAAAGAAGATACTGGTAAGGAGGATTCCAATGTCCCTGCAGGATAGGCTGACCGAGGATATGAAGGCCGCCATGAAGGAGAAAGAAAGCGGCAAGAAGAGACTTTCGGTTATTCGCATGGTCCGTTCCTCCCTCAAGAACGCCGAGATAGATAAAAAGAAAGAACTTTCCGAAGAAGAAGTGATTGAGGTTATCTCCAGGGAAGTCAAAAAAAGAAAAGACGCCATGGAAGAATACGTGAGGGCGGGTCGGCAGGATATTGCCGACGAGCTTCAGGAAGAGATAGAAATTCTCATGCCATACCTTCCCCAACAGTTGTCCGAAGAGGAAATCCGCAGCCTAGTGCAGCATGTAATTGACGAAGTCCAGCCGGCCGGGCCCAGGGATATGGGCAAGGTAATGAGTAAACTGATGCCTAAGACCAAAGGCAGGGCTGACGGAAAGCTGGTAAGCCAGATTGTCAAGGAAATGCTAGAACAGTAGTTTTAAGGGGAGTGTCCCATAAGTAAAACTTAGGGGGCGCTCTCTTTCTTTTGTTTAATTTTATGAAAACTAACAAGAAAGGCTGTCCCAGTTATTGAAGTATTTGCTTTAGTCAGAGTAGCAGGATTGTTGCCGATATTGTGAGCGTCATGGCAGTCGAAGCATGCCATTTTTCCATGTATGCTCCATGGTTTCAGATAAGCTGTCAGCATTATATCTATGTTCTGCTGGTGGTCACGGCGGCCTTTTCCGTCAATGGAAACCTGCCTGTTTCCAACTCCCCAGGCAGGGCTGGTATAATCGGCGTAGTCCTCATATTTCTCCCCAATTCTGAAGCCCCGGAGGTCCTGAGCCAGGGACGATTTTTTGCTCTTGTTGGGACGGGTATGGCGCTGTGCGCATACGTTCAGCCTGTCCTCGGTTTTTGTGAGTCTGGCTGGGTTGATGATATTGGTCTTACTGGGAGCCTTTATATGTTGAGCGCCAGTACCATGGCACATTTCACAACCAACCCGCAGGTCAGCAACAAAGATCTCTTTTAAATCGGCCCTTTCACCTTTGACGTATGCTGCTTTGGCTGCATCCCAGGCTTTGTAGTCAAACCCTGATCACTACAGGGCCTCAAGAAAGTACCTGCGGCGCCATTTGCACAATACTCACCGAGCCTTCTGAATACTATTAATATCCTTCTTTCTTCAGATGGGATAAAAATGCTAAGGCCGCAGGTGAAAGGTGTACGTTTTTTGGGTAAATACACAGCATCTGCCGTGTCATCTTCAGTTCAGGTATGTCTGGCGCGCATAACAGTCCAGACCGCAGCTCCAGGCCCACTGTACGTTTAGACAGAAAAGTAACGCCCAGTCCTGCCATTACAGCCCTTTTAACAGCTTCTGTATCACCCAGTGTAACTACCCTTGAGGGTTTAACCCGAACTTTGGAAAGTATTGAATCCAATGCTTGCCTGGTTGCGGAACCCTGTTCCCTGAGGATAAACACTTCTCCTGCCAGTTGCTCCGGGTTAAAACCTGCGTTTTCGCATAACGGATGGCCAGGGTAAACCAAAAACAAAATCTCATCTTCATATATTGGCTCAATACAAAGTCCGGGCGAGTCAGCAACGCCTGCTATAAATGCCAGGTCGAATTGCCTGTTTATAACTCCGTCGACTATATCGTTGCTCTTGCCGAGATGAAGGGAAGCTTCTATTTTGGGGTGCAGCTTAAGAAAGGTGGCCAGAGGGGCAGGGAGTAAATAGTTGCCGACTGTCGTACACGCACCGATACTTAACTTACCGGTCTCCAGTCCCTGAATTTCCTGCAGCGTTCGTTCTGCTTCATCTGCCAGTCTCAGCATCTGTTCGACGTACTCAAACAGCCTGCGGCCTGCTTCGGTCAGATAAACACCCCGGCTATGCCGGTTAAAGAGGCTTACCCCTACAGACTTTTCCAGGGACTCAACCTGACGGGACAGGGCCGGCTGTGTTATGCAAAGCTTCTCCGCCCCTTTGGTTAAGCTGCCTGACCTGGCTATTTCATAAAAGGCTCTAAGTTGAGACAATTCCATTATTTCACCGCCCCTGACTCCTTGTTGCGGGTATTGCCAAAGATATGACTGTTGTTTATAACTGATATGATAATTATGCATTTCAATTATATCATTTTATGTGTTAATATGTAAAATAACAATTAGAATTTTTAGTGGCAGAGAGAGGGCTGGAACATTGATTGAGAAACGTTTGGTCAGGCTAACCAGTTTTTCGCCGGGTTCGGGGTGAGCCTGTAAAATAGATCCGGCGGATCTAAATCAGATTTTAAA
>DDKP01000001.1:6992-7139 GCA_002339745.1 Firmicutes bacterium UBA2595 | reverse complement strand
ATCCCGCTGGGCCTTTAATGCCATCTGTTCGGCGGTCTGCTTTGCCTCAATTGCCTTGTTAAACTCCTGGGAAAACTCGAAATTAACTATACTGAATGCGTCAACAATAATATCAGATTTTTTTAGCCTGTTAGTCAATAGCTCCTG
>DDKP01000001.1:6064-6985 GCA_002339745.1 Firmicutes bacterium UBA2595 | reverse complement strand
CCGCTCCCCGTAACCTGGGGCATTTTACCGTCCCATTTTTCCACGGCCTGTTTCTGCACCTCGATTTCTCTCAAGCGCACCAGCTCCGGCGTGACCTCCGCCTTTTGAATACGCAGCGCTTCGGCTTCCGCTTTGGCCTGAGTGATTTTCTGCTCAGCCTCTATCTTGATGCGCTGTAAATCCCGCTGGGCCTTTAATGCCAGCTGTTCGGCGGTCTGCTTTGCCTCAATTGCCTTGTTAAACTCCTGGGAAAACTCGAAATTAACTATACTGAATGCGTCAACAATAATATCAGATTTTTTCAGCCTGTTAGTCAATAGCTCCTGAATCTCCAGAGCTACCTGCTGGCGCTTGGTAATCAGTTCTTCAGCGGTATACCTGGCTGTGATTGCTTTAACAGCCTCCTGGACCGCAGGGTCTATTACTTTTGTCTCATAAGTCATGCCTATTTGTTGAAATACCCTGGCCACGGCCTGCGGGTCAACGTGATAGTTTAGAGCAATCTTTGAGGAAATAGTCTGGAGGTCTTTAGAAGCAGCAGCCGCATCAGTCTGGGATTTTTGGACCTGAACATTGAGTGGTACCACTTTTTGAATCACCGGCACCCGGAAGTGAAATCCTTCGCCGAGGGTACCGGAGACCGCGCCTAACTGCAGCACCACACCTCTATGCCCCGCCGGCACAATCACCCAAGGGTGCAAAGGCCCCAGTATGGCAACCACCAAAATTACCGCCAAGGCAATTTTTATTGCCGTTTTCGGTAAACCCACCTTCGGAAGATCCGGTTTCATGTTAATTGTATTCAATCTTAGCCCTCCCATCATTTTAACTGTTTTTAAACCAACAATAATATCATATCACAAACCTGGATAAGGAAACAGACGAAAAATTTTACCGAGGGCCACTTACAAGCAGGGGGTC
>DDKP01000001.1:0-5680 GCA_002339745.1 Firmicutes bacterium UBA2595 | reverse complement strand
ATGGTGGGCGATGACAGGATCGTCATGCCTTAGGGTGCTCCGCACCCTCGGCCTGTCCCCATTTTGTTACCGGAACCCCTGGCTCCTTCGGAGCCCCGCCGTTCCGACAAAATGGGGAACCCCCTCACTGCCGACCCCAAAATTGGGCCACTTACAAGCAGGGGGTCGGATACTAAAAAGCCACTGTATCTACCACAGTGACTCTGTTTTTACTATGGTGGGCGATGACAGGATCGAACTGCCGACCCCCTGCTTGTAAGGCAGGTGCTCTCCCAGCTGAGCTAATCGCCCGTTTTAGATGGTGACCCCTACGGGATTCGAACCCGTGTTACCGCCGTGAAAGGGCGGTGTCTTAAACCGCTTGACCAAGGGGCCATATTCGGTAATCGGAAGTCGGAAATCAGAAATCTGATTCTACAAGGTCTGACCTCTGAATTCTGACGACTGACATCTAAATTGGTGGGCCCACCAGGGATCGAACCTGGGACCAACCGGTTATGAGCCGGCCGCTCTACCGCTGAGCTATAGGCCCAACTCTATATTATCAGCAGGCTTACCTGCTGATTAATATTAATATATTTGGCTCCCCGGGCAGGACTCGAACCTGCAACCTACCGGTTAACAGCCGGGTGCTCCACCATTGAGCTACCGAGGAACGCCTCAAGTGACAGATTCAATTATACGATAAGTTAAGTTGGCGGTCAAGAAGCTTGTATATAGTTTAAACGATTTGGCAGCTAATTATCTCCGTTTTACCCGTTTTACCTGTTTTATGCTCAACTAATCCAGGAAGTCCTTGAGCTTTTTGCTTCTGCTGGGATGCCGCAGTTTGCGGAGAGCTTTAGCCTCAATCTGCCTGATCCGCTCACGGGTTACCCCAAACTCCTGGCCAACTTCCTCGAGGGTCCTGGACCTGCCGTCATCAAGGCCAAATCTCAGTCTTAACACCTTTTCTTCCCTAGGGGTGAGGGTTTCCAAAACCTCTTCCAGCTGTTCCCTCAGCAGGATAAAGGAAGCAGCCTCCGCCGGGGCGGGAGCATCCTGGTCCTCTATAAAATCACCCAGATGGGAGTCCTCTTCCTCCCCTATTGGTGTTTCCAGGGAAACCGGTTCCTGTGCTATCTTCATAATCTCCCGGACCCTCTCAACGGGTATATCCATTTCGTGAGCAATTTCCTCCGGGCTGGGCTCCCTGCCAAACTCCTGGAGAAGTTGCCGGGAAATCCTGATCAATTTGTTAATGGTCTCAACCATATGCACCGGGATGCGAATTGTCCGGGCCTGGTCAGCTATAGCCCTGGTAATTGCCTGCCTGATCCACCAGGTAGCATAGGTGCTGAACTTGTAACCCTTCCTGTAATCAAATTTTTCAACAGCTTTGATTAAACCAAGGTTGCCTTCCTGAATTAAATCCAGAAAAAGAAGTCCCCGGCCTACGTAACGCTTGGCAATGCTGACCACCAGTCTCAGGTTGGCCTCGGCCAAGCGGCGCTTGGCCTCCTCATCACCTGTTTCCATCATTTTAGCCAGTTCTACCTCTTCCTCAGCAGTCAAGAGGGGAACCCTGCCAATTTCCTTAAGGTACATGCGTACAGGATCGTCTATACCTATGCCCTCAGGAACAGTGAGGTCAATTTCATCCTCTTCTTCCTGGACCTGGATGACTTCGTTATCGAGGGGTTCCAGGTCAGGAATTTCCGGAACAACCTCTATTCCTATATTGGCAAGTTTTTCGTAAATATCATCAATTTGGTCTGCTGTCAAATCAACGCCCTGCAGGCTGTTCATAATTTCGGTGTAAGTCAGAATCCCGCGCTTCTTGCCCTTCTCAATCAGTTCCTGAACACCTTCTATTTGGGTGACATCCTTTGACATGTACTTCCCCCCTTTCTAAAAGTTTTGCGGGTATATCATATCAGCTTTGAATATTCTATAAGCAGCTGTTTCCTCAGTTCGTGGTCCTGGCTCCTGTCAGCTTCTTCCATTCTTCTGAGCAATTCCTCGCGTTTTTTCCTCTGTTCATCCTCTTTGATGGTTTTGATACAGTCCTGTATGACTTTTGGTTTATTTTCCTGAGGAATTTCTTTAACCATCAGCGAGTTCAGGAGATCGAGAGTGGCTTTATCCTGTATCCGGTCAAACAACGCCGCCGGGTGACAGTCCAATCCTTTTTCCAACATTTCATTCATCAATTTTATAATATTAAGATATTCCTGCCTGGAGCTAAAATGAACACCAATTTCTTCGTTAACCCTGATAAACAGGTCTTTGTCTTCCAGCATCAAAATTAGAAGCGATTCCTCGGCTTTGGACCTTGCATCTTTTTCCTCTTTTGGTATTTTCGGATTTTGAACAGAATTACTGTTATTATTCCTTAAACCAGGATTTTTATCCAGCTTTCCCCAGTAATTTCGCGTTTTCCGGGCGTATTTATCAACCTCTGTCTTTATCGCCTCGGGACTCAGATGGAGTCTTTTGGCCAGCTTCATGATGGCTTCATCTTTCTCGATTTCGTTAGACATATTTCTTATACTAGGTATTACTTCGCTGGCAATCTTAAATTTTCCTTCTAAAGAGTAAATATCAAATTTTTCCATTGCCCTGTCTGTTTTATAATCACATAGAGACAGGGCCTTGTTCTTAACCAGTTCCAGAAACCTTTCAGGCCCCTGGTTTCGGATAAACTCATCAGGATCTTTTCCACCGGGAATACTTACTATTTTTACCCGGAACCCCATATCGTCAAGCACCTGCCACCCTTTTATGGTGGCACTGACACCCGCAGCATCCGTATCATAGGCGATAACAACCTGTTGGGTGTAACGGAGCAGGAGTTTACCCTGTTCTTTTGTAAACGCTGTTCCCAGGGAGGCTACAACGTTTTTAATACCAACCTGATGGCAGGTTATAACATCAAGATACCCTTCCACAATGATTACCTGGTCCAGTTGCCTGATTTTCTCCGCCGCCTTGTTGAGTCCGTATAACAAATGGCTCTTGTTGAACAGGATCGTTTCAGGCGAATTCAAATATTTGGGAAGGCTGTTGTCCAAAACCCTGCCCCCAAATCCAACTACCTTTCCCTGGGGATTCCATATGGGGAACATTATCCTGTTGCGGAACCTGTCGTAGTATCCTGGCCCGCCTTTAGTCCTGGCTAGCGCCAGACCCAGCTGTTCCAGTTCAGCCGGCGGGTTGTCCTTTTTCTGCATGAACTGGATCAGGCTGTCCCAGGAAGCCGGGGCAAATCCGATTTGAAACTCTTCAATGGTTTCCGCGGTAATACCCCTTTGCTCAAGGTATCTCCTAGCCTCCGCGGCAGCCTGATGGTTTTTCAGAACGTATTGATAAAAGTTCTTGGCCAGTTCGTTAACTTCATAAGCCCTTTCCCTTTCTCGCGATCTGGCGCTCCGCTCCGGGTCATCCACCTCGGGAATGGTAATGCCGGCTCGCCGGGCGAGAGCCTTAACGGCTTCGGGAAAACTGAGGCCATCAATTTTCATTAAGAATGAAAAAACGTTTCCTCCTTCGCCACAACCGAAACAGCGATAAATCTGCTTATCCGGGCTTACAATAAAAGACGGCGTTTTTTCGTGATGAAAAGGGCAGAGTCCCATAAAGTTCCTGCCCTGCTTTTTTAATCGGACATAGTCAGAAATAACATTGACTATGTCACTGCCGGCACGAATTTCATCGATTATTTCCTCCGGAATAAACCCGCTCAAATATATCACCCTTTGTTCCGGAATCTATATAGTTGTTCGATAAATTTCATGTTTATCCTTCCGGAGGGTTAGACGGTTTTTCCGGGCTTTTGGTTTCAGCCCTGAAGCCGGAGGCTGACCAGTTTCCTTAATGTCTTTTCAAACCTGTGGGTGTCCGCAACGGTAAATGCCCTGGGGCCATTCGTTCTGCCGCCGGCCATACGGATTTTGGCCTCAATATGCTTTTGCAGCAGGAGACTTTCGATGTTTCTATCAGTAAAAATAAATCCCCTGGGAGACAGAGGTGTGGCCTGTTTTGACAGGGCCACAGCAGCCAACCCGTAGTCGCCGGTGACCAATATATCGCCGGCAGCCACATTATTCGCCAAAGCTATATCAGCCGCCTGGGGCACATTATCTACCGTAATGGTCCGCACCTTGTCACTTTCATCATAAATCCGGTGTGAGGTGCTGGCCACCAGCAGAACCGGAATGTCTAAGTCTTGAGCCACTTTATAAATCGAGTCTTTTACCGGGCAGGAATCAGCATCTACCAGTATTTTAAAAGTTGTTCTACTACTATTCGATGTCACACAGAATTATCCTTCCTCGTAAACGACAAAATTTTTAATATTCAGGAAAATACACCTAAAAATAAAAATTAATGCTTTTCCAACAGGACATAGAAGCCGTGACATTATTCAAAAACATATACTAGTATATCCAGATATTAGGAGATTATACTGTTAATCCAGCCAAGGTTTAGGCAGAAATTGCTCGGTATATACCTCAAGAGCATACCGGTCAGTCATTCCCGCCACGTAATCACAGGCCGCTCTTACCAGCGATACGCCGGGTTCCCTATTCGTCAGGTATTCCGGAAGCTGCCCGGGATGTTCCATATAGTACCTGAAAAGGCCCTGCAGTACATTTTTCGCTTTATGCTCTTCGGTCTTGGCATCAGAACCTATGTAAACATTCTCAAAGAGGAAGTCTCTAAGCTTATCCATCGCCGCCCAAACTTCAGGACTCATTTTTATTTCGGGGATCTCCCAACTGGACCTTATCATATCCGTCACCATCGTGTTAATCCTGAGGTTATGCTTGTCCCCCAGGATTTCGATACAGTCCCTGGGCAGGTTCTCCGGCTTGAGGATGCCACCTCTAACAGCATCGTCTATGTCGTGGTTAATATAGGCTATCCTGTCTGCTATCTTGACAATACGTCCCTCCAGAGTTGAAGGGTCCTGGGGTCCCGTGTGGTTGAGGATGCCGTCTCTTACCTCCCAGGCAAGATTCATTGATTCCAGCACATCCACTACCCTCAGGCTTTGTTCATTATGCCTGAAGGTCATCCCGTAATCTTGAAGGATTTCGTTCAATGCCTCCTCCCCGGCATGCCCGAAGGGGGTGTGGCCCAGGTCATGGCCAAGCGCAATAGCCTCGGTTAGGTCCTCGTTAAGTCTCAGCGCTTTAGCTATTGTCCGGGCAATCTGGGCCACTTCCAATGTATGGGTCAGCCTTGTCCGGTAGTGGTCCCCCGTTGGTGAAATGAAAACCTGGGTCTTTTGCTTTAGCCTGCGAAAACTCTTGGAGTGAATAATCCTGTCCCGGTCCCTCTGAAAAGTTGTCCTGACAGGGCAGGGTTCCTCAGGAACAGCTCTCCCCTTACTCATCGAACTCAGGCTGGCAAAGGGTGATAACTGCTCTTTTTCAAGTTTTTCGGTTCTCTCCCTGATATTCATGTAGCTTCCACTCCAAAAACCCAATAGTTAACGTTATTCCCTGTATCTTCTCCGTAATTCCACTGTGGCGCCGGCCAGTTCAGCCACGCGTCGGCCCATAATACCGGCTCTGATGAGGCCGTTGCTGTCATCGGCCGAGGGCTTTTGGGCACAGGCGCCCTGGTGCCCGGCATCGTCTGCAATGTACCCGTCTCCAATGACGGTCATTCCCTGAACAAGCATAATATCATG
>DDKP01000166.1:13799-16990 GCA_002339745.1 Firmicutes bacterium UBA2595 | reverse complement strand
AATTGAGGAGAAGATAACTCCCAGGACAAAGGCCCTTATCCTCAGCTACCCAAACAATCCTACAGGAGCAATAATTTCCCAGCAGGAGTTAATGGAGATCGCCAAAGTTGTCAAGAAGCATGATCTGATAGTTATTTCCGATGAGATATATGACAAACTTACATACGAAGGGAAGCACACATGTTTTGCCGCACTGCCGGCCATGAAAAACCGGACCATCCTGTTAAACGGATTTTCCAAGGCTTACGCCATGACCGGATGGCGCCTTGGATATGCCTGCGGGCATCCGGAAGTTATCGCCCAGATGGTAAAGATACACCAGTATACCATGCTCTGCGCCCCGGTGACCGCACAAATGGCTGCCCTGGAAGCGCTGCAGAACGGTACCGAGGAAATGCTGAAGATGGTTGCCGAATATGACCGGCGCAGGAGGCTAATTCTCAGGGGGTTCTGTGAAATAGGCCTTTCCTGTTTCGAACCCAAAGGGGCCTTTTATGCTTTTCCTTCAATTAAAAATACAGGGTTATCATCAGATGAATTTGCCGAAAGGCTGTTGATGGAAGCAAGGGTAGCTGTAGTGCCCGGAAACGTCTTTGGGGCTAACGGTGAGGGTCACATCAGGTGTTCTTACGCAGCCTCGGTTGAAAATATTACGGAAGCGATTGAGCGGATGGAGAAATTTGTCAAGCAATATTCGGGCTGCCGGGAGGAGGCATGTGGCTAAAGCCCGAAGAAGTCAGGGTTATCAGACAGATTTATGCATGTTTTTAGCAGGGAAAAGGCTGAGCAATGTAGAATATTTAAAGATTGGCAAAACAAAGAAATGGCCCGCCGGGTGGCCATTAGTTTTTTTGAGACCTGATTCGACATTGCTGGGAGGTGGTTTTGTGATTTGGGAACCTCATTATGAATGCATGAGCAGGGAGGATATGCGGGCGATCCAGCTGGACCGTTTGCAGTCGGTGGTGCACAATGTATATGAACAGGTGCCTTATTATAAAAAGCATTTTGATGAACACGGAGTGAAGCCGCAGGACATCAAACGATTGGAAGATATTACCAAGCTGCCCTTTACCGGAAAGGAAGCCCTGATGGAAAATTACCCGTACGGAATGTTTGCGGTTCCTATGAAACAAATTGTGCGGATTCATGCTTCATCCGGCACCACAGGTAAGCAGAAAGTGGTAGGATATACGAAAAGAGATATTCGCACATGGTCAAATCTGGTAGCCCGTATAGTCAGTATGGCCGGGGTAACAGATGAAGACGTGGCTCAAATCTGTTTTGGTTACGGGCTGTTTACCGGAGGTTTCGGCCTTCATTACGGCCTGGAAAAGGTAGGGGCCGCTATTGTTCCTGCCTCTACCGGAAATACTGAAAGACAAATTGCCCTGATGCAGGATTTCGGTACAACCGTTGTGGTTTCTACTCCTTCATACGCTTTATATATGGCTGAAGTGGCCGAAGACATGGGGGTTGATACCTCCCAGCTGAAGCTCAGGGTTGGCCTGTTCGGGGCAGAACCATGGACCGAAAACATGAGAAAAGAGATTGAACGCCGCTGGCAAATGAAAGCCACCGATAACTACGGCCTCAGTGAAGTTATAGGGCCGGGGGTGGCCGGTGAGTGCTTGCAGGGGGAAGGCCTGCATATTAATGAAGATCATTTTTACCCTGAAATAATTGACCCCGAGACAGGGGAACCGCTGGGATATGGAAAAGAAGGAGAGCTGGTTTTCACCTCTCTGACCAAAGAGGCTTTCCCGATTGTCAGGTACCGCACCAGAGATATTTCAATGCTGGTTGATGAACCCTGCCCCTGCGGGCGGACGACGATAAGGATGAAAAAAGTCACCGGCAGGGCTGACGACATGCTGATTATCAGGGGCGTGAATGTGTACCCCTCTCAGATTGAAAATGTGCTCATAGAGACCGAAGGAGTAGCCCCCCATTACCAGCTGATTGTAACCAGAAAAGGTTATCTGGACGAACTGGAGGTACAGGTCGAACTTTCCGGAGATAAGTTCACCGGTAAGTTCAAGGAACTGGAAGAACTTGAGGACAGTGTGAGGCAGAAGCTGAACAGGACTCTCTCCATCAGTGCAAAAGTCAAGCTGCTGGAGCCCAGGTCTATCGAGAGAACTACGGGAAAGGCCAAAAGAATAGTGGACTTGCGTCCCAAGGATTGAGATACCTAAATGAAAACATGCTTTAGCGGAGGTATGATGCATGAAACAACTTTTTACAGGAAATGAGGCGATTGCAAGGGGAGCTTACGAATCGGGAGTTACCGTGGCGGCGGCTTACCCAGGGACTCCCAGTACCGAGATACTGGAAAACCTGGTTCGGTACCCGGGTGTTTATGCCCAGTGGTCACCTAATGAGAAAGTAGCGCTGGAATTCGGATTGGGGGCTGCTATAGGCGGCGCCAGGGTTCTTGTTACCATGAAACATGTTGGTGTCAATGTGGCGGCCGACCCGCTGTTCACCCTGGCTTATACTGGTATTAACGGGGGACTTTTACTGGTCAGCGCCGATGACCCCGGTATGCACAGTTCCCAGAATGAACAAGACAACCGGAATTACGCCAGGTTTGCCAAGGTTCCTGTCCTGGAGCCCAGCAACAGCCAGGAGTGCAAGGACATGGTTGGCCTGGGGCTTAAGCTCAGCGAGCAGTTTGACACCCCTGTGATGCTGCGGACCACCACCAGGGTTGCTCATTCGCTGAGCATCGTCGATCTCGGTGAGCGCAGGGAAGTGGAGACTAAACCATACGTAAAAAACATGCAGAAATATGTTATGGTTCCCGCCTATGCCAGGGGGCGTCACGTTGTTGTAGAGGAAAGGCGGAAGAAGCTGCTGCAGTATGTGGAGACTTCTTCCCTTAACAGGATTGAACGGGGAGACCCGCGGATTGGGGTAATTACCAGCGGTATAACTTACGAATATGTCAAGGAGGTTGTCCCCGCGGCTTCGATCCTGAAATTAGGTATTACATTTCCTTTGCCCGAGGGGCTTATCCAGGAATTTGCTTCTCAGGTCGATGAACTTTATGTCGTAGAAGAGCTGGAGCCGTTCCTGGAAGAACAGATCCGCCTGATGGGCATAGAACTAACCGGAAAAAAGATTTTTCCGAGGGTAGGCGAATTATCACCGAAGGTGATTGCTGAAAAGCTAATTTCTGAAACCGC
>DDKP01000166.1:11934-13381 GCA_002339745.1 Firmicutes bacterium UBA2595 | reverse complement strand
GCCGGTGATGTGCCCGGGGTGCCCGCACAGGGGAGTGTTTTACATTCTGAACCAGTTAAAAATGGTGGTTATGGGAGATATAGGCTGTTATACGCTGGGAGCGCTTCCCCCGCTGGAAGCAATGGATACCTGTATCTGTATGGGGGCCAGTGTAGGTTCGGCATTCGGAATGGAGAAGGCCCACCCTGAGATGCACGGGAAAGTAGTGGCGGTTATCGGGGATTCAACCTTCCTGCATTCAGGTATCACCGGACTGCTAGACATCGTATATAACAAGGGTTTTACGACCACAATAATTCTCGACAACAGTACGACAGCCATGACGGGACACCAGGACCATCCTGCTTCCGGGCGGACCTTGAGTAAGGAGCCTACCCACCCTGTTGACCTGGCTGCCCTGGCAAAGGCGTTGGGAATCAATAGGGTAGTAGTTGCCGACCCCTTTGACCTTGACAATCTTAAAAACATTATCAAGGAAGAGGCGGAAGCCAGGGAACCGTCGGTAATTATTGTGAAGAAACCTTGCGCCCTGTTGGTGAAAGAAAGAGCCCTTCCATACATTATTGACAAAGAAACCTGTATTAACTGCAAGAAATGTATGAAGCTGGGCTGCCCCGCTCTCACGGCCGGCCCGGAGACTGTTGTGGTAAATAATACCCTGTGCGCGGGCTGTGGTTTATGTTGTCAGCTTTGCCCGACCGGGGCCCTGAAGAAAGAGGGTGAATTTATTGGATAACGGCAAGGTCACAAATATTCTAATAGTAGGGGTAGGGGGCCAGGGAACTATCCTGGCCAGCAGAATTCTGTCCCAGTTGGCCCTGGAGGAAGGATATGACGTAAAGGTTTCCGAGATTCACGGGATGGCCCAGCGCGGCGGCAGTGTCGTTACCCAGGTCAGGATTGGCAAAAAGGTATATTCTCCCCTGGTCGCGGAAGGTCAAGCTGACATAATCCTGTCCTTTGAACGGTTGGAAGCGCTCCGCTGGATGCACTTCCTTAAACACGGCGGAACCATGATTATCAACGACCAGGTCATCGAGCCGGTTCCTGTTATCATGGGGTTGATGAAATATCCGGAGGGTATTATAGACAGGATTCATAAAAAAGTTCCTGACACGGTGGCCATTGATGCTTTGGGTTTAGCCAGGAAGTGCGGTAATGACAAGGCCGCCAATGTTGTGTTGATGGGCCTGTTGGCGAGGAAGATGGGTTTTGCCAAGGAAAAATGCCTGAAAGCTCTGGAAGAACGGGTGCCAGCCAAGTTCCTGGAACTGAACAAAAAAGCCTTCGAAGAAGGCTGGAATGCGGAAGTATGAAAAGCTTCCCATAAATAGGCTATCTTCTTAATTCGGTCATAATATTTGACGGGCAGGTATATTCCTGCGAGCGGCCACAATCTCCGCCGGCAACCACTCCCGCTAAGTGGATCGTGGGCCGGTGGACGATA
>DDKP01000166.1:0-11582 GCA_002339745.1 Firmicutes bacterium UBA2595 | reverse complement strand
AACATACCTGCCCGTCCTTCAGTCACAGGAATATACCTGCCTCTCAAACTATCTCTCATCGGATTGTTGCCGCCCCAGGCCCCAGTCTTTACCTGGCACGGGTGCGGAGAGGGCTGGTTTTGCCCATAAAGTTGGTTACGATGAGCCAGAAGAGCAGCCAGAACGAGAGCATCAGGGACAAGCCCGGACTACCGGCGTCAGTAAACAGGCCTGCGCCAATGGACCCGCCGGTGAAATACTGGACCCCCACCCAGACAAACACGGTGATGACGGTTGCCCCGATGCTTATAACTATTCCGAAGGGCCTCTCGCCCTTGATCCACTTAGATGGGAGGTAACCATAATAATTGAAGAACACGATTGTCGTAATGGCCCATATTACATAATCGAACGGAAGATTCGGCAGGGTCAGGTTAACCCGCCGGAAAATGCTTCCTATAATAAATGCGATTACAAGACTCATCAGCAGCGCCGAAAGTTTTTCGTCTTTCGTATGGTTGGGCGGTATCGAAGGCCTGGATTCAAGCTGACCAATTCCCAAGCGCCCCAGCAGATGTATAAACCAAATCCCGCCTGCATTAAGCCCCAGTGAAAAATAGCCAAAAGCTGTGCTCAGGATATTGTTGAAAGAAGAAAATTCGGTAGTCATCCTGGCAAACATGAGGTTGGCTGATATTGTCAGTATTGCTGCTGCCAGGAGAGCCAGCAGCCGCTGTCTTACCAGCAGCATGTTCCCCGGGAAACCCAGGAAATTGATCCAGGTGAACCACATGATTGCCGAAAGGCCAAATGTGATACCCAAAAACTCTGCCCCGGCATAATCGCCGGGCCTTGCCCAGACACGCATCCTTTGCTCCGCGGCCTCTGACTCGGGAACAGTTTTTATATTGGGAATAAGCCCAAAGGACCATTGGGTAAACTTTTGCGCATTAATGTCCAGGGCTGTGCGAATGACCTGAACGTTTCCCGGACCTATTGATTTGTCAATGTAATGTAAGCCTGCCAGGTTTCCGGTTGCTAGTATCAGTGAAAGAGTAATCGCGATAACGGTGTTGAAAGCCCGCCTGTTCATAATTAATCCATGATGCTCCACCAATAGTTTACCGCATAAACCGCCAGTAAACCGTAAAGCCACACACCGCTCCATGCGGCGCCGGTGTAATGGGTGACTTTGCCCAAGCCAAAGAAGGCTCCAAGGACCGGGACTGACAGCAATACGGTGAACAGGACAATTACAGTAACTTTTAGGATCTCAATCAACCTGGCAGTTTGCCTTTCTAATGACAGCAAGGCATGTTCAGATATTTCCCTTTTCTCATCCATGTTTCTCCCCCCAAGAAAAACCTAGGATTTTCAGACAATCTTATACTGCTGAAAACTCACCCCCAACAGCATGCTTAATTATGGGCAGACAAATATCCAATTTAATTATTATCCTTGTAGTGACAAAAAGCACTTATTTTTTGTTGAACGGTCGTTTTTTGGGGGTGAACGGCCGAAAGTGTGGCATGAACGGCTAGATCGTGGGGTTAACCGGTTCCAAGGAAAAACCGCCCCTCGGTTCTATTCTGGGGCGGAACGGTATTAAATTAATCCTTGGTCAGCGGGTTGACCGCAACCGGGATCTTTTTGGAAATCACCAGACTCTTGGGCGCTTTAGTGATAAAGGTAAGAGCTGCCTGCAGTAAGCAGAGGACAACTGCGACCATGAAGGATGCATGATAACTTTGAGTCAGGTCGAAGATTTTGCCGGCCACCATCCCGCCGAAAATGCCGCCTACACCCCAGGAGGTGAATACAAGACCATAGTTTACTCCCAGGTTTTTGGTGCCGTAGTAGTCGGCGGTTGTTGACGGGAACAGGGCAAGGTTAGCGCCGTAGAAGGCTCCGACAGAAGCAGAACCGAGGGCCAGCAGCAGATCATTGGTAAAGTGCTTGAATAGGAACAGGACGGCCGCTTGACCTAAAGCTACCAGAAGTATGGTCCGGGTACGGCCAAGTTTATCGGAGAGGAAACCTGCCGCAATCCGGCCACCTGCGTTTCCGGCCGCAAGTATGGCGACAAAGATAGGAGCCAGTTGAGTGGCAGGGTTCTGTATAGCGGCCATTTTGGCCAAACTTCCGATAACCATCAGACCTGCGAATGAACCGAAGCAGAACATCAACCAGAGAAGATAGAACTGCGGGGTTTTTACCATTTCATGCCAATCGTACTGGTGTCCAGCGGGTTTATGATTGGCGCTGCCCTCCGGGGGCATACCGGGAGGGATAAAACCGACTGGTGGGTTTTTCAGGTTTTGGGAAAACATGCTAATGGCGATCAGGAAAAATACACCAAGAATCATGTAAGTCTTGTTAATCCCGAAATTGCCCAGCAGGTTTGTGGTAAGCGGGGCCAGGTAAACTGAGGCGCAGCCGTAACCGGCGACCACCAGACCTGTAATCAAACCTTTCTTATAAGGGGGGAACCATTTCTGCGCAGGTGGGGTTGCCGAAGCGTATCCAAATCCCATGCCGGTACCGGCCAGGATTCCAAAACCGATTATCATTGGGAAAATACTTTCCGGAGTTGCTATACCGGAGAGAATCATTCCGGCGCCGATAAACACACCGCCGAGGGTTGCCACTATCCGGGGGCCTATTTTATCCTGCAGCCTGCCGCCTAATACCATCGTAATGGCAAATACTCCACAGGCAATGGAATAAGGTATATTGGCCTTGGCCGCCGACCAGCCCCATTCTTTTGTAAGGGCTTTGCCAATAACACTCCATGCGTATAAGACTCCAAGACAGAGGTTGATTGCCGTACCCGAAAAGGTAACAATCCAGCCTCTTAAGTTACTTGGTTTACTCATTGTAAACACCTCCAATAATTTTTATCCATGAGACCAAACCGACCATCTAAAATTAGCCCATCGGTAATCCCCCCTTATGAATTGTTTGAGGGCCCGTCATGACACGAAAAAGGCTGTTACATTGTGTAACAGCCTCCGGGCAAAATGCCTCCGGACTTGACTTTATAGAATTTGTAAAAAGAAAAAGAGACCCAAAGTTTAAAACCGGCACTATGTGCCGGTCTCTGGACTCTGGGCCTCTGGACTCTTTTGCTATTATTGTATATGAAGTTTCGGAATGCCGCACTTGATTTGGGGTTAACAGCCGCTTTTCGGTGGTCAACGGTCATAAAAGGAAACTCAGTGGCGAGCGGCTCCAAGTAAACCGCCGTGAAACAATTTTAGTGTAGTTCGGGTCTTTTTCTGGTATAATATTTAAATAGACCGGGGAAAGGCTGTGGGTCATGGGTAAAGACGTCGTTATATCCGTAACAGGTACTCAAGTAAATGAATATGGTGAAGTTGATGTACAGGAACTTATTACCACCGGCAGCTACTATTTCAAAAAAGGGGCCTACTTTATTATCTATAACGAGTCTGAAGTTACAGGCATGCCGGGGACAACCACTTCTTTGAAGGCAGAGCCCGAAAGGGTAACTTTAAACAGGATGGGGTGTTCTCAACAACGACAGATTTTCGAAGAAGGCCGCCGTCACCAGGGAAACTATATTACTCCTTACGGGGTTATGTTTATAGCGGTTATACCTTCTAAAGTAGAGGTTAACTTGACGGATATGGGCGGCAGTATTAACCTTGAATATGAATTAGAAGTTGAAAATAATAAGATAAGTGATAATAAGCTGTCACTTACCGTGAGGGAGGCGTAGCATGAAGTCTGTTTTGGAATCGGTGAAAAACCAGATTATACTTGCTATCCGGCAGGCTGCTGAAAAAGCCAGAGCGGAAGGAAAGCTGGATTATGAGGCCCTTCCCGAATATATTCTTGAAGTGCCCAGGGAAAAAGAACACGGGGATTTTGCCACCAACATAGCGATGCTGTTGGCGCGGCAGGCCAAAATGCAGCCCAGACAGGTCGCGGAAATGATAAACTCTTACATTGAACCTCAAGGCGCCTGGGTGGACAGGATAGAGATTGCCGGACCCGGGTTTATTAATTTTTACTTGAACAGTGACTGGGTATACGAGGTTCTCCCCCGGATAGAGGACCAGGGTGACCGCTACGGGAACAGCGATGCCGGGCAGGGCAAAAAGGTCCAGGTAGAGTTTGTGAGCGCCAATCCCACGGGTTTGCTTCATATGGGAAATGCCAGAGGCGCCGCACTGGGAGATACTATGGCTAATCTCTTGCAGGCGGCAGGTTTTGCGGTAACTAGGGAATTTTACATAAATGACGCCGGAAATCAAATTGAAAACCTTGGAAAATCCATGGAAGCCAGGTATCTCCAGCAGCATGGGCGGGATGTGGTCTTTCCCGAGGATGGTTATCATGGACAGGATATCATTGACACGGTTAAAAGGCTCATAGAAAGGGACGGGGACAAGTACCTCGTTATGGAACCGTCGCTGCGCAGGGAGATTATGATTCAATACGCACTGGAAGAAAAACTGCAGGCGATTAAAAATACTCTAAAGGAATTCGGCGTAGAATACGACGTATGGTTCAGCGAGCAGTCGCTGCACGATTCCGGCGCCCTGGACGCCGTGCTGGACGATCTGCAATCCAGGGGATATATTTACGAAAACGAAGGGGCATTATGGTTTAAAACAACTGAATTCGGGGATGAAAAAGACGAAGTGGTAGTCCGCAGCAACGGTGTTCCAACCTATTTTGCGGCAGATATTGCCTATCATAAAAACAAATTTGACCGCGGATTTGCCTGGGTCATCAACATTTGGGGAGCTGACCATCACGGTCATGTCAAGCGTCTCAAAGGGGCCATGAAGGCCCTGGGCTATGATCCAGACTGCCTTGATATTGTAATAATGCAGCTGGTCCGCCTGTTCAAGGGCGGGGAAATAATCCGTATGTCGAAGCGTTCAGGCGAATTCGTCACCCTGGAAGACCTAATGGCGGAAGTCGGCAGGGATGCCGCCAGGTATTTCTTTGTGATGCGCAGCGCTGACAGCCACCTTGACTTTGATATGGACCTGGCCAAGTCCCAGTCTGCGGAAAACCCCGTTTATTACATCCAGTATGCCCACGCCAGGATCTGCAGTATCTTCCGCCAGTTGCAGGAGAAGGGGGGAACCGTTCCGGCGGCCGGTGAGTGTAATTTAAAACTCCTGAAAGAGCCTGCCGAACTGGAACTCATCAGAAAAATGGTCGACTTTCCGCACGAGGTTGCCGAAGCCGCGGTTAACCTGGAGCCTCACCGGATTGCCAGGTATGCTCACGAACTGGCAGGCTTGTTCCACGTCTTCTACAACAGCCACCGGGTAATATCCGACCGCCTGGAGCTGCAGAACGCCCGTCTTGTCCTGGTGAAATGCGTCCAGACGGTGGTGCGCAGGGCTTTACACCTGATGGGCCTGACCGCCCCGGAATCTATGTGAGGCCTTTCCAACAATTTTGGACAAAATTTTTAATAAAAGGCAGGAAAATACTCCCACCGGGTCGAATAAAACAGATATTACATCGCGCTATTTTTATTCGATGAATTTCTGACAAAGTCAACTGGAAGGTGATGTCAATGGCTAACCCGGCGGGGGGAGAGTACAACCGGCATATGTCGGAAGCCGACCTGGCTCATGCCATTCTTAAAGCTGCCGGCGCTCCGCTGTACTTTAGGGATTTGTTTGAACAGGTTATGTCTATCAAGCAGTTGACCGGAAAAGACAAGGACCATATTATGGCCGGCATTCATACCGAATTAAACCTTGACGGCAGGTTTGTTCATATCGGGAAAGGGGTTTGGGGATTAAAAGAATGGATGCCTGACAGGGGATCTTATCTAAACCAGCCCGAGGAAGAATGGGATAATTAAAATGCGTGGTTTTTCCCACGCAATTTTAATTTAAGTTATTCCCTTGACAGTCTCCCGGCAAGGAGATAGAATGTGTTAGGTAGTTCAGTCTTCATTTGATCGGTTCAACGTGATCTTGGATAGGGGGAACATCATGGCTAAGTACATTTTCGTGACTGGAGGAGTAGTTTCGTCGCTCGGAAAAGGGATTACGGCAGCTTCATTAGGGTGTCTTCTCAAAAGCCGGGGACTTAAAGTTGCCATTCAGAAGTTTGACCCCTATATAAATGTGGACCCCGGAACCATGAGCCCTTACCAGCACGGGGAGGTATTCGTAACAGACGACGGGGCGGAAACCGACCTTGACCTGGGACATTACGAACGGTTTATCGATACCAACCTGAGTAAATACAGCAATGTAACCACCGGTAAAATATACTGGTCAATTATCTCCAAAGAGCGTAAAGGAGATTTCCTCGGGGGAACCGTGCAGGTGATACCCCATGTTACCAATGAAATCAAGGACCGTGTTTTGAGGGTGGAAAAAGAAAGTAAACCCGATGTGGTAATAACCGAAATTGGCGGAACCGTTGGTGACATTGAATCACTTCCGTTCCTGGAAGCTATCCGGCAGTTAAAGAGCGACATCGGGCGTGAAAATGTCATGTATATCCATGTCACCCTGGTTCCTTACCTGAGAGCGTCCGGAGAACTCAAGACCAAACCAACGCAGCACAGTGTAAAAGAACTTCGCAGCATCGGTATTCAGCCGGATGTCATAGTATGCCGAACCGAGAGACCCCTGTCAAGGGAAATGGAAGAGAAAATTGCGCTGTTCTGTGATATTGATAAGGACGCGGTAATTCAGGCTGTAGATGCCTCCACGATATACGAGGTTCCTCTCTTGATGAAAGAAGAGGGACTTGATGATATCGTCATAGAGCGCCTGGGACTAACGTGCCGGGAGGCCGACATGTCAGAGTGGGTCCGGATCGTGGACAAGATTAAGAACCCCAAATACAGTACCACAATTGCTATTGTCGGTAAATACGTTGAGCTCCAGGACGCATACATGAGTGTGGCAGAAGCCCTGAGGCACGCTGGGCTGTACCATGATTCGGCCCTCGACATTAAATGGGTAAATTCCGTTGAGTTGGAGCAGGGCGACGATATAGTAAAACAACAACTGCAGGATGTGGATGGAATCCTGGTCCCCGGCGGTTTTGGGGACCGGGGTATTGAAGGGAAAATAAAAGCCATCACTTATGCCCGGGAAAATAAAGTACCATTCCTGGGCATCTGCCTTGGGATGCAGTGCGCTGTAATCGAATTTGCCCGGCATATCGGGATGAAGAAGGCCAACAGTTCAGAGTTTGATCCTTATACCCCTTATCCCGTCATAGACTTATTGCCGGAGCAGAAGGATATCGAAGAAAAGGGCGGGACCATGAGGCTGGGATTATACCCTTGCAAGCTGACGGAAGGTACGCTGTCATATGCCGCATATCAGGAAGACCTGGTTTATGAGCGGCACCGTCACCGTTTTGAATTTAATAATGAATACCGGGATCAGATGAAGGCAAAAGGAATGATTCTCAGCGGAACATCGCCTAATGATAGACTGGTCGAAATAATTGAACTTCCTGACCATCCGTGGTTTGTAGGAACTCAGTTCCATCCTGAGTTTAAATCCCGTCCTAATCGGCCCCATCCGCTTTTCAGAGACTTTGTGGGGATGGCCCACAGCCTGCGGAAACAGTCCAAGAATTAAAAGTAAAAGATAGAAATAGTATATCAATACCTTACCGGGACCTGGACGTACAGGAAAGTACGACTTTTGGTTTCGGTTAATTTCTTCTATGAACATTACCTGTTCTCGGCCGGTTCAATAAGACCTGTCATAAAAGGGAATAACTAACGGGAGAAAAATATGTGGGGGGTATCGTTGTGAATAAAAAACTTGTGATTGGGATCATTTCCGGGGTCATTCTTGTTTCCCTTCTGGCAGCCGTGATTTCAAAACCGCAGGAACAACCGGGCAAAGCTAAACGTGGTGAAAAGATTGGGGTTATTTATATCGAAGGTATTATAACGGGAGACAGGAACCAATCGGGATTGCTGGGAGATCCGGGAGGAGCCCCTTCGATACTCAGGCAGCTTAAGCAAGCCCGGGAGGACAATGCTGTGAAAGCGGTCCTCATCAGGGTAAACAGTCCCGGAGGAAGCGCCGCCGCATCTCAGGAAATCGGGTACGAGATAGATAAAATTCGGAAAAATGGCAAAAAGGTTGTAGTTTCGATGGGGGATGTGGCGGCTTCCGGAGGGTACTGGATAGCGTCCAGGGCCGATAAAGTGATTGCTGATCCGGCTACGATGACCGGGAGCATCGGGGTTATCATGGAAACAATGAACATGCAGGAGCTTTTCAACAAGGTAGGGATATCCCCCCAGACTATTAAAAGCGGCCCTTATAAAGATATTGGTTCCCTAAACCGGCCACTGACCCCGGCCGAGAGGGATATTTTACAGGACATGGTTAATGATATCTACCAGCAGTTTGTAGATGTGGTGGCTGAAGGCCGCAAAATGGACCGCAGCAAGGTACTCCAGTTGGCTGACGGGCGGATATATACCGGCCGGCAGGCGAAAAAACTGGGTCTGGTCGATGAACTGGGAAATTTCTATGATGCTGTTGCATTGACGGCCAAACTTGCCGGTATTGAGGGAGAGCCAGAGATTTATGAATTCGGTCCCAAGAGTCCCTTCGAGAGACTTTTCGGAGAGATCAGGAGTATTTTAAGCCTTAATTATAATTCTTCTCCCCTGTCTCCAAGGGAGATCCAGATCTTCCGTGAACTTCTGATGACCCAGCCTGCTTTTCAAAAACCATAGGGGGGAACTGCGGAATGAGCGACTTCGAGATTATTCCGGAACGGGACCACAAGCCGGAACAAAACGGTAATGAAGTAAACATCAGTGAAGCCAGCCTGGGTTTTGCGGAGTTGATTTACGGTGTAATCTTTACGCCGACAGCCACTTTTCGAAGCATTTCCGCAAATCCTCCGCTGAGACACGGGTTTATTGCTTTTTTCATAATTGTGGCGCTGACTTCACTGGTTAATATTTTCCTACCGCCGGATTTTTCAAAGGTACCGCCCGAGTTCCGGGAAGCATTGGTCAAGGCGGGTCCGTTTATCGGACTCATTGGGGCCTTGCTGGCTTTCATGAGCTGGTTTATACAAGCCGGGGTTTTCCAGCTGTTTGCAGAATTTTTAGGAGGAAAAGGTCGTGCTACCGGAGTATTGACTGTCCTGGCCCTTGCCGACATTCCGAGGGTCCTGGTTATTCCATTTAGAGTCCTGGGGCATTTTACAGCGACTTCTGTCCTGGGAACGTTTCTGACCGCTGCCGTCGGTCTGGGGGTCTTTATCTGGGGCGTTATCCTTTTAGTTATCGGCCTCCGGGAAATTCAGGAGTTTTCGACGGGAAAGGCGGTGGCCACACTGTTGGTTCCTTTTGGGTTTGCCGTGTTGGCTGTAATCATATTCCTGATTTCATTTGTGGGGGCAGTAGTCCCGTTTGCCAATACTGCACTGTAGATAACTGTAGAATACTGGGATAAAGTGACGATGAATTTATATTTTCCAAAGAAGGAAAAATTTGATTCGCCTCGAAGTAATCTCTTGTTGTATTTGCCCAAAATATAGTAATTGTATTTCTAGGTAGCGCCTGTTACCAAGAAGGGGGAGAACGCCATGACCGGGAGAATGCTGGTAGTTGATGACCAGATGGGGGTAAGAAGATTACTCTTTGAAGCTTTCAGTGAGGAAGGCTACATAGTCGAGCTGGCCGGCAGCGGTCAGGAAGCGTTGGAGAAAGTCAGAAAAATGCCGCCGGACATTGTTCTTATGGATATGAAAATGCCCGGAATGAACGGGCTTGAGGCCCTCCGCGAGATCAAAAAGTTTGATAACACCGTACCGGTAGTAATGATGACCGCATACGGAGAGCTTGAGATTGTAGCTGAAGCAATGAAGCTCGGGGTCAAGGAATATGTAACAAAACCGTTCGATATCAATGAATTAAGGGGGCTGGTTAAGAAAACCCTTGGCGAAGTCGGAAATCGTCAGGTAGTGTAACTGTATATAAAAGGGTGCAGGAATAGTTTAACAACATGTGATAAAAAGAGGAATTTTATTTTCAGTGGCGAAGTAAAGATACTAGAGGGGGGTTAACCAATGATTGTTGCCACTGAATTTGTTGTTGCTATTCGCTGCCCGTCATGTGGGAAGTTGGATTTTCATTCAATTTCCCGTTTTGCCTTTACCGGAGCAAGCAGTGTAAAGCTCACCTGTACCTGTGGAGCCCCAAAACTCATCATCGGAACCAAGAACCGCCAGCAGTATTGGTTCCAGGTTCCCTGCGTCCTCTGTGAAACAAACCATCTGGTTTATTATAAAGCCAAACAACTATGGTCAAATGAGGTCAGTTTCTTTTATTGCAATGACACCAATGTCGAGCTGGGCTTTTTCGGACCGGAGGACAAAGTACATACGGTAGCCGATAATTACGAGCACAACCTTGAAACCCTGGTTGATGAGCTTGGTTATGATGACTATTTTTTTAATCCCGAAATTATGTTTGAGGTACTGAACAGCCTTCATGATATTGCCGAGGAAGGGTTCCTGTATTGCGATTGCGGAAGTTATCAAATTGAGATAGATATATTTCCCGACAGGATTGAACTGCAGTGCAAAAACTGCAAAACCGTAAGCGTGGTTTATGCAGAGAATGAAGAAGACCTTAACAAGGTCAGGGGAATAAAAAAGATAGAATTGGTTAAGAATGGATTTAAGTCCCTTGACAATGTTGACAAGGACAAGAGAAACAAAAAGAAGAACTCCAAGCGGACAAAGCATTAAATGAGCCTAAAAAAAGGTACAGCATGTGAAATTTATCAATAATAAGGAGGATGGTTCATGTCTCTTGTACCCATCAGTGAATTACTGAAAAAAGCGGAAGAAGGGGATTACGCTGTCGGCGCTTTCAACTGCAACAACATGGAAATCGTCCAGGCTATTATATCTGCTGCCGAGGCCGAAAACTCTCCCGTAATTATGCAGGCCAGCCAGGGCGCTATAAAATACGCCGGGATTGAGTATATAACCGCAATGGCCAGGGTTGCCGCCGAAAACGCTTCCGTACCGGTTGCCCTGCACCTGGACCACGGTACCAGTTTCGAACAGGTTATGATATGTATCCGGAAGGGTTTTAGCTCTGTAATGATAGACGGTTCAAAACTCCCTTTTGAAGAAAATGTCGAGTTGACCAAAAGGGTTGTTGCGGTAGCAAGGGCTGTGGGTGTTTCTGTGGAAGCCGAACTCGGTAAAATCGGCGGGACTGAAGACGATATTCATGTAGATGAGAGGGATGCCTTTTTCACCAACCCGGAAGAAGCCAAGGAATTTGTAGAGCGCACCAATGTTGACGCTCTGGCGGTGGCCATAGGCACGGCCCACGGACAGTATAAAGGAATCCCGGAGCTGGATTTCCCCAGGCTGGAAAAAATC
Source organism: Firmicutes bacterium UBA2595 (assembly GCA_002339745.1). Taxonomy (GTDB): domain Bacteria; phylum Bacillota; class Thermincolia; order Thermincolales; family UBA2595; genus UBA2595. The sequence continues at coordinate 194 of DDKP01000166.1, read as the reverse complement.
AGGTCACTGGTGAAAATCCCCATTGTGCTGCATGGTTCTTCCGGTGTGCCTGATGAAGACATAAAAACAGCTATTAAACTGGGTGTTCGCAAAGTTAATATAGACACCAACATCCGGGAGGCTTTTGTACAGGCTTGCCGCGATGTTCTCAATAAAGACGCCAAAGAAATTGACCCGCGGAAGGTCCTCGGTCC
>DDKP01000155.1:5627-9216 GCA_002339745.1 Firmicutes bacterium UBA2595 | reverse complement strand
ATACCACTGACTCTTTGTGCTCTTAGACCTCAAATTTTTCTTTGTACCCTTAGACCAATGAGTAGTCCCTGTTAATCTTTGTGGTTCTGATTTAAAAAGTGGGGTTAACATTACTTGAAGGGGCTTTAGCACCTGACACCTATTAAAGAGGTGACGGCTATGACTGTTGATTTGGAAGCATTGAGGAAACAGGTGGAAGTGATCAGGTTATCTACTGACATTGCCATTGTCGGCGGGGGGGCAGCAGGCTGCTTTGCTGCTGTCACCGTTAAGGAAGCCAGCCCGGCAACCGATGTTCTGGTGATAGAAAAAGCGCATGTCAAAAGAAGTGGGTGCCTGGCTGCCGGGGTTAATGCCATTAATGCCTACCTCAACCCCGGGGAAACCCCCGAAAGCTACCTGGAATATGTAAAGAAAGATTCGGCCGGTCTGGTCAGGGAAGACCTGGTCTATTCGATAGGTGAGCGGCTGAACAGGGTGACGGGGAAACTTGAATCTTGGGGCCTGCCGTTCCTGAAAGACAAAGAAGGGCGCTATAGGCCCCGTGGCAAGAGAAGCGTGGAGATAATCGGTGAAGCTATCAAGCCGGTAATTGCTTCGGCCCTGGAAAAGTCGGGGGCCAGGGTGCTGAACAGGACTGTAGCTTCTAATTACATAGTTATAAACGGCAGAGTGGCAGGAGTATATGCCTTTTCCGCCAGGGAGAAGAAGTTTTACGTTATCTCCGCTAAAGCGGTAATCTGTACCACCGGCGGGGCGGCGGGAATTTACAGGCCGAACAATGACGGCTCTGCCAGGCATAAAATGTGGTACTGCCCGTTTAATGTCGGTACAGGCTTTGCCATGGGCCTCAGGGCAGGTGCGGAAATGACCACCTTCGAAATGCGTTTCATCGCCCTAAGGGTCAAAGACGTATTATCCCCGACAGGTACAGTGGCCCAGGGAGTCAAAGCCCGGCAGATCAACGCTCTGGGTGAGGAATACCAGGGGAGATACAAAGATTTCTCCACACCTATGAGGCTTTATGCAACAGTAGAGGAGAACAAGGCCGGCAGGGGCCCGTGCTATCTCGACCTCACCCATATGCCCGATTCTGACAATATCCGGCTTAAAGAAGCCTACCTCAACATGTCTCCCGGCATAATCCTCAAGTGGGCTGACGAGGAGACGGAGCCCAACGGCAGGCTCCTGGAGATCTGCGGGTCCGAACCGTACATAGTGGGCGGGCATGGCCAGGCGGGGTACTGGGTAAATACAGAGAGGAAAACAACCCTGGAAGGGCTGTTTGCTGCCGGTGACGTAGTAGGCGGAGCGCCCAAGAAGTATGTGACCGGCTGTTTTGCCGAAGGGGAGATGGCCGCCCTGGCGGCTTTGGAATACATAAGCGGTGTTCCAAAGGCGGCCGAGGCCGGTGATGGTGAAATAACTGCCGAGTTGGCCAGGGTCTTTGGCCCCCTGGGAAAACAGCATGGCCATACTCCTGACGAATATGAAGAAAGACTGCAGAAAATCATGGACGAATACGCCGGCGGTATTTCTGCCAACTATGAGTTGTGTGAGCCGAAACTGCTGAAGGCCCGGGAATTCTTAAATTCCCTGAGCCACAACGTGAACGGGGACATAACCGCCATCGACATGCATGAACTGATGAAAGCCCATGAGGTTATTGACAGGGTACTGGTAGCCCGGGCCCTGGTTGAACACCTCCTGTACCGGAAGGAAACCAGGTGGAGGTCTTACCAGGAGAGACTCGATTATCCTGCCAGAGACGACAAAAAATGGTTTTTGTTTGTGAATTCGGTATATGACCTTAAGACAGATTCCTTTAAGATAATGGAACGTCCGGCAGTTCCGGGGCCGGAGCCGGTGAAGACGGGTCCGCGTCCGGCGGAGAAGACGGTAAGGCTGGGTGACTTAAGACCATGACTGTAAGAATTGACAGGTCCCGCTGCAACGGTTGCGGGAAAATGAAAGAACCGGGATGTGCAGCGGTTTGCCCGGGAGACCTCTTATACAGAGACAGTTCAGGCAAATGCGCCATAAGGGATCCGCGGGATTGCTGGGACTGTGCGGCCTGTGTGAAGGAATGCCCCAGGCAGGCCATTGAAATGTACCTGCCTGTACAGATAGGGGGGCGGGGCTCAACCCTAAAGGCCCGGACCGGCAAAGATAAAATAATATGGCGCTTAACAAAACCCGACGGAAGTGAAGAAATATTCGAAATATGCACCAAAAAGGAGAGATAAATATGTCGTTAAAACCACATGGCGGAACACTGGTTAACCGGATTCTCACCGGGCCGGAGAGGGAAGAGACGATAGAACGGGGTAAAGAGTTACCCCGCCTGGTGCTGGACAGATGGGAAATATCCGACCTGGAATTGATAGCAAACGGCGCCTTCAGTCCCCTTACCGGTTTCATGAAAAAGGCTGATTACGAGAACGTGGTAAATAATATGAGGCTGGCTGACGGGACGGTATGGAGCATCCCCATAGTTCTGGGGATAAGCTCCCAGGAGGCAGAGAGTATAGTGAAAGGGATGGATGCGGCCCTTTACTCCGAAACCGGAGAAATACTTGGAATTATGAAAATTGAAGAAATATATGAATATGACATGAGGCGGGAAGCTGAAGAGGTTTACCGGACTGCTGACGAGGCCCATCCCGGGGTAAGCAGGCTTTACCAGAGAGATAGATGGCTTATAGGCGGGGAAATCAGCCTGGTGAACAGGTTAAAACCGGAACGGTTCCCTGAAATGTACCTGGACCCTGCCGAAACCAGGCGCATTTTTGAAGAGAAGGGCTGGAGGCGGGTAGTGGCTTTTCAGACCAGGAACCCCATTCACCGGGCCCACGAATATTTGCAGAAATGCGCCCTGGAAATCTGTGACGGCCTGTTCCTTAACCCCTTGGTCGGGGAAACCAAGGAAGACGATATTCCTGCCGCCGTTAGGGTGGAGTGCTATAAGGTCCTTCTGGATAAATACTACCCGGCTGACAGGACCTTCATTTCGGCCTTTCCGGCAGCCATGAGGTACGCAGGACCCAGGGAAGCCATTTTCCATGCCATCGTCCGTAAAAACTACGGCGCCACCCACTTTATTGTCGGGCGGGACCACGCGGGAGTCGGAAATTACTACGGCACCTATGATGCCCAGCTGATTTTCGATGAGTTCAGGCCGGAGGAGCTGGAAATCACCCCCCTCTTTTTTGAGCATACCTTTTTCTGCAAAGTCTGCGGCGGCATGACCAGCAGCAAAACATGCCCCCACGGTAAAGAAAACCACGTTTTTCTGAGTGGTACAAAAGTAAGGGAAATGCTGTTGAATGGTATAACACCGCCCGAAGAATTCACCAGGCGGGAGGTGGCGGAAGTCCTTATTCGGCACTATCGGTCCTTGGCCAGGGAGGCTGGGTAACGGATAGGAGAGGAGTGAAATTATGTCGATTGATTATAATGAATTAAAAAAAGGCGGTTTTCTCAGGCAGAGACAAAAGGATAATTTTATCGTCCGGTTCCGCAGCCTGGCAGGCAATCTGACCAGTGAACAACTGCGGAAGCTGGCTGACCTGGCCGATAAGTACGGGAA
>DDKP01000155.1:2743-5275 GCA_002339745.1 Firmicutes bacterium UBA2595 | reverse complement strand
GGATACGTTCATATCACTACCAGGCAGGGCGCCGAAATCGCCTGGGTTAATATAAATGATTATGAAGACATGAGAAAAGAAATTAAGGCCCTGGGCCTTAATACCGGTACATGCGGACCCAGGATCAGGACAGTGGTCGCCTGCCCCGGGATTGAAGTCTGCCAGTTTGGCCTCATGAATTCGAGGGAAACAGCCGTCGAACTGGACAAGGCATTTTTTGGCCGGCCGGTACCGATGAAGACTAAGATCGGCGTTTCAGGCTGCCCCAATTCCTGCGCCAAGCCCCAGGAGAATGACATTGGGCTGGTGGGGGCTGTAGAGCCTGTTTTGCATGAGGATAAGTGTATATCGTGCGGCCTCTGCCAGAGCGTATGCCCCAATGAGGCCATAACCATAGTTGACGGCAAGCCGACGATTGACAGGTCCAAATGCCTCCTGGAAGGAAACTGCATTTCATCTTGCCCTGTGGATGCGTGGCAGGAAAAAAGAAGAGGTTATTTGCTGTATGCCGGTGGAAAGATCGGGAGGAAACCCCGCTTAGGTCAGGTTGTGGCTGAGTTTGTCCAGGAGAACGAAGCGGTGGAAGCAGTGGGAAAAGTCTTGCAGGCTTTTGCAAGGCTGGGACTTGAAGGAGAGCGGATTGCTGACACTATTGCCAGATTGGGAGCGGAGGCTTTCAGGGACGAAATGAACAGAACCCCGGATGAACCTGAGAATGAGGCGGCGGCAGCAAAGCAATAGAGGGGGTGATTGGTTTGGATAATCTCAAAATAGATGCTACGCTGGATATTACACCTGATGTTTGTCCCATTACCTTTGTTAAAACGAAACTTAAACTGGAGCAGATGCAGCCGGGCCAGGTGCTGGAGGTAATCCTCAATGACGGGGAGCCTATCCAGAATGTCCCCAGAAGCGTTAAAGGCGAAGGGCACAGGATAATCCTGGTGGAAAAAGTCGGGGACAAATACAGATTATTGATAGAGAAAGGGGAATAGGAAATGGAGATAATACTCAATGGCGAAAAAGAGGTACTGGACAAGGAATATACGGTAGAAGAGCTGATCAAGAAGCTGGAACTCAGCCCTGATATTGTAACGGTAAGTTTAAACGGTTCCGTTCTTCTCAGGGATGATTTTGCCAATACTGTAGTTAAATCGGGCGACTCAGTTGATATTCTTCTGTTTATGGGCGGAGGGAAATAGCGATGATTAGAGAAGCAGCCGGAGATATCACCGGGCTGGTCGGCAACACTCCGATGGTTAAGCTTTCCAAATTGATTTCCGGGGAGTCCGCCGAGGTAATGGCCAAATTGGAAATGTTTAACCCCGGCGGGAGCGTGAAAGACCGCATTGCCTTCCATATGGTACAAAGAGCTGAAGAAAACGGACAGCTTAAACCCGGCGGAGTTATTATTGAAGCTACCAGCGGCAACACCGGAATAGGACTGGCCATGGTTGCTGCCTCCAAAGGATACCGGCTGATTCTCGTGATGCCCGATACAATGAGCCAGGAGCGCAGGACCATTCTTGAGGCATACGGGGCTGAACTTGTGCTTACCCCCGGGTCTGAGGGAATGAAGGGTTCGGTGATCAAAGCCGAAGAAATCCTCGCAGAAAACCCCGCCTACTTCATGCCGAGGCAGTTTCAGAACCCGGCCAACCCCGAGATACACAGGCTGACTACAGCCAGAGAGATCCTGGAACAGACCGGCGGGGAAATAGATGCTTTTGTGGCGGGGATTGGAACCGGAGGCACCATTACAGGCGTTGGCGAGGCGCTCAAAAATGAAATCCCCGGTGTCCGGATTATCGGTGTGGAGCCGGCGGAATCCCCTGTGCTGTCCGGCGGCCAGCCCGGCCCGCACCGGATTCAGGGGATCGGCGCCGGGTTTGTTCCCGAGACTTTGAACCTGAAGATCGTTGACAGAATTATTACTGTAAAAGATTTGGACGCTTTTTTGACTTCCCGGGCCCTGGCCAGGGAAGAAGGCATTCTCGCCGGGTTTTCCGCAGGCGCGGCAGTGTTTGCCGCTGCTCAGGTTGCCCGGGAGCTTGGCAAGGGGAAGCGGGTTGTTACAGTTATCCCGGACGGAGGGGAACGTTACCTGAGCATGACTCCCTATTTCCGGCTTGACCTGGCCCGGCACGGAATAAAAATTTGAGGGGTGGCGCACTTGAACTTTACGGAGGAACAAATTATCAGATACAGCAGGCATATAATCCTCCCGGAAGTTGGCGGGGAGGGTCAGAAGAAAATAAACGAAGGCAAAGTTTTGGTGATCGGAACCGGCGGCCTTGGTTCGCCCGTGGCCTTTTACCTGGCCGCCGCCGGGGTGGGGACACTGGGTATAATTGACGACGACGTGGTGGATTTGAGCAATTTACAGAGACAAATCCTGCACAGCAGCAAGGACCTTGGCAGGCCAAAGGTCGATTCGGCCAGAGAAAAGCTGGAGGCCTTAAACCCGGATGTTAGGATAGTTTCCTACCGGGAAAGGCTGATGGCTCACAATATTATGGACATAATAGCGGG
>DDKP01000155.1:0-2310 GCA_002339745.1 Firmicutes bacterium UBA2595 | reverse complement strand
TTTGCCGGGCAGGCCTTGACTGTTGTCCCCCGGGAAGGACCATGTTTCCGCTGTATTTTCCGTGAACCGCCGCCGCCGGGGTCGGTACCGACATGCTCGCAGGCGGGAGTGCTGGGGGTTTTGGCAGGTACGATGGGGCTAATCCAGGCAACCGAAGTTTTAAAGTATCTGCTCGGTAAAGGTGATTTACTGGTCGGGCGGTTGCTGACCTACGACGCCCTGGCCATGAAATTCAGGGAGATTCAGGTAAAGAAAAATCCTAAATGCCCTGTCTGTGGGGAGAACCCTTCCATTACCGTTCCGATAGATTATGAGCTGCCCGGCTGCGCCCTGCGTTAAAGCGTTTTATCCCCCTGAATGTTAAAATTAGCAGGGCCGCTGCCACGTCCAGGATGATAGAGATGATGAATATCGTGTGGTAACCGTGCGTGTAGTCGGCGATAAGCCCCCCCATGTAAGAACCGGCGGCCGCACCTACCTGGTGTAGAAAGAACAATGCCCCTAAAACGGTACCGGCGCTCTCAACTCCGAACTTTTCGGTGCTCAGGTCCGTTATAAGAGGCACGGTGGTGGTCCAGGTCAAACCTATTATTATCGCAAATATGTATAAGGTAGTTTTTGATACCGGACCGAGCAGCAACACCATGGCCAGGGCGCGCAGCATGAATAACAGGAAAGTTAGTCTTTTCCTGGAAAAATACCCCGAAAGATACCCTCCCCCCAGTGTTCCGATAATACTGATCCCGCCCGTCAGCGCCAGTGCGTTGGCGGCATGGCCGAGGTCTATGTGCAGGTCAGCGGCATAGGGTATTATATGGGTAGCAATCAAAGAAAAACCGAATCCGCAGACCATAAATACCGTACTCAATGTCCAAAATGGCCGGCTGCGGGCTACCTGGCCGAATTTTAAGGGGGTAATTAACCGGTTCCAGTGAGTTCCGTCTCTGCCTGAACCGTTTCTGTTCGGCAGTACCGCCAGAACCGGAACCAGAGTGACAAATGCAAGCAGGGATAAAAAAAGGTATCCGGAGGAGACGCCCTGATTTATCAAAAAGTAAGATATTACCGGGATAAGGACCAGCTGTCCCACGGATACTGATGCCGTGGCCATGCTGACAGCAAAGGTACTTCCGGATGGAAACCATCTTTTGACAAGAGAAATGCCGGTAACCAAAGAGGTGCTTCCGGCCCCGAAGGGGATTAACAGCCCGTAAACCAGGTACAGTAACCATATTGTTTTGATTCTGGTCAGCAGTAAAAAAGAAACGGCCAGAATCGCGAGCCCTGCCGCCATTACCTGTTTAGATCCCCTCAGGTCTACGATTCTTCCCATGGTAAGCTGAAAAAAGCCAAAACCCAATTCAAAAAAGGACTGCGCCAGGGACAGGCTGGACCGGCTTACCGACAGGGCGCTCTGCAGTGAATTGAAAAACACTCCGAACGAAAACCTTATCCCGGCGTTGACCATGATTACAAGGCAGCATATGACAAGAATCACCCATTTTAAGTTTCTTTCTTTGTATGACATCTCGGATCGCTCCTCAGCAAAAGGGACCGTCGTTTTAAATGTTCCTTAAACCATATTATAAAATTATTTTAAAAAAAACAATGACCGGATTGTGAACAAATTATGATATTAACTTTGGGGAAAGACAAAAAGTTCACTGCTTTGTAACTTGGCAATTGTTACTGTGGCATAAAATTAGAGGGGGATTTCTTGTATGGCCACGACGGAAATTATCAGGAAAAGGTATGACCGGACGTCCATATTTTACGACTGGATGGACTGGGTGATCAATGATGACATCAGGAAAAGAGTCGTCGGCTTGGCTTACGGTAAAGTCCTGGAAGCGGGGGTGGGCACCGGCAAGAACCTGGAGTTTTACCCGCCCGACTGTGAGGTCACAGGTATCGACTTCAGTCCGGGCATGCTTAAAAAGGCGAAAGAACGGGCCAAAGGCCTCGGTAATGTTTCACTTTACGAAATGGATGTTGAGAATCTTCGCTTTCCTGATAACTTCTTTGACACCATTGTTGCAACCTGCGTTTTTTGTTCCGTACCCAACCCGGTAAGAGGATTCGAAGAATTGCGAAGGGTATGTAAACCCGATGGCCAGTTGATTTTTGTGGAACACATCAGGAGCAGCAGGAAATTTATGGGACTGTTGATGGACTTGTTCAACCCGGTGGTTGTCCGACTGGTCGGGGCCAATATTAACCGGAGGACTCTTGAAAACATGCAGGCGGCCGGGTTGAGTTTAGAGCGGGTGGATACGATCAGGATGGAGATTTTAAAGCTGGTGATCGCCA
>DDKP01000118.1:1367-14121 GCA_002339745.1 Firmicutes bacterium UBA2595 | reverse complement strand
GTACCGTTGGGAACCAAGACTGCCCTAAATTATACGAAGTTCTGATAGAAACGATCCAACGTTTCAGGTAGGCAGGTTGGCCCGGATTATCATAGCCGGCATAAGCCTGAAGTAATGATCCGCTCTCTGTAAAGGTTACTTCAGGATCATGTTGTTCCTGATAGTTTGCTGCGGTCAAAAGGTTAGCATTACCTGTTATGGGGGCTATCCTGGCCGAGTATCCGAAAACTCCGTTTTCGCCTGGAGTCAGCTTCAACAACAGCCGGTTCCACCCGCTGACCAATGATATCGGGATAATATCTTCGTTGAATTTATGTTCTCTGCTGACATTTCTTGAATATACGCTTACACCGTTAATAAAGACATTGTATCCACCCGTTGTTCCAAGCCACAAATAATACTGGTTTGTATCCGTCGAACCCCTGCTTACATTGACATAAGCATAAGCTACCGAATCAGGTGAAGTTCCGAATCTACCCGACAAATCTACATAGTCCCCTGTAGAATTTAACTCGGTCCAAGTCTTACCCATAGCCAGTGTCCCTTCTCCATCCAAGGGCCTGGCAATACTTTCGCCTCCCAGATAGTCAACAGCCAAGCGGGTCCCGCTGTCGGAATTAGTATAAACTCCGTTAACAAGCCATCCCCGGATAAAGGGGGCTGTCCCCGGTCCCGTGGTGATTACAAAATCCCCATAGACACTCGTGTTTACAAAATAATCGGCGCTCTTAATCCTCAGGTGGTAGATGGTGTTGGCCTCAAGCGGGTCAATATCTCTCCAATGGGTTATCGTCAACGCGGAAGAAGACCAGTTCGACCCGTAGTTGGCGTCTTTGCCCCATTCCAGGTAACTGCTGCCTGCTTCGTCAGTCACCCACTCCACCCTTACCTTATTGTCTGCAAGCACTGTAGTTTTGACATTCAATATCGTTGGGGGTGTAGTATCCGGAACCTCTGTAAACTGTCCCGGGTCATCCAACTGATACCTGAAATCCACTGGGTTACCGGCGGCATCGGTGAAACGGGCCGAGAAGTCAAATGCTGCTGTACCGTTTCTGACCTTGATCAGCAGCCGGTTCCATCCTGCGTTGAGGTTGACCTGTACCCTGTCCTGGTTGAAGGTGTGTCCCCTGTTAACATCGTTTGACCATACCAGGTTGCCGTTCACCCAGGCCCTGATACCGTCGTCCGAACCCATGCTCAAATATACGTTCTGCGCTGTAGGTGAATATACGTAAGAATGTGCGTAAATAGTTCTGTAGTTGTTCCCTGCGCTTGACGGGTACAACGCGTTGACGTCTATCTTATCTCCACTGCTGATTACCTTAGCCCATGTGTAGTCCCCGTCAAGTTTACGCAAGATAAACCATGTAGTCCCCACTGATGCGGAAATTTCTTGCGCCTGTACCATCAATGATTTTAGTGCTTGAACCGTCATGTATCCTGTAAAGATAAGTACCTTCCAAACCGGCCGTCGAATCCGTATAAACAATTAAATTACCTTTTATATACGGAGCGCCTTTGGCGCCGGTGGTATTTGTAATCTTTGTTTTTATCCCGGTCGTGTAGTTGTACAGATAAATCTGGTCATAACCGTCGCTGTTGTCTTTCCAGATGATGTTCTGGCCGTCTATACCGGCATAGGACTGGTTGAAACCGTCATTGGTAATGTGGACCTCTACAGGGTTCGAGATGTCAACAGGTGTGATAGGTGTGCCGTTCGGATCCAGGCTGTAGACCTGCCCCTGCAGGAACATCAGGAGATTGCCGCCGGATGCGCCAAGGGCATGGTCCCTGGATACGACAGGCGCGTCGGTAATTCTGCTCCCCGTCCCTGATCCAATGTCATAGACGATGGTTTCTGCGGTGTTTGTAACCACGTTTGCATTGATTTCACCACCAACGATATATACCTTGTTATTGAGAACAAATGCTGGAGCGATATCCCTGGGAGTACCATAAGCAGGAATAGTGGTCATGTTATATTCACCGGTTGTTGGGTTAAAGGTTACGGTATCGTTATACAGAGTCTTATTGAGGGCTTGATTTCGTCCGCCGTAGAAGTGAACCAGTCCATCAGGTGTCGCAAAACCGCTTGGATACCAAGCGCCGAAACCTCTTGGGCTTGACTGGTTTACATCGGTCCAGACCCTGGAGCTTAAATCGAATTTCAGCATGCCATCGAAGTCGCCACCATAAACATAAACAATATTACCCTGGACGGCAAAACCGGATTTGCTGATATTCCGGGGGGCATCACTCAGAGTCTCCCACGCGGTTGGAGCGCTTAAGCTGATCCTGTACACGGTATTATTGGAGCCACCATAGGTGGTTCCGTTATTATATATCCCTCCCATTACATACAAGTATCCGCTTCTTGCTATTACAAAAGGCCTTTCCAGACCCCTTGGCAGGTCTGGCATTGTACTGAATGTCTTTGTTGCGGGGTCATATACCGAAACGGCCTGCTGGTACCTGCTATTGCTGGAGTTCCACCCACCCACAAGGTAGGTTTTGCCTGTTAGAGAACTGTAATAGGAACCCATCCGGGTCCAGTTGTTGACAGGCTGGTTAGTTGTCGTTATTGTACTCCATGAACCCATGGGCGCAGGGTTCGTGTTATTATTCACCGAAACCGTTACCGTACTGCTTGTCCCCTGATTGTTAGCGGCATCATACGCTTTGGCCTGAATGGTATGGCTTCCGTCCGTGTACAAAGTGGTGTCCCAGTTGTATACATACGGCGCAACAGCGCTCTCTCCTACCTTAGCTCCGTCGATATAATACGTGGAATAGTGTCTGTTTCCGCTACAGCAAAAAAGCCGGTACTGGGGTAACGGGAAAAACAATTGAAGGAACGATTATCAGTATGCTTAAAACCAAGCTCAAAACCCTGAAAGTTTCCCGAAATTTACGCACTCTCAACACCCTATACCTCTCCCTTCAAAATTATGATCCAAAACTTAATAAAAACTGTTAAAAGGACATTCTCCGCTGTGTATGGAGTTATTTTCGAAATACTATGAGATTTTTGATCATATTGAAACAATTATACAGCAGGTCAGCCAAAAATCCATGTCGAAAGACGGAAGGTGGTTTTTGTCAAAAACCGAAGTAATGTCGCTCCGTAAATAAGCCAGCGCTCCTGAAAACCGGTTTTGAAGGAATGAAATGCAGTTTTGGCGGATTGAAATTCTAAAAATCTTGTCGAAAACTTTTTTAGTCATTGTACGTTTGAGAGGCAGGTGTGTTCCGGAGAGCGAATCTGATGTCCACTGGTCTCACATTGGAAATTAGATGTTGGAAGTCGGAGGTTGGTTAATCGTTGAAATTCGCCTTGGCGAATTTCTTCTTAATCCGACTTCTAACCTCTAACCTCCAACCTCCAGTGTGTTGCCAGTGGAGTTGTTGTTCGCTCGCAGGAACATACCTGCCTCTTAAACTACAAAGAAACTTTTCTTCTTCTTTTTCACGTAAAGTGTTAAAGTATTATTAGAGGTGACATCATTATGGACAACCGGAATATACAATGCCTGGGCATTGCCACCAGCCCCAGGGGCGACGGAAATACAACGATACTTCTGAAAAAAGCCCTGGAAGGAGCGGCGGCGGGCGGAGCCATGACCGAATTGATTTCACTGAACCGCTACAGCTTCTCGCCCTGCATAGCGTGCAACGGCTGCTACAAGGAAGGCAGATGTGTCATCCATGATGACATGCAGGCAATTTATGACAAACTTCTCCTCGCTGACAGGATCATTCTGGCAGCCCCCATTTTTTCGATGGGTATGTGTGCCCAGGCCAAGGCGATGATTGACCGAACCCAGCGTTTTTGGGCTACTAAGTATATCCTAAATAAAAGTGTTATTGCCGACAAGGACAGCCGTCCTCCCAGGAAGGGAATGTTTATCTCCGCAGCAGGCTCCGGCCACAAGGGAGTGTTTGATGGAGCCATTCAGGTCACTAAATACTTTTTTCTGATGCTGGAAGCTGAATTTGCCGGCAGCTTTTGCTACCGGCAGGTAGATGAAAAAGGGGCGATCTTAAATCACCCCGGCGCCCTAAAAGAAGTATACGAAGCTGGGTTTAACCTGGCCACATCCTGATTCTGCCTATATCAGGCGTTCAGGAAGCCGCACCAGCCTCCTTACTGGCTTTTTCTATACTAAAATAGCGAGGAAATCCTCGCTATTTTACATTCAGCATTCTTTTGGCCACCAGCCTGAGTCCTCCGATGGTAAACAGGTACTTCCACTTAACGGCTTCTTTCAGCATACCGGCAACTTTTCCGGTGGTCCTGTATCTTCGGCCGATTTTACCTATCGCAATCCTTCTTCCAAGGGATACTACCCTCCCAAATTCCCTGGGATAAAAAATGTACAGGCTCTGTCCCCGGATGTCGGCCAGGATGTTCCGCGCCGCCATATGCCCGCTCTGGATGGCTACCTGGGCCGTAGGCCCCATCACTTTCCCGCTGACCGGGTTGGTGATGAAAGCATTATCTCCCACGAAATAGACATTGGGATAGTCGATCGCCTGAAGATATTTGTTCACCCGCGCCCTGCCCCGGACAGCGGTGGCAAACCCGGCCTGGGCTACCAACCTGTTAGCCCTGATTCCACCTGTCCAGATAAATGTACCTGTCCGAATCACTTCCCCATTGTTCAGCCTCACTTCATTTTCGGAAACACTTTCTATTGCAGCGCCGGTTATGATGCGCACTTTCTTTTCCCGGAGAACCTCCAGCGCCTTCTGCACCAGCTGACGGTCATACCCGGCCATAACTGTTGAGGCTGCTTCGATGCATATCAGTGAAACGAGGTTTTCCGGGACATCATATTCTCCGGCCAAAGAAGGCATCCAGTCGGCCAGCTCGCCTGCCAGTTCGATTCCGGTAAATCCGGCGCCTCCTATTACTATTACAAGCAATTCTGTCTTTGACGGGTCTGCCTTGAACCTGGCAAAACTGTTTTCAATATGGGTCCTGATCAGTTTTGCACTGTTGAGGCTTCTGAGGGTAAGGCTGTACTGTTCCAGACCGGGGACGTTTAAATATTCAGGCTCACTCCCTAATCCAACAACCAGGTAATCATATTCAAGCACGCCCCTCTGCAACAGAACCCTGTTTTCTTTCGGCAGGATTCGCAGAACTACGTCCTTGATGAGCCTGATCTGTGACCCCTCAAAGATTTCATTTAGGGGAATCCTGATATCGTTACCGCTGTGCAACCCCACCGCAGATTCGTGCAGCTGGGCGATAAACTGGTGGTAGTTGTGCTTATTTACCAGGACAACCTCTACTTCCCCCTGCCGGCTCTCACCTTCCAGGGTCAGGGCACACCTTATTCCCCCGTAGCCGGCCCCCAAAATAACTATCCGTTTAGCCACGAACTTCACTCCTCGCTCTTGAAACGATAAGCGTAACACACCTTATTAGGCCCGGCACTTTTTATTTATGATGTCCATTGCCGTCAAAAATAACCTAAATACGGTACACAGACAGGCCTACAGAAGAAGACAGTAGGGTTATGGTTTCCCGCCAGACCTGTTTCAGTCTCTCATAGTCCCTGCCCGTCAACCTTTTGTCCAGCCCCTTTTCATAATCCCTGACGGCTTTTTCGACCGCAATCACGCGAAACCTTGTTTTCCCGTTTTCCCTGTATTTATGCACCCAGGTCGGAATGCAGGCTGCTTCCAAAAGCTTTACTTTTCCCGTTGTCATATCTTTTTCCAGCTTCAGTCTGACAATTGCCCCGCTATCCTTGTACCGGCCCCTCTGGCCGGAAATAAAATTCCCCAAAGAGTATGCCACGAAAAGCCCTTCAGCGTCATTGAGCAGGTCTCTCCTGACCATTGGCTGAAGAACATGGGGATGACTGCCGGCTACAATATCCGCTCCCGCCCTGAACACCTCTTCTACCAGCTGCTTTTCCTGTTCCCCAGGGGACCGGCGGTATTCGACCCCGAAATGTAGGCTAACCAGGACTATATCGGCTCCCCATTCCCTGGCCCGGCCAATGTCCCCCCTTATCTGCTCAAGATCCAGCAGGTTAACCAGGTAACTTTTCCCTTCCGGCACCGGAATGCCATTAGTCCCATAGGTGTAAGCCAGGATGGCCACCTTAAAGCCGCGGACTTCGATAATTAGCGGCCTCGCCCTCTCCTCGGGGGAAGAAAAGGTGCCGGTGTGTTGTAAACCTTCCTGGTCCAGGTGTTCTATCGTTTTCAGGACACCTGTCTGCCTCCTGTCCATCGAATGGTTATTGGCGGTTGTGAGCACGTCAAAACCGGCTTCCCGGAGAGCGGTCAGAATCTCCCGGGGCGTATTAAACTGCGGGTACCCGGAGTATCCTTTCTCCCGGCCGGCTACGATAGTTTCCAGGTTTCCTAATGTCAGGTCGGCGGAACTCAGGTATTCCCTGACATCTTCAAAAAAACCCTGAAAAGAATATATCCTTGATTTGCTGTCATAAGCCGAAGCCAGCTGGTCAGCATGGACCATGATATCACCCACCATGGCGAGTTCAATCACGGTTTTCTCCTGCTGGGCCCTGACCGTGTCCGGGGATGAATTAACTGCCACGGCTTTACTCCAAAGGATTTGTGGCCGCTGGCAGCCGCTAACGGCAAAAATACTCAAGGCCAGTATCAGTACCAGCGTAACTTTCTTAAATTCCTTCCACTCGCCAGGCAATTTCCATAGAAACATTAACAGGGCATCCCTTCTATGACAGATAATAAGTAATTCCATGTGGGGCCGCCGTTTTCCTGCAAGGCCTTGTAGCCTGTCACCACATATTTCCATTAATACCTTTGACAGTTTTGTTAAATACTACTTCATGAAGGAAGGCATATTTTAAAATCGTGATAAGGAGGTGATTCCCATGCCATATCATCAAGTGCTTCAACAACTGAACAGCCAGATTCAGCAGTTCCAACAAAATCTCAGCCAGTTCAGCCAGATTTGCTCACGGTTGGCACAATCAGAGCAATCTAATGTAAGCCAGCTCCAGCAGTTGCAGCAGGCTGAGCGTAACGCCAGCCAGCAGTTGCAGCAAATGCAGCAACTCGCATCGCAACTGAGCCAGCAAATGTCACAGATGAGCAGCCTGATGTCCCAGGTGGCCAGCCAGGTTGGCGCCCAGCCATTTGCAGGTCCGAATGTTTATGCCGGAGGGATCCAGGCTCCTGGCTGGCAGGCCGGCCAGCAGTGGTCGCAGAGATACATTCCAACCCATCAGTACGGGCCTACCGGCCAGTATGGTTTTGCCGGAACAACCGGCGCTACAGGCCAGTTTGGTTTGGCCGGCACAACCGGTACTGCAGGCCAGTACGGGTTTGCCGGCGCCTCCGCGGTCGGGAAGGAACCGGGACCGACCGGTCAGGCTGTTTTCAACACCAACAAAGACCTGTATCAATAAAAAAAGAGCAACAAAAAAGGGGGACACCCCTTTTTTGTTTGTCTCAATATAACAATTACCATAAGCCCGTGCTGTGCCATGCACATTCTCTCTGTTGTTGAGGGTAATCAGTTATGATATAATATCATGTAATGGCGTGCCGAAAGATCGGAGGCAAAATCATGTTTTGGTCCAAATCCTCGGTTTTTACGGAGAAAGTGCATTTTTGTGTTTTGGCATTATTCATGAGTTTTCCGGTAATCGACTACATCCTGCGGAACAAACTGCCTATCCCGGTCCTGTCCTCTCTCTGGGATGAACTTATGCTGGCTGGAGGCCTTGTCCTCGTAAGCGTCCGGCTGATCTTCGGAGATACCGGCCGCAGGACCCGTCTGACCAAGCCTATCCTGGCCATGGTTTTGGCAGGGGCTGCCTACCTTATCCTTGACCTCACCACCCTGTCCATAAATATAGAAGGCTTCCGGGCCATGTTTCAGTATATGTTCGTGTTCTTTGTGGCTTTTTATCTGACTGACCGGCCCGAACAGGCCAGGGACCTTCTGTCTGTCTTAGTCGTAATCGGTTTTCTGATGGCCCTCTTCGGGATTTATCAATGGATAGTTAAAGCCCCTATGCTGGGCAGGTGGATTGACGCCACCGAAGCGGTCAGAACACGCGTCTTCTCTATAACCACCAGTCCGAATGCCCTGGGCAGCCAGATGGCCATGCTGACGCCTATTGCTTTGGGTCTTTTTATGCAGGAAAAAAACTGGGCCAAAAAGATCCTTTGGTTGGGAGCCGCCGGCGCCATGGCTGTCTGTCTCGTTTTTACTTTCTCACGGGGGGCATGGCTGGCTTTTGCCGGCGCAATAGCTTTAACAGGCATCCTTTATGACCGGAGAATCCTGATTGCCGGGGTTATTGCAGGAATTATCGCCGTTATTTTTGTTCCGGCCGTCAACCAGCGCATTGCTTATCTCTTCACGCCCGAATACCTGATGAAGAGCGCTCAAAGCGGCCGGATCAGCCGTTGGCTCGAAGCCTATGACCAGATGAGAAACAACCCGCTGTTCGGCGTCGGGCTGGGCCACTTTGGAGGCGCCGTGGCCAGCCGTCACTACGGCACATTCTATGTTGACAATTATTATATCAAAACCTTGGCGGAAATGGGGCTGGTAGGACTGTCCCTGTTCTTATGGCTCATTCTCACAACGCTCAAAGAGGGCTATGTGTCCATGAAAAGGCTGTCTTCACCCCGCCTCAGGTTTATGGCGGCCGGGATGTTCGCGGGCCTGCTGGCCATCGTCCTGCACAACGGTGTGGAGAACATCTTTGAGATTCCCTATTTAAATATCTATTTCTGGCTTGTGGCAGGACTGCTGGCGGCATTGCCTTTCAATAGCGTTAAAACCGCAACGGGCAATCCAACCGCTGAAGGAGGCAGTTCAATCACCGCGACTGAAAGAGAAATTTTAGCCAACGATACCGGAGAAGAAAGCACAGCTGCCGGGACTGAAGGAGGCCGCATACATGGTTAGGAAGTGCCTGCAATGCTCCTGGGGAATAGTCAACAGCATTCTGTTAGCCCTCTATCTTTTTGTTTTCTATGAGCTTCTAATCGTTCCGGCCGTTCTGGACTGGTCTGCTTACGGAGTAGCATTGGTCTTGCTCCTGATAAGCCTTCTGGTCTGGTGCATCCCCGACGAAAAGAGGTTATCGACTACCGTTACAGCCCTCACTTTTCTCCTGGCCATGAAGGCCATCGATAATATAAGAGACTTTCCTCTGCTCAACAAGATTTTTGGTACGCTTTTCATCTTTTTTGTCCTGCTCATCGTGGGGAAACTGCTGGGCCGGTTCAAAGTGCGCCGGTACCTGGTTATGTTCCTGGTGGCCCTAATTCTTAATTCAACCATTGAAATGTCCCAGGTACGTTTCTGGACGGAATTCGGCGTAAAGTGGGTAAGCCCGGCGCTTTACAAAAAGTACGGTTCGGTTGATTATTTTCCCATCGCGCTGGCAGATGTAGACGCCGACGGGATAAAAGAAATCATAACCCAGGAGAACCTCGATCTTGCCGCCCGGGAACAGCGGGACATTGCCGAAAAAGGTGTCGTGGAGTCCACACTGGAACCTGAATATAGCCGTTTTGTCGTCTATAAGTGGAACGGGGAAACCTTCCGGGAAATTCAGCCAGGGAAATATGACCCGGACCGGCTGGCCGCCTTGCTACCGGTAGACTACATTGGATATCCTCTATACGAGAGTACAATCCGGGATTACAACGGAACTGAACATCGGTTGAACCCTCAGCTCGACAGTGCCGAACTGGTGGAAAAAACAGTCAGGTTCGGCAGCCTTCCCTTTGAGCTGCTGAAACTCAATCAAAGAAGCCTGGAAGCCCGGATCGACAGTTTTCCGGATGTTTCATATCCTGAACTGTCTCCGGCCAAATTGCCGGGCAACCTCCTCCCTGGCCTGCCGGAAGAACTTGTTATTATCGATGACACTCTCAAAGTCTGGGATTCCCAAGGCAAAAAACAGGTAGTGGGAACCTTGACCCGGGAAAACATTCCGGACATAGGTACCGCTGAAATACTGACAGGCGACGTTGACGGTGACAACACGGACGAGCTCCTGCTTACCGCGGAAACCTCCAGAATTTTGAAACTGACGGATGGTAAATGGCAAACCCTGTGGTCGTACCCGGCAGTTATGGGGGACAAAGCCAGGTTCCAGAAATTCCGTTTTGAGGATTTTGCCCCCCTGGGAAGCAATCCAACACCCCATATTATTGCCCTTTCCAAAAGCAATGTGAGGGATAATCCGACCAGGTACATGACAGGTTATATATATGAGAACGGAACCCTATATCAAAAATGGCGGGTGTTCTCAGGTCTTATTAACCTGCGGGCCGGAGATGTCGACGGTGACGGGAAAAACGAACTGGTCGGTTACATGTACCGCAGACACCAGGTATTTGTGCTGGAAAAGCATAACCTGCCGGTGGTGCAGGGGTTGTATATCATCACAGCAGGTCTTATTGTCACTGGATTTGGGCTCCAGTGGAGAAAAAAGAGGAAAAAACCGGATGGGGGTGGGCAAGTTGCTTAATCCAGACAAAACTACTCGCCTCACCCTGCTCCTTACCGCACTGCTGGCTTTCTCCCTGTTCCTGGGCGGCTGTGCTGTCAAATCAGGGCTCAGGGAATTTGAAAAGGCAGAAGCGCCTCAGGTTAGAAATGCTCCTGAAGCCCCGGACAGACTGGCCAGGGCTTTTGAGAATTCCGTCAAAAACGGCGGCAAGTTTAGGTTCACCGGCTGGGGTGTAACCAAAGTCCAAAAGAGGAAAACGGACTTCTACACTACCGGTAGTTATGATAAGGAAAAGGGTTACCTTCTGGACGTCCAGGTATTCGGCCACCGGTACCGCTATTACAGGTGGGGCAATGATGTCTACATTTCCGAAAAGGCCAAATGGCGCAAAATTGAACCCACAGAAAACCCCAGAGAACCTTTTCTCGATTTTGAGGGTCTTCTTCCGGTGGCTGATAAGGCGGTACGGCTTCCCGATGGAGAAGTCCTGGGTAAAAAGTGCTACGTTTACCAGATTCATTTGAATTCAGAGGACGCCCTTCGTGTTGCCGAATCTATCGGTATACAGATTCTCCCCGGGAATGCCGGAACAGCCAAGCAATATTTCGACGGGCTGGAAATGAAATTTACCGTATGGATCGGCAAGGACGAAAAGAACGGTGAGAATTTCATCTACCAGTATAAAACCGAGACAACCATGCCGGTGCCCAAGGCGGGTTCCCTGTACCAGGAAGTCTTTTACAAGTTTTATGACTACAACAGCCGCACCCTGAACATACCAGCCCCGGAAGAGAAAATCACCCCTTATCTGGTAAGGGAATGACAGCTATACCGGCCTAGTAGATAATAAACGCCGCTGCAGCGGTATGAATTGGTTTATACGAATACCGACAATATGGGGGTGTGTGAGTTGGCCAAGTCCATTAAATTCGAGGGAAAAATAAAAATTGAAGGGAGCGTCAGCGCTAAAAAACTTCTGGAAGTGCTCAAGTACTTATCGGAAGACATGGATTTCACGGTAAAAAAATACGAATCTGATGAAATCAAGCTGGTAAAAAAGACTTCTACCAGCGGGCAGGAAGGAAATCCGCAAATGACCGGAACCAGTAGTGAGGTTGAAATTGAGATAGAAATCTCCGACAACGAGTTTGAAATTGAGGTAGAATCCGAAGACATCGAACTGGTCCGGGAATTCACCTCCCAAATCGCAGCAAGATTTTAATACCAAATAGACTGCCTAATAAAGCGGACCTATTCATATTATAGTAAGATTAAGGAAGGGGCAGGTGTGTTCCGCAGAGCGGACTGACGTCCGTCTGGCCGGCGGAGTCGTTGCCGCTCGAAGGAATACACCTGCCCTTCCCTATAATCTTACTACTTCAACACCTCAAACTGAAAACCCTGGTTTACCAGCATATCAAGGACGGTAGGGAGCGCCCTCACGGTATTCATATGGCCTGGACCGTCATGCATAAGGATGATCACACCAGGCCAGAGGTGTTCCTGCATGATCTGCCGCCGAATGTTTTCAATAATTTCGGGAGCGCTGGGACTTGGGACCCTGGAGTCATGGGAATCGACATTCCAGTCTATCAGTTGGTACCCGTTGTGAGCCAGCAATCTTTTTAATGACTCGCTTTTTCGGACTTCTCCCCCGGGGTCCCTTACAACGCGAGTTCTCTGCCCTATAGTTTGGAAGATGAGTTCATCGTTGAGCCTGATGGATCTCAAAAAGCCATCCCCACCGGAATAAACGTCACTGTAACGGTGGTTATAGGTATGGTTGCCGACGGCATGGCCGCGTTTGACTATATCTCGCAGTATTTCGGGATTTTTTTCCACATTGGTACCCACAACAAAAAAAGTTGCTTTTGCGCCGTAACCGTCCAGGATGTCCAGGATCAGGGGTGTTATGAGGCTGTCAGGCCCGTCGTCAAAAGTTAGGTACACCTTTTTTTTCTGCCCCGGTATGGAATCATTGCTGTTTCGGTTTGATGAATCATCCTGCCGTGTTTCACCCGCCCCGGCAACTTCCGGTTCTTTTACATATTCTTTTACATAATAAGTATGGTAACTGCGCAGCTTGGCAGCCTCTTTTAAGATATAGCCTAAACCGGTCTGGTTCCTGCCATAGCTGCATCCCTGGATAAACATCATTATAAGGGCAAGTATAATTAGGAAAAACAGCCTTTTTCTCAACTTTACCTCCGCTTTAACACTTCTGTCCTTAATTTATTAATTATACATTTCGACATTTT
>DDKP01000118.1:0-959 GCA_002339745.1 Firmicutes bacterium UBA2595 | reverse complement strand
CCCGGCCAAACTTAAAATTGAAATTTACCTTGGAATATATTAAAATAAATGGGAATGGCAAAACCGTATAATTTTTGACATACTAAGGAGGTTCTCAAGTGGCAGTAATAATCCCTTTTAAAGGTGTAAGGTACAACCCCGATATAGTTGACATAAATGAAATAATCACACCGCCGTACGATGTCATCGATGCCCACAGCCAGGAAAAATACTATGAGCAAAACCCTTATAACGTAATCCGCCTGGAATTGGGCAAGGTATATCCGGAAGATGATGAAGGCAATAACCGGTACACCAGGGCGGCCCGGTTTTTCAGAGAATGGTTGGAAAACGGCGTACTGATTCATGATAATAAACCGTCTATATACCTGTATGAACAGGAATTTGAAGCCAGGGGGGAAAGAAAAATAAGAACCGGGTTTATTGCCGGTGTACAGGCCAACGATTACAGTAAAGGCGAGGTTCTGCCCCATGAAGAAACCCTGCCGAAGCATAAAGCCGATCGTCTGAATTTGATGAAGGCAACTCTGGCTAACTTTAGCCCAATTTTCGGCCTTTATGCCGACCGCGATCATTGTGTTGAAAAAGCTCTTGCCGCCGCCAAGGGTACCCGCCGGCCTGATATTGAGGTTACCGACAACAGCGGAGTTATCAACAGGCTTTGGGTCATTTCCGACGGTGACACCTTAAATACGGTGGTAGCCCAGATGTCAAACAAAAAAATTTTTATTGCCGACGGGCATCACCGGTATGAAACCGCAGTTAATTTCGGCAAAGAAATGGCAGCTCAAGGCAAACAGGGTTACGACTTCCTCATGGTCTGCCTGGTCAATCTTTACAATGAAGGCCTGGTCGTATTCCCAACACACCGGGTAGTCAAGAACGTGGCTGACCTCGATCCTGCTAGACTGCTGCAGGAACTGTATGAAGACTTTTCCGTGGAACCCCTCCCGGACGGA
>DDKP01000096.1:1087-2871 GCA_002339745.1 Firmicutes bacterium UBA2595 | reverse complement strand
CACCGTCCAAAACATAGCATAGGTGCCCTTCTTCAAAGAGCCTCTTCTCAACTGCCCGGGCTATCGTCGACTTGCCGGAACCCGACAGCCCGGTGAACCAGAGGACGACCCCCTTTTGTCCCAGCAGTTTTTCCCGGTCTTCCTTGGTCACCTTTCCTTCATGCCAAGTAATGTTAGTTGCTTTTTGCAGCGCCATTTATGTACCTCCTTTGAATTTACGCTCCATTGAGTCCCCAACGACGCCTTATAGTATTTTCAAACCTGCCGAATATCAGGTAATCTACAATAACGCCGATAATAATGATTATTATCATGACACCCACTACCTGGTCCATATCCAGCAGATCCCTTCCGATAATAAGGGCATAACCCAACCCGTCTTTGGGCGACAGCAGTTCGCCTGCTATTAACGCTCTCCAGGCGAATGACCAGCCCTGCTTCATCCCTGAAATTATTGCCGGCAGAGCGGCAGGGATAACAACGGTGGTATACGCCTGCAAACCCCTGGCCCCCATGGTTCTGGCAACTCTCATAAATAAAGGCGGCACATTCTTGATTCCTGATACTATAGCCATTGAAATGGAAAAAACAGAACCGATGGCAATTACAAAGATAATGGAATCTTCGCCGATACCGAACCAGAAAATGGCCAAAGGAAGCCAGCATATGCTTGGAAGAGTCTGCAGTCCCAATAACATGGGGCTTAATGTTTCATCCAGATAGCGGAACCTGACAATTAACAACCCCAGCATGAACCCGATAATAACGGAAATGAGATAGCCGGTAATAACCCTTTTCATACTAACGCCGACAGCTATCAAATATGATGTATCTTGAAAACCTGAAATAAGATTTTCCAGCACCCCCAGAGGAGAGGGAAGGAGGTGTTCCAGCTTTGAGTTCGTCCTAAATACCGTTTCCCAGATTGCTATCAGGATTAGGTAAAAAAGTATCTTTTTTAAGGGACCAGTCACTGTCAAATTCCGCTTTGGCAACCTTCTCTACCTCCTCCTTCAGGTCCTGCATGACCTGTCCGGCCACAAAAGCCAGGTCGACATTATCGATGTCTCTGGGCCGGGCCAGTTTTACACCGAATTCCTTTTTTATTCTGCCCGGATTGGCAGCCATAACCACTACACGGTCCGCCAGCAGAACCGCTTCTTCAACATTATGAGTTACAAATATAATGGTCTTACCGGTGGCACGCCAGATCTCCTGTAATTCAATATGCAAAATACTACGGGTTTGGCTGTCCAAAGCGGCAAAAGGTTCATCCATAAGCAGTATGTCAGAATCCATGGCCAGGGCGCGGGCCAGGGCAACCCGCTGGCGCATGCCTCCCGATAATTCATGGGGATAGGATGAAGCAAACCGGGTCAGGTGCACCATTTTGAGGTAATGAAACGCTATCTCTCTTCTTTCCTTCTTTGGAATACCGGAAATTTTCATTCCATATTCAACATTATCGATGACCTTTAACCAGGGGAACAATGCGGCCTCCTGGAACATTACCACCCTATCCGGACCGGCTTCCCGGACCTCAGCTCCTTCCTTCAGGACCCTGCCGCCGCTGGCCTGCTCCAAACCGGCGATTATATTCAAAAGAGTGGATTTCCCGCAGCCGGAAGGACCCACCAAACTGATGAACTCGCCTCTGGCAATGGTCAAATTAACATCCTCAAGTGTATTGATAATTCCGTTATGGCCGGCAAATTTTTTGCTGACATTTTCTATTACTAACATTTCATCACACTTCCCCGTTTTTAAAGCCGCCCTGTTTTTTT
>DDKP01000096.1:0-704 GCA_002339745.1 Firmicutes bacterium UBA2595 | reverse complement strand
AGTTATATCAGGGGTTCCCTTAATGTACCCGTTATCGGCGGAAATCCTGACGAACTCTTTTACAGAATCTGCCTCGGGATTATAAGTAACGGTTATTCTTTCGAACGAACTGTCCAGTACATCGGTTGGCAGGCTCTTTTGGGTCAGCTTTTGAATTTGGTTGTTAATTACGGTTTTACTGCGTTCCTTGTCTCCTTTGATCCGTTCGGTTATTTCAACGTGAGCCGCCAGCCATTTCTCGACCAGGTCGGGGTTCTCTTCCAAAAATTTGGAACTGGCTATTACGACAGCCGTCGCATACCGGCCGTCCCGCCATACCCTGTCGGAGTCCAAAACAATGCGGGCCCCGGCCTGTTTTACTATGCGCGAACCCCATGGCTCCGGTACCAGGGCGGCGTCAATATCTCCCCTGGAGATAAGAGTCAGGATATCCGGATTCTCCGCAGGAATAATTGTCACCGTGCCGCCTTTGGCTGCATCTTTCAGGTTGGCCTGGCTTAAGAGATTTCTCAGCGAAATGTCCTGGGTGTTGCCCAGCTGGGGGACCGCCACCTTTTTACCGTCCAGGTCTTTGACATCATTGATATCCACGCTTTTCCGCGCCACCAAAACAGCGCCGCCGTTGGAAGCCCCGGCAATGATCCGCAGTCCGCCTTTGGATTTGACAAACCCGTTAATGGCCGGCACCGGACCTATGTATCCCA
>DDKP01000101.1:4505-4774 GCA_002339745.1 Firmicutes bacterium UBA2595 | reverse complement strand
GCGCTGGAAGGCTTACTTAAAAGATATTTTGGATAAGAGTTAATAATTGGTAGAGGCTGCCCCATGAGGGTTGCTGACAAAGTACTGGAACATTAAGAAGGGCTGACTACTTTTTTCTGTTTTTCGGTGTTGTCCGTCTGCCCAACTAACCTCAGTTTGCGCGAAACCTTGGGTTTCACCGCCAAAGGCGCCGTCCGTGGCGCCTTGGCGCTCCGGCCATCCTGGCCTTCGCCCTGCGGCTTCGCGCAAACTTCAGTAAGTTGGGCAAC
>DDKP01000101.1:0-4127 GCA_002339745.1 Firmicutes bacterium UBA2595 | reverse complement strand
GCAGTCAGCCCTTCTTTTTTGCCCACAGTAGTTTTGTCGACAAACTCATTTATGAGACAGCCTCTACCAAACCAAACATACTCAAAAATCTTGACAGCATCTTCTCTATGCTATTTCTTGCAACCCCATGTTTAAACGGTTATAATTAGGCTAGAATTTTATGACAGGAAGGCAAAAAAATATGAAAGTAAAAGAGTTAGGGGAATTTCGGCTGATCAACCTGCTGTGCGGCCAGATTCCCCCGCCGTCTGATAAGGTTATCCGGGGTATCGGGGACGATACGGCTGTGTTGACAAACGATGATAAAATGCTTGTTTTAATGACTACGGATATGCTGGTGGAAGACATCCATTTTTCCTTCCGGCACAGCCCATTCAAATCGGTGGGCTGGAAGGCTTTGGCCGTTAACGTCAGTGACATAGCCGCCATGGGAGGCTTGCCCACGGGCGCCACCGTTTCCATTGGTATCCCCCCGCATTTGGAGGTCAGCCAGGTTGAAGAACTGTACTTCGGCCTGAGTCAATGCGCACGGGAGTACGGAACCGACATCGTGGGCGGTGATACGGTAAAATCCCCTCGCGGACTGGTGATTAATGTTACACTTCTGGGCCGGGTGGAACCTGACCGGGTTATCTACCGGTCCGGCGCCAGGCCAGGAGATATTATCATGGTGACCGGTCCTTTGGGGAATTCTGCAGCCGGGCTCTATATCTTGACCCACGATTTGCCGCAGGATGACCCTGACCTGACAGGAGAGGTGATCAAAGCTCACCTTTACCCCAGGGCCCGGGTAAAAGAGGGACGTGTTTTAAGTGAAACAGGTTATGTAACTTCGATGAATGACATCAGCGACGGGTTAGCCAGTGAAGTGCTGGAAATTTGTGAGGCCAGTGCGGTAGGCTGTGAACTCGATGCTAAAAGCGTGCCCTATTCAAAGGCGGTGGCTGAAATCAGCAGCCGGGCAGGGGTTACCCCCCTCCAATGGGCTCTTAACGGTGGGGAAGACTTTGAACTGGTTTTTACCGTAAAGCCCCAGGGTGCAGACAAAGTCATGGCCGCTTTGGAAGAAGCAGGGGCCAGCCCTTCAGTGGTGGGCAGGATTATGGCCCGGGAACACGGGTATAGTCTTAGGGAGGATGACCGTAAATCAGTTCTCAGGCCTGCCGGATATGACCATTTCAAGGAATAACCAAGACTCAGGGTGTTATAATATTAACCGTCAGCAGGAGAAGTTGTTGATGAAGGTGTTTAGTGATTCGCCCCAAAAAACTATAGAAATCGGCAGGAAACTGGGGAAATACTTGGAGCCGGGGGATGTTATATACCTTTCCGGGAGCCTGGGAGCTGGTAAGACCCATTTTGCCAAGGGGGTCGCTCTCGGTTTGGGTGTGGAGGACCATGTTACAAGCCCTACCTTTACACTAATCAACGAGTATGAGGGCAGGATGCCGTTTTATCATGTGGATGTTTACAGGCTGGAAGAGGAAGAAGAAGCTCATGAACTCGGGTTGGAAGAATACCTGTACGGCAGTGGGGTAACACTGATCGAATGGCCGGAACGTATTAAAACGGTACTCCCCGAGGACTACCTTGCTGTCGAACTAAGATTTACAGGGACCGGCAGCGAGGCCCGGGAACTGGAAATTTCCGCCCGGGGAGAGCGATACGAAAAACTTGTAGAGCAACTGAAACAGAAGTTTGCAGGGGATGTTTGGGCCCTGCTTTAACAAGGGAGCTGGAGACGGTGTATGTTCTGGGAATTGACACCGCTACCCGGGTCGCCGGGGCGGCGGTAATAGGAGAAGACAGGCTGATTTCCGAACGGTTTGTAAATAACCTGAAAACCCATTCACAGAATATTATTCCCATGATCAGGCAGGTGATGGAGGATGCGGGCATCAAGCCTAAACACCTGCATGGAATAGCGGTTACCGGCGGCCCGGGTTCATTCACGGGCCTGAGGATCGGGATGTCGGTGGCAAAGACAATGGGTCTGGCGCTGAATATCCCTGTCTTGGGGATTTCCACCCTGCGGGCGCTGGCCTGGAATGTTTACCTGGCGGAGGGTCTGATCTGCCCGATACTCGACGCCAGGAAACATGAAGTATACACCTGTCTTTACCGATTCGCCGGCCGTGACTTGGAGGAGATGGCAGAACCTGCCGCGCTTAGCCTGGAGGGACTGTTATCAAGACTTTCAAGGTTTAAAAGGGAGAAAATCACTTTCCTGGGGGACGGTGTACCGGTTTACGGCGACACTATCAAAGAAAAGCTCGGTGAGCGGGCTTTCTTTGCAGCGATGATTCATAGCTTTCCGAGAGCTTCCGCCGTCGCGGAACTTGGTTTGGCCCGGCTGAAGGAAAGCCGGCTGTCTGATTCCACCTTCCTGCAGCCGGTTTATTTAAGAAAATCCGAGGCCGAATTGACATGGGAGACGAAGCACGGACATACTAGTGTATAGTGGTTAATTAATGTTTTTTAAAGGTTGGAAGGTTTAACTTATGGAAATCAGTTTAGTAGCCATGAAGAATTCACACCTGGATGGTGTTATGGAAATAGAAAACCAGTCGTTTCCTACCCCCTGGTCCAAAACCGCCTTTTATCACGAAATCGCGGCAAACGATTTTGCGTATTACATTGTGGCCATGGCGGGAAATAAGGTTGCCGGCTATGCCGGGATGTGGGTCATACTGGACGAAGGGCATATAACCACCCTTGCGGTACATCCGGATTTCCGGGGGCAGGGAATCGGAACAAGGCTGCTGAACGAGCTTATTGCCGAGGCTGGACGCCGGAGATGCGAGAAAATGACTCTCGAGGTCAGGCCATCCAATGACCAGGCCCTTAAACTCTACGAAAAGAACGGTTTTGTTTCGTATGGAGTGAGGCCTGGGTATTACTCGGATACAGGCGAGGATGCGGTAATCATGTGGAAGCAAGTGTGACAGGTAGTTGATGGTGGCCGGCGCCAGGCAACACCGGCAACCAGGCACGCATAGTCACAGGCGGGATGACCGGTATCAAGTAATCAGGTGATATGATGAAAAACATATTTATTTTGGGTATAGAAACTTCCTGCGATGAGACGTCGGCCGCAGTTGTCGCCGATGGCAGAACCGTTATGTCCAACATAATTTCTTCCCAGGTGCCGGTACACCAGAAGTTTGGGGGAGTTGTGCCCGAGATAGCTTCCCGGAAGCATGTCGAACTCATTACTTCAGTCATCAGGGAGGCCTTGAATGAAGCCAGAGTAGATTTTGAAGATCTCTCTGCCGTTGCGGTAACATACGGTCCGGGACTTGTGGGGGCGCTGCTGGTCGGTGTATCTGCGGCCAAGGCCCTGGCCTATACCCTTGATTTGCCTCTTGTTGGGATAAACCATATAGAAGGCCACATTTACGCGAATTTCCTGGCCAATCCCAGTCTGGAATTTCCGATGATTTGCCTGGTGGTATCCGGAGGTCACACAGACCTGGTTTACCTGGAATCTCACGGGAGTTTCAAACTGCTGGGACGTACCAGGGATGATGCGGCCGGGGAAGCTTTTGACAAGGTGGCCAGGGCAATGGGTCTTGGATACCCCGGCGGGCCGCTGGTAGACAGGCTGGCCGCCGCCGGCGGAAACCCCGTAGCGCTGGATTTCCCGCGGGCCTATCTGGAGAACGACAGCCTGGACTTCAGTTTTAGCGGTTTGAAATCATCAGCCCTTAACTATCTCAACAACGCCGCCATGAAAAACGAGGAAGTCAGCCAAGCGGATCTGGCTGCCAGTTTCCAGCAGGCAGTAGTTGACGTCCTGGTGGACAAGGCTCTTGCCGCAGCCCAGCGTTACAATGTGAAGACCGTTTTATTGGCAGGCGGGGTAGCGGCCAACACCAGGCTGAGGAATGATTTGTCCGAAAAAGCTAACCATTTGGGGGTCATAGTAAAATACCCGCCCCCGGTATTATGTACGGATAATGCTGCTATGGTGGCATGTGCCGGGTATTACAAATACATCCGGGGAGATTTCGCGCCGCTTACTCTTAACGCGGTTGCCGGGCTAAAACTGGGTGTTGACAAATACTAACAATACCAGAAACTGTAATATATGGTGGGTTGATTGCGCCGTTTCCAGAACACATGTT
>DDKP01000064.1:3612-7896 GCA_002339745.1 Firmicutes bacterium UBA2595 | reverse complement strand
AAACTATCTCTCAGCGGCTTGTTGCCGCCTGGAGGAAAGTATCCATCCCGTTCATATTGCGATAAACTGGAGTTTGTCAACAGCCCCATTTATGGGACAGCCCCTGCTTGTTTGCGTAAGTGTGCGAGAGTCTTTCGGGCGTTTTCTACTCTGCTTTAGCTTTATGAGAGGGGGTAATGTAAGAAACGTTGGTAATATTGTAACCGGCTTTTTTCAGGTCGTTCACAAAATCGTCCGCTTTGCCTTTAACTTTGAGAACCAGTTCATTGTCGAAAGAGACTATGTTATCGATACAAACATTGCGTTTGTCCGCGAATGAAACCAGCTCCGAGAGGAACCCCCATTTCTTTTTGTAGGTGACGGTTATTCTCGTGCCTCCCTCGCCCAACCCGAGAGAAGTGATGAAAGCATCTAAAATATCGTTTTTGGACAGGAGTCCAACCAGCTTCTTGTGTTCGTCCACCACGGGCAGGCAGCTAATCCTGTTGGTCCGCATAATCAGGGCGGCCTCCTCTATTATAATACCGGGGGACACGTAGACGGGCGCGTTTCTCATAATGGCTGAGACCGGGGTCCTGGCCAGCAGGTTGGACTCAAATACCGAAAGCTCTTTGCTTTTTGGGAAGACCTTTAACAGGTCAGTTTCCGACACAACTCCCACCATGGCCTGGTCGTAATCGACTACCGGCAGGTGCCTGATATTTCTGCGGTGTAAAATATCTAAGGCTTCGCCCACAGTGGCATTTTCGTAAACTGTTATTACAGGCCATGACATCAGGTCTTTTACCAGCATTAATTAACACCTCTTACTCCACTGTAATTGCAGGTTTCTCCTTAATTCGACAAAAAGTGTAATATTCCTTGTAATAACCGCTAAAAAAAACAATAAACATTACTATACCGAGATCCTGGCATGATACCCTATAGGGGTAGAGGTTTCAGGTGAGACTTTTATCGTTCTCCACTATGAAGGAAAAACAACATTATTTGTCGAAAACGATGGAACAATAAATTAAAAAAGGGGGATTCCAATTTGGCTGATTCGCAGGTCAAAAGAATAGGTGTTTTAACCGGAGGAGGCGACGCGCCAGGGTTAAATTCCGTTATCAGGGCAGTTGTGAAAACAGCCGTGAATAAATACAATCTTGAGGTTTTCGGTTTCCTGGACGGTTTTGGGGGATTAATACATAACATGGTTAAACGGCTTGACCTGGCTTCCGTTTCGGGCATCCTACCGAGGGGAGGGACCATCCTCGGAACCACCAACCGGGATAACCCTTTCAAATACCCGGTGATCAAGGATGGGGAAAAGGTATATATCGATATGTCGGACAGCATCATAAGCAACCTGAAGGAGATGAAAATCGACGCTTTGGTAGTTATAGGCGGCGACGGAAGCCTGAGCATAGCCCGTGATTTCTGGCAAAAAGGGCTGCCGGTGGTTGGAGTGCCCAAAACCATTGATAATGACTTATCTGCGACCGATGTTACTTTCGGTTTTGACACAGCGCTGGTTACGGCCACGGAGGCTATCGACAAGCTTCATACCACGGCGGAATCCCATCACCGGGTTATGGTCCTGGAGGTTATGGGCCGGTACGCCGGATGGATTGCCCTTCATTCCGGTATTGCCGGTGGAGCGGATGTGATCTTGATTCCTGAGATACCCTTTACCATTGAGAATGTCTGCCGGGCAATCCTGGCCAGGAAGGTAAAGGGGAGAAAGTTCAGTATCGTTGTTGTCGCAGAGGGAGCCAAACCATTGGGGGGACAGATGGTTGTTCAGAAATTAGTGGAAGACAGCGCTGATCCTATCCGCCTGGGTGGTATCGGAAATGTCATTGGAAGTGAAATAGAAAAGTGCACAGGTATGGAAACGAGGGTAACAGTGCTGGGGCACCTGCAGAGGGGAGGCGGTCCTACGCCTTTTGACCGCCTGCTGGGCACCCGCTATGGGGCCCATGCGGTGAAAATCTTGCTGGAGGGCAGATTCGGTGAAATGGTCTGCCTCCACGGGCCCAACATAGAATCGGTCCCAATAATTGAAGCTGTTAAAGAACTGCGTAGGGTTCCCCCTGACAGTGATATTGTTTTCGCAGCCAGGTCCGTCGGTATAAGCTTTGGAGACCAGTAGTGAAGGAGACTCGCAAATGCCACAATATGATAAACTGGCAGATATTTACGATTATCTGGTAGCCGGAATAGACTACGAGGAGTGGGCGGATTATATAGAAGAAATTCTGAAAAAATTTTGTCCCAAGACCCGGTATATAGCCGACCTGGCCTGTGGAACGGGGAACACTACCCTTCCCCTGGCGGCCAGGGGATACGAAGTTTACGGGATAGACATATCGGCTGCTATGCTGGAAAAAGCAGTTCGAAAAGCAGAGGATAAGGGACTTACCCCTAGTTTTATTCAACAGGATATCAGGCAGTTGAGATTACCTAGGCTCATGGATTTGATTACCTGTTACCATGACGGTTTGAATTATATTATTGACCCTGTTGACCTGACCAAAGTTTTTAGCAGGGTGTATGAATCCCTCAGGCCGGGGGGACTATTTGTCTTTGACTTGAATGCGGTTGAGAAACTTTCAGGGGCCGGAGGGGATACTACCTTTGTGGATGATGAAAATATGACGCTGGTGTGGGAAACCGTTTATAACCGGGATGTCGATGTATGGGAAATCAAACTCACGGGATTTGTGCGCAGGGGAGACATGTACGACAAGTTTGTTGAAGTCCACCGGGAGAAGGCTTATAGAGAGTCAGAGGTCTTAACATTTATTAATGAAGCCGGTTTTGAGGTGCTTGGTTTATACCACGCCTTTTCATTTGAACCGCCGAAGCCTACCAGCAGGAGGCTGTTCTATGTTACCAGGAAGCCGGTGCAGTAAAATGACCCTTTACAAAAATCGAAGGGCTGTCTGCCTTGGATTAATTGGGTGGTGAAGCTACCTTTCCACCAACCAGGCGAACTCTTCCAGGTCAGTATTTCCCCGAATGCCCAGTCGCTTCATGCGGAAGCGGTTGGTATTGATATCATTTTTGCCTACACAAGTCGAAAGGGCTGCTTTATACCCTGCATCCCGGGCCATCTTTTCTACGCTTTTGTTACTGCGCCCATAGGGGTAGGCCAGAAAGTTCACCGGGGCGCCGAGGGCTTGCTCCAATTTAACTTTTGACAGGCGGATTTCAGTATCGGCAATTTTCGGATCAACAGTGGTCAGGCTGGCGTGAGTCAGGGTATGGGATTGGAATGATATGCCATATTGTTGCATTTCTTTGATCTCCTGCCAGGAAAGGAGTTTGATGTGGGGCTGGGTTTCTCTTCGGATATCCCAGGCATTGAACCCTCCCACCCGTTCGCATACCAGGAAAATTGTAGCCGTGAAACCGTATTTTTTAAGAATAGGGAAGGCGAAAAGGTAGTTGTCTTGATACCCGTCATCAAGGGTCAGTATGATAGTTCTGGGGGGAGGGGTTTCCCTTCTTTCCCAGATATCGAACAGTTGGTCGAGGGTAATGGTCCTGTAACCGCGTTCATACAGGTATTTCATCTGCTCTTCAAAATTGTCCGGAGTGACCCTAAGCCCAATCCCGCCATGGTGTATGTAAGGGCTGACTTTGTGGTACATGAGTATTGGGATTTTATCCTTTCCGGTGGCTGTTGAGAATACGGGAACGGGTGCTTCAGCGGCTTTGGCCAGACCGAGGCCGCCGATTAAAACCAGGAGTATGGCCCATAAAACTTTTCTCAGCGCCATCAAGACAGTCCTTCCATATAACTAGTGATTTGTTAAAATGAATATATCATAATAAAAGGCTTTTGTGGACAGGTATTTTTCACTAATGAGAAAATTTCATGTAATTGGTCACATGCTTTGACAAAAAACGGCATTTAGCCGGCTTTGACAGTTTTATAGTAAAAACCCGAACGGTCCTTTTTATGACTTGATTGGCAGGGCTAACGGTTCCCCGATAAATAGAATTTCCATTCGAAATACTACACCTGTAGTATTTTAAGTGCGATTGGCCACAGTTTTTGCGCCCAAAACCGATTGACCCTAAAAAACGACCATTAAACCTTAAAATCCTACCACTACACCTGTAGTTTTTAAATTGTAGAAAAACTGTGAAATGCCGTTCGGCGGCCATTTAATTCAGTTCGCCGGATTTGTGGTGAATGCCGGTTGACGCAGGATTATAATTAACATAGATAATTAAATGTATCTGAGGGGGGGGAGATTTTTTATGGGTATTAGCCAGCGCGAGGTATTGGGT
>DDKP01000064.1:0-3206 GCA_002339745.1 Firmicutes bacterium UBA2595 | reverse complement strand
CTAGCCAGTTTGCTCTCAGCTTTAAACTATTCCTTGTGTTCATCGTTATCCTGTTGGGACTTCCGGTAATGAATTACATTACTCCGGAGTTGATGAATGCAAGGATGTTTGGTTTTACCGTGACATGGTTTTTCCTCGCCGTTTTGATTTATCCCATTACATGGTTGATTTCCTGGGCTTACGTTAAGTCATCAATTGCCCTGGAAGAGAAGGCGGCAACCTGGACTGATCCTGAAGAGCACTAATAGGTTATTAACAGTTTTATTATACAGTAGAAAGGAGTTGGGAATTATATGCAGCAGGGTATTCAGTTTATTCCGCTGATTGCGGTTGTTTTTCTGGTAGTTGTAACTATCGGCCTGGGTTTTTGGGTCCAGAAGTCCGTCAAGTCAGCGGCCGACATGTATGTTGCTTCCCGTTCTGTCAGTGTTTCCATGAACTCGGCTGCCATTTCCGGTGAATACCTGAGTGCGGCATCGTTTATGGGTGTAGCCGGGATGATTATGAAAACCGGTTATGATAATATCTGGTACCCGGTAGGTTACGCTACTGGTTACCTGTTTCTGCTATTGTTTATCGCTGGCCCGCTGCGCAGGTTTGGGGCCTACACCATTCCTGACTTTGCCCATGGCCGCTATGACAGCCCGATGTTCCGCAAGATTGCGGTTATCTTTGTTCTCTGTATCGGTTTCTTCTATACCATGCCCCAAATGAAAGGCGCCGGTACAGCCCTGGTAAACATACTTAACACCCCATATTGGGTGGGTATCGTTGTAGTTGGTACAGTTATTATATTCAATGTGGCCCTTGGGGGAATGAAGGGGATTACTTTTGTCCAGGCCGTTCAGTACTGGATTAAGATGGTAGCTATTTCTCTGCCAATGCTTATCATGTTCATGTTCCTTGGCGGGTATGGCACCAATATGGGTAAATTCCATAATGATAGCGTCAGGGGAGGAGCTCTTCCCAAATTCAGAAGCGACTATACGGCTATTTATAAACCGGCTGCTCCTCTTAATGACATAGTATTCGGGACAGTTATTAAAGGTACTTTTGAACAGGATACGCAGGTTATTATAACGCCGTCCAAAAAAGTTCCCGAAGGGGCGGACAAGATTTCCCCCCAGCAATTGATGAAATCCACCCTGCCGGCGGAAACCAGGGAGGTAACCCTGCCCACCGGTAAAAAAGTTACTGCCTACATATTCAAAAAAGGCGCTGAGTTTGAAACCGGGGAACCGGTAGTAGCTATCGAAGGCGGTCAGCCGGTTATGGTTACTGACCCTGTTTCCGGAAAGCAAAAGCCGTTAAAGGTTTCTGCCAAGTTCACAGTTACCCCGGCGGGGACAGAAGAAGTCACCAGAATATCTTATAAGGCCGGTCAGCCGGTGCCCAATGCGCCCAATGACAAAACATGGATTGAGCCGTACGGTCTTCTGAGCTCCAAGTACGGTCACCCTGTACTGTACACCTATTCGTTGATTCTAGCCATCGTATGCGGTACCGCCGGTCTGCCACATATTTTGGTCAGGTTCTACACCAACCCGGATGGCAAGACGGCCAAGAGAACTACCTTCTGGGTCATGATTCTCCTGGGATGTTTCTATGTATTCCCGCCGATGTTTGGAGCCCTGGGCCGTGCTTGGGTGCCCGAACTCTATGCCGTAGCCGGCGGCGCCAGGTCAACGGACTCCGTCGTATTGATTCTGCCGCGCCTGCTCAATCAACATGTCCCGCATCTTGGTGATATTCTGTCCGCCATCACTTCGATGGGCGCTTTTGCCGGGTTTATGACAACCTTCTCGGGACTGCTGGTATCCCTGACAGGCGCCCTGGCCCATGACGTGTATGGCAACATGATCAACCCTAAAGCTAATCCAACTCAGAAAGTCAGGGCCTTCCGTATATCTGCGGTACTGGCCGGGACTACCGCCATGCTGCTTGGTACCTTTGTAGAAAACTTTGACATCAACATGATGGTCGGTTGGGCCTTTGCTATCGGTGCAGCCTCCTACTTCCCAATGCTGATTGTGAGCGCCTGGTGGAGGAACTGTACAGCTATCGGGGCAGGCGCAGGAATGCTGATTGGCGGAGGTTCGGCGCTGGTAGCTATTGTTTCAACCATGCTGGCCGATAAGAAGATTATACCTTCCCTGGGTCCCTGGTTTGCTGATCACCCGATTATCAGGACTCTCTGCGAACAGCCTGCTATCTGGGCGGTTCCCTTCTCGCTGATAATTATCTACGTGGTTTCCAAGCTGACCCAGCAGTATATTCCGAAGAATTCCAGGTGGAAGATGCTGGTTCTGCACGCTCCTGAGGAACTCAATCTGAAGAACCGAAACTATATCGATGATGACGCAGTGCCAGCCCATTAAAAATTAAAAAGGATCGAGGGGGTTAACACCCCCTCGCTCTTTTGACTGTTTAACCGCCCTGTTGGCCGAATATTGACGGGCTTGCTAAAATTTCAATTCACCGTTATACTATTATGAGAGTATACCGCTTATAGCTCTTGTCTCTGTAATCAAGGGGGGAATTGGGTGAACAAGCAGCTAAAAATCTATGGTTCGTATTTGGTGATTCTCGGATTAATAACGATATCCATACTGTATCTCGGTGTTCCCACCAGGGTAGGCCTGTGGGCTGCGTTGGGTGTGGCCGCTATTTACGCAATATTTTGGCCCAGGTGGGGATAAGACCTGATAGGAGAATTGCGTCATACAACATAAGACCCTTGTGGGTCTTTCTTGTTAATCAAAGCAGCGAAGTTTTGGTTTATCCCGTCGTTGAAAAACCGCATTTGTCACTCTATAATGAGAAGTAATAGTTTGATTAATTTGATTTAAGAAAGGAATTCGGAGAATGCAGCAGGGAATTCAGGTGATTCCGCTGATTGCGGTTGTTGTTCTTGTAATCGTGACAATTGGCCTGGGTGTTTACATTAAGAGGTCGGTCAGGGGGGCGGCCGATATGTATGTTGCATCGCGTTCCGTGAGTGTCCCCATGAACTCGGCTGCTATTTCCGGTGAATACCTTAGTGCCGCTTCATTCATGGGTGTTGCCGGAATGATTATGAAGACGGGTTATGACAACATCTGGTACCCTGTCGGTTATGCTGCGGGTTATCTTTTTCTCCTCCTGTTTATCGCCGGCCCGCTACGCAGGTTTGGGGCATATACCATTCCCGATTTCGCCCACGGCAG
>DDKP01000069.1:1732-3049 GCA_002339745.1 Firmicutes bacterium UBA2595 | reverse complement strand
TCTCCCCCCCCTCTTTTTTTCTATTTTAAAAAAAAAAAAGAAAAAAAATTTTTATTTTTAAACCCTCTTCAAACCGGAGCTTACCGCCGGCAGGGCAGACTCTTGTCCCCGGATGTGATGTTTTACGAGGAAGTCGGTTCACTGGAAGAACCTGCGGCGGTTTTAAATCCGGTTTCCTTAGAGCCTCCTGCTGCTCCCTGGGTGGCTTCTCTTCTTTCTAAAACCCCTATTGATCTACATAAGGTTTACCAAACGGTTAAAGAGGTTCAGGAAAGATATGACCTTGTAATAATGGAGGGGGCCGGCGGTTTATGCGTGCCAATCCAAAGAAGTTTTTTAACCGCCGATTTCATAAAGGAACTGGGCTGTCCCATTATCATAGTTGCCAGGGGATCCCTGGGGACCATAAACCATACCCTTCTCACTGTCAGATATGCCCAGTCCCGGGGGATTCCTGTCCTGGGGGTGGTGGTAAACGGTTTGAAACCAGAGGCTGACCCGGTGGAAAACCTTAATCCCTGGGTTATCAAAGAATTGTGCGGGGTTCCTTTACTGGGAATAATCCCCTATTCACCTTTTATTGATGTGGATAACAGAAAAACAGGCAACCTGGCGGAACTTGTGGAACAAAACTTGGAATTAACTGTACTGGAGGGAGCAATCTTTGGAGAATCTTGAACTTTGGGATAAAGAATATGTATGGCATCCGTTTACCCAGATGCAGCAGTATCGCAATGAGGAAATACCGGTTATCGAACGGGGGGAAGGCAGCTATCTTTATGATACCAAAGGGCGGAAATACCTTGACGGGGTATCTTCTTTATGGGTTACTGTGCACGGCCACTGCCGCAAGGAAATCAATGAAGCTATCATAAAACAGCTAAATAAGATCAGCCACTCCACTCTTTTGGGTTTAGCCAATGTTCCTTCCGTTTTGTTGGCTAAAAAACTGGTTGAAATCACTCCGCCGGGTTTAAACAAGGTGTTTTACTCGGATGCGGGAGCCACGGCGGTGGAAATTGCCCTCAAAATTGCGTTCCAATACTGGAAGCAAGCCAATGGGGGCAGGGAAAAGGGAAAACAGAAGTTCATATATTTGGAAGAGTCCTATCACGGCGATACTATCGGGTCGGTCAGCGTGGGAGGAATAGAGCTTTATCACAGCCTGTACAGGCCGCTGCTTTTTGAGGGGTATAAGGTCCCTTCCCCTTATTGTTACCGTTGCCCCATGGGCCGGGATAGAGATTCCTGCAACCTGGATTGTCTTAAACCTTTGGAGGAAATTTTAGCTTCCAGAAGCGCGGAGATCGCCGCCCT
>DDKP01000069.1:0-1302 GCA_002339745.1 Firmicutes bacterium UBA2595 | reverse complement strand
TATAATGTTTTGATGATTGCCGACGAGGTGGCTGTCGGTTTTGGCCGTACCGGCAGGATGTTCGCTTGCGAGGAGGAAGAGGTGAGCCCTGATATCATGTGCCTGGCCAAGGGAATTACCGGCGGTTACCTGCCGCTGGCGGCAACATTGACAACCAATCAGATTTTTGAGGCGTTTTTGGGTTCTCACGAGGAACAAAAAACCTTTTACCACGGACACACCTATACTGGAAACCCGCTGGCCTGTGCTGCGGCTCTGGTAAACATTGATCTTTTTGTTCGGGATCAACTGTTGGCTAAAATACAAAACAAGATTGCGCTTCTGGCCCGTGGTCTGGCGCGGTTTGATACTCTGCCGTGGGTTGGCGACATCAGGCAGAAAGGAATGATGGTGGGGATAGAATTGGTCAGGAACAAGTCCACCAAAGAACCATTTCCTTTTTCTTTTAATATTGGCCACCGGGTGACTCTGGAGGCCAGGAGGAGGGGGCTCATTATCAGGCCGCTGGGAAACGTTATTGTCCTGATGCCCATTTTATCGGCAAGTGAGGACGAATTGCAGGATATTCTGGAGATCACCTATGACTCTGTCAAAACCGTTGGCGAAAGCCTGGCTTAATGGTTTGGGCCGGACAACAAAAGTAATTGGAGGAGATTTCATGCGTCATTACATAAGAGAGATGGGAGAGATGATCCTCGCGGGCGGGGAAATAAGTTACGAAGAGGCTTTAGCCCTTGATAAAATCCAGGGAACGGATATTTACTTTCTTTCAGCTTACGCCTCCAAGATTAGGGAAGTATACACCGGAGACCGGGTGGACCTCTGCTCCATAGTCAGTTCCCGGACCGGTGGATGCCGGGAAGACTGCGCCTTTTGCGCCCAGTCAGTGCATTATAATACCGGCATAAAAGCAGAAACCAATCTTGATGAAGACGATATTTTGGCCCGGGCCAAAACTGCGGAAAAAGCGGGAGTTCACCGCTTTGACATTGTGACCAGCGGCAAAGGTTACCGTGTGAATAACCCTGAATTTGTCACGATCTTGAATATATTCAGGCGCCTGCAAAAGGAAACCCGGCTCCGATTATGCGCCTGCCTGGGGGTTATCGGCGAGGCGGAAGCGATGGCCCTTAAGGAAGCGGGCGTCAGCAGGTACAACCATAACCTGGAAACAACAGAAAGCTTTTTCCCGCAAATAGTAACCAGCCACAGCTACCAGGAGCGGGTATCAACATTGAAAGCTGTGAAAAAAGCCGGGATGGAAGTCTGCAGCGGCGGTATTATCGGTATGGGTGAAACCTT
>DDKP01000007.1 GCA_002339745.1 Firmicutes bacterium UBA2595 | reverse complement strand
TTAAATTACGGAGCAGACGGGTATAAGCTGGTTTTCCAACGGTTAAAGATCTAACGGAAGAATCGAGACTGCGGAGAAGCAGTCCTTTTTTTGCCGTTCACATATTTATTCCTTGTTGACATGCGGGGGAACATGTGCTAATATAACTTCAGCACTTTAATTAGTTAAAGCGCGAAAGAAGGGAATGAGCA
Organism: Firmicutes bacterium UBA2595; assembly: GCA_002339745.1. Lineage (GTDB taxonomy): Bacteria > Bacillota > Thermincolia > Thermincolales > UBA2595 > UBA2595. The sequence goes on along the minus strand of DDKP01000007.1, from coordinate 5,557 downwards.
TGACAAAGGAACGGTTGAAGATGCAGATACCGGCGGGTGTCAGGGATATTCTGCCGGCGGAGGCCCTGCGCAAGAGGGGCCTGGAAAACAGCTTTGAACGGATATTTAGGTTATGGGGATACAATGAGGTAATTACTCCTGTCTTAGAATACTACATCGCCATGTCGGTGGGGCGGGGAGCCGAGGAAGAAGCCCAGCTGTATAAATTTGTCGACCGGCAGGGACACATCCTGACCCTCAGGCCTGACATGACTACACCCATTGCGCGGCTGGTGAGCACCCGGATGCAGGACACAGTACTCCCCCTGAGATTGTTCTATATTGCCAATGTTTTTAGTTATGAGGATCCCCAGGCGGGGCGGCAACGGGAATTTTACCAGTCAGGAATAGAAATGATTGGAGGTGCCAGTCCTTTCGCAGACGCGGAGGTTATCGCTGTGGCTGTGGAAATCCTCAAGTCTTCGGGCCTGCAGAATTTCAAAGTGAGCATCGGCCACGTCGACATACTATACGGGATGATGGAAGAGCTAGGCCTGCCAGAGGACGAGACTGGCAGGATTAAGGCGGCTGTAAGCAACAAAAACTATGTCGGGCTTGAGGAGCTTCTCGATGAGTTCAACGTCCCGGCTGAGGGTATAGGAAGGTTCATGCAGGTTATCACCATGCGCGGCGGCAAAACTATTATTGAAGATGCCGGCTGTACCGCCGGCAACAAAAAAACCCGCGAGGCGCTGGCTTTTATGGGCAGTGTTTACGATGTCCTGGAGGCTTATGAAGTAACGCCCCATGTGGAAATTGACCTCGGTGTCCTGCGCGGCCTGGACTATTACACAGGAGTAGTTTTTGAAGGGTACTCCGCCTACCTCGGTTTTCCGATTTTGGGCGGGGGAAGATATGACAACCTGCTGGAACAGTTTGGGTTTGACTGCCCGGCTACCGGTTTTGCCCTCGGTATGGAAAGGCTCCTTTTATCCCTGGAACGGGAGCAAAACGGGACCCCTCCCGTCCCTCCCCCGGATTACGTAATACTGTACACCTCTGCTCAGGCCCCGGCGGCATTTAAGAAAGCCCGCGAACTTAGGAATGCAGGCAGTGTGGTAGTAACGCTCCAGGCGGATAACAAGGAAGAGAAGAAAGTTCCAACGCCGCTTAAGGCGGTTATCCAGGTGACGGAAGACGGGTTGATAAGGATGCTGTGACCCGGTAAAGATACTGCGTGGCAGGGAACTTTTCTTTGTAAAAACAATTGACTTACCAGATAACAGGCGCTATAATTTAACATGTTAGCAATTTAACGCATTAAAGAGGTGCAGCAAATGAGAGATGATCTTGTGATAGCCGTTCCGAAAGGCACTTTGTATAAACCGACCGTGTCACTACTGAAAAAAGCCGGGTTTGATTGCGGGGAAATGGAAAATGAGTCCCGTAAGCTGGTGTTCACCGATGAAAAACAGAAAGTCCGGTACGTTGTTTGCCGGCCAACGGATATTCCCACTTTTGTGGAATACGGAGCGGCCGACCTGGGCTTTGTCGGAAAGGATACCATAGTCGAACAAAAGAAAGATGTCTTTGAACTGCTGGATTTGAAATACGGTTTCTGCCGGTTCGTGGTTGCCATGCCGGAAGCGGCCGCCCGGGAGAAAAACTGGGAGGAACTCAATCATGTCCGGGTAGCCACGAAGTTCCCCAGGGTGGCGGAACAGTTCTTTACCGGCAGGGGAAAACAGATGGAAATCATCAAGCTACACGGCAACGTTGAACTTGCTCCCATAGTTGGATTGTCGGAAATGATCGTGGATATTGTTTCAACAGGAAGGACATTGAGGGACAATAAACTAGTTGAAGTTGCCTGGATATTTAATTCGACTACCCGACTGATCGCCAACCGGGTCAGTCACAGGATGCTGAGCGAGCGGATTAATCCTGTTATAGAAAAGATGAAAGAAATTGTGGGGAATGGGGGAGTAGAGGAATGATAAGGATTTTGGAATCCGGTGACAGCGCCGTTGAACAGGTGATAAAAAAGGAATACGCAGACCAGGCGGTGTATGAGGAGCGTGTCCGGGAGATCCTGCGGAACGTCCGGGAGCGCGGGGATGATGCCCTCATAGAGTATACCGCCAGGTTTGATAAAGCCGCCCTTACTCCGGAAACCCTGAGAGTTTCGGAGGCTGAGATTGAGGCGGCTTATCGGGAAGTTGAGGGCGATTTTATCAGGGCTATTCAAAAGGCCAGGGACAACATAGCCGCTTTCCACCGCAAACAGCTGCATAATTCCTGGCTGGAAACCGCCGAGGATGGGACGATCCTGGGGCAGTTGCTGAGGCCCTTGGAGCGGGCGGGTATTTATGTGCCCGGCGGGACGGCCAATTACCCTTCCTCAGTATTGATGAACGCTGTGCCGGCCCAGGTGGCCGGAGTCGGCGAAATAGTCATGGTGGCCCCGCCCAATTCCAACGGGAAACTACAGGCGTCCACCCTGGTGGCTGCCGCCGAAGCGGGGATTACTGAAATATACAAGCTGGGAGGAGCTCAGGCTATTGCTGCCCTGGCGTATGGCACCGAGACAATCAGGAAGGTTGACCTGATAACGGGTCCTGGCAACATTTATGTTACCCTTGCCAAGAAAATGGTCTATGGGCTGGTGAATATTGATATGCTGGCAGGCCCCAGCGAAATCCTGGTTATAGCCGACGAGAGCGCCAACCCGGTTTATGTGGCTGCTGACCTGCTGTCCCAGGCCGAGCACGATGTCCTGGCCTCCGCTGTTCTGCTGACTCCTTCCAGGAAACTGGCCCAGACGGTCCAACAGGAAATTAGCCGGCAGGCAGCGTACCTTTCCAGAAAAGAGATAATGACCGCATCCCTGCGAGACTACAGCGCCATCATCGTCACCAGGGATATGGACGAGGCGGTTGACCTGGCCAACAGGTATGCGCCGGAGCACCTGGAGCTTTCAGTTGAAGCGCCGTTCGAGATACTGGGGAAAATCAGGAATGCCGGGGCAATTTTCCTGGGGCACTACACCCCGGAGCCGGTGGGAGATTACATCGCCGGTCCCAACCACGTACTGCCCACCGGCGGCACCGCCAGGTTTTATTCCCCGTTGAATGTGGACACGTTTATGAAAAAGTCCAGTATAATCTCGTATTCCTCCGGCCGCCTCTTTGAGCAGGGCCCGGATATAATCAAATTGGCCGAAACCGAAGGCCTGGACGCTCACGCCAACGCCATCCGGGTACGGCTCGGGAAGTGAGGGCAGATTATGCAGATTCGTGAACTGGTAAGAGAAGACATTCGAAATCTCGTGCCTTACGAACCCCACCCGTTTTCGGACGTCATCAAGCTGGACGCCAACGAGAACCCCTATCCTTTTCCGGAGGAGGTCATCCGGGAGATTTTTTCGGGTTTGACAGGCAATGTCTTTACGAGATACCCGGACCCGTTGGGCGAAGAATTAAGGACAGAAATCGGAGATATGGCGGGGGTCAGTTCCAGTAACGTGGTTCTCGGCAACGGTTCGGACGAACTTATCCAGCTTATCCTGCAGACCTTCGGGGGACCGGGTAAGCGGGTTGTCATCCCGGTACCGACCTTTTCCATGTACAAGATCCATGGGCAGATAACGGGAACCCAAGCCATCGAAGTCCCGAGAACAGAGGACTTCGGGCTGAATGAACCTGCCTTGATGGCCGAGATGAAAAATCCGGCCACCAGGGTTACCTTTATCGCCGCCCCCAACAATCCTACCGGCAACTCCGTGCCTGCCCAACAGGTAGGCAGGCTGGTTAAAGAAGTTCAGTCCCTGGTAGTGGTGGATGAGGCGTACATAGATTTCGGTGGGGAAACCTGCCTGCCACTGATAAAGGAATTCTCCAACCTGATCATCTTAAGGACCTTCTCCAAGGTTGGCATGGCCGGCCTGCGGATCGGTTATCTCCTGGCCCACAGCGATGTTACCCGGGAACTGCTTAAAGTTAAGCAGCCATACAACACTGATGCCTTTTCCCAGGTGGCAGCTAGGGTAGTCTTGAAAAAATGGGCGCTTTTCCGCCGGCAGATTGAAAAAATAGTTGCCGAACGGGAAAGACTGGAGGTAGAACTGGGAAAAATACCTGGAGTTACAGTATTCCCCTCCAAAGCGAATTTCATATTGTTTAAAGTGCCCCGACCTGCTGACGAGGTGCACCGGCAGGTGTTGGACAGAGGCGTCCTGATCAGAAAAAACCTGGGGAACACCCACGGTCTGGAGCAGTGCCTGCGGGTAACCGTGGGGACAAGGCAGGAAAATGACGTATTTCTGGAGAAAATCAAAGAGGTTCTGAGTTCTTGAGATTGAAACGGGGTGATTGTGATGGCTAAGGCCAGAAAGAAGAAAGTTGCCAGAACCACAACTGAAACCGATATTAATGTAACCCTGAACCTGGACGGTAATGGAAGCTACATTTTGGACACCGGTGTTCCATTTCTTGACCATATGTTGGCCCTATGGTCAAAGCACGGTATGTTCGACCTGGATATTGCGGCCCAGGGGGATACCGGGATTGACGATCACCATACAGTAGAGGATATCGGGATATGCCTCGGGGAGGCTTTCAGCCAGGCGCTGGGGGATAAATTTGGCATAAGGCGTTACGGGACGGCCTTTGCACCGATGGATGAAGCACTGGCTATGGTGGTCGTGGACATCAGCGGCAGGACGTTCCTGTCTTTCGATGTTCCCATGCCGGCGCAGAAAGTGGGAGACTTTGATACCGAACTGGTGGAAGAGTTCCTCCGGGCGATGGTAAATCATGCCAATATTACCCTGCATGTACGCCTGCTGGAGGGAAAAAACACACACCATGTGATTGAAGCGGTGTTTAAAGGACTGGGCCGGGCCATGAAAGAAGCAGTCACGGTTGATGAACGGATTGAAGGTATTTTATCTACCAAAGGACAGCTGTAATAGGTGCCAGGTGTTAGAACCTAGCGCCTCGACATGAAAATTTAAGCGGAGGATAATTATGATTGCCATAATCGACTACGGGATGGGAAACTTGCGCAGCGTCCAGAAAGGTTTTGAAAAAGTCGGATTCCAGGCTGTTATAACCGGTGACCCCGAGGTGGTAAGAAAAGCCGATAAGGTTGTGCTGCCGGGAGTTGGGGCCTTTGGCGATGCTATGACCAACCTGAGGACTGCCGGGATGACAGAGGTAATTCAGGAAACGGTAAATGCCGGCAAACCCTTACTGGGAATATGCCTGGGACTTCAGCTGATGTTCGAATGCAGCGAAGAGGGCGGGCTGCACGAAGGCCTGAAACTATTTCCCGGGCAGGTAAAACTGCTGCCGCCCGGTCTCAAAGTGCCGCACATGGGCTGGAACCGGATTGAGATTCAGAGAGCCGTAGCTATCCTCAAAGACATACCCGACCTCTCTTCATTTTATTTTGTCCATTCTTACTACGTGGACCCGGCGGACCCCGCAGTTGTCACTACCCTAACAGATTACGGGATAAAATTCACCTCTATCGCTGCTGCGGGCAATATCTATGGCATCCAATTCCATCCTGAAAA
>DDKP01000136.1 GCA_002339745.1 Firmicutes bacterium UBA2595 | reverse complement strand
TATACCTGTATATCGTGTCAGACAGGTTTGCTTCCGCCTGTTCCAAGACAATGGTCGCTTTCTTTACATCCAGGCTGGTGGCCAGCCCGGCCTCGTATTTCAGAACGAAAATCCGGTAATTCTCCCTGGCCTTCTCCACTTCTTTAGCCTGCCAGTCCACCATCTTCTCCAGCGCCAGCAAAGTCAGGTAGCTCTGCCTGACCACGGACCTGGTGGCCAGCTCCTGCTTGCGCAGCTTGGCCTCCGCGCTTTGAGCCTCAATTTTGGCCGTATCATAGACGGTTACCCCGCCCCCGTAAAACTTTTTGGCCACATCGTACTCCACCTGTTTGAGCTCCAAAGTCTTCTTCACGGTCAGCATTTCTATGTTATCCGCCAGAGCCTCCGCGATGGTTTCATCCAATTTAACCGAACTGCCGATTTTTTCCACGGCAAACCGGGTAGTTAACTTCAGCGGGGTATCGAGGTCGAGCCCGGTGATCCTGTTTAATTCCATTACAGCAGTGCGGTAAGCGTTTTCCTCGCTGGCAACCTGGGCCTGGTAGGCGGCTGCCGCCGCTTCAATGGTAGTTACGTCTACCCTGGCTTTGGTCCCGATTTTGTAGGCCGTTTCGGCTATTTTTAACTGGTCCTGAAAATACTTCAGGCCCTCGCGTTTTACGGCCAGGTTTTTTTCCGCTTTCAATACATTGTAATATGCGTTCTCCACACTGAACTTAAGGCTTTTTTCCGCCAGTTCCCTGTTTTTTTCCGCTATGCTTAAGGCCACCTCGGTTGCTTTCGGTTTCACCCATTTCAGCAGACCGAGCTCATATGTTTGAACATTTTCAACTTCCCAATCATCGGCAGCATCTTTCGCTCCCTCGTATTCGACCTCTGCCTTGTCAACAGCAAGTTTGGCTATTTCCATATCCGGGTTATTCCGCAGGGCCAGTTCGACGGCTTCCTGCAGGCTCAGCTCCCTGACCTGGGGCCCGTCGACTCCGGCGGCGTAATTAATCCCCAGGGCGCTGAGCAAAATAAGGGCTGTCAAGGTCCCGAAAACAATTTTTTTGTTCAACAGCTTTTCAACCATCTGCTTTACCTCCGTCCAACCCGGCTTTTATTTTGCGGACCGCATGGTCACTCTGGCCTTGTCAAACAGCGAATGCTGGCCTTCGACAACATATTTCTCGCCGGCCGACAATCCCTGCACGATTTCAACCTTATCGTCGGTTTCGATACCCGTGGCCACCGTTCTTTCTTCGGCCACGTTGTCCCTGACCACGTAGATTATCTTATCGGAACCCCTGTTAACCAGCGCTTCTTTCGGGATGACCACGGTGTCTTCCCTGTTTTTCGTGACCAGCTGTATTTCCGCGAACATGCCCGGTTTTAACTTACGCTCAGGGTTTTCCATTTCGATTTTGATGGAATAGCCTTTGGTCTGCGGATTTGCCACTGGGCTCAGTATTTTGACCACACCCTGAAAACTTCCGCCGGCCGCATCCACTTTCACCGACACCTCCTGGCCCGCCTTAATCAGGGCGATGTCGCTTTCCGCCACGGTTGCCTCAATATACACCTTATCTATATTTACCACGGTCATGATAGGTTGAGGAGAAGACGGGCTGGCCATTTCACCGGGGTCAATATTCCGGGCGGCAACTTCCCCGTTAATAGGAGATGTAATGGTGGCGTTGGCAATCTGGTTCCTGATATTGTCGATCTGATTCTGGGCTGTGGCCACCACCGGAGCGTTCATGGCGTCCCTGGCCAGGTTGTAGGCCAGCTCGGCCTGTTCCAGCTGCTGTTTGGAGACCGCTCCCTCGTCATACAGGGACCTCATCCGCTCATAGTTGGCTTTGGCATTGTTGTAGTTTAATACCGCCTGGTTGTGGGTCAGTTTGGCATTTTCCAGGCCGTTTACGGCAGCGCTCAGGCTTATCTCCAGATCGGTAGTGTCCAGTTTAACCAGCAGGTCGCCCTTTTTGACCCTGGACCCCACATCCACCGGAACCTGGGCCACCTTTCCCGGGATTTTCGGCACGATGATTACTTCGGACAATGGGGCAACTTTGCCCGTGATAACTGTCCTGGCCGAGATATCTTCTTTTTTCGCTTCCTGGACCACCACAGGAACAGTCTTGTCACCGTTCACGGGGCCTTCATCCTTTTTACCGCATCCGGAAATAACAATCAGAAAAACGGCCAGGAACAGGGCCAGTAATTTTACCGCCTTGGTGTTCAGCATGTTCTTCCCTCCAGCACAGATTCCGACCGACGGGTCAGTCTAAATTTAGTATACTCAACTTAGTACGTTTTTGTCAATATGAGGTAATCCCCGGACGCTGTCAACCCGAAAAAGAAAAAAGTCCTCCGAAGAGGAACTTTTGCTAAAAGAACTTACCGACTATCGATTTAATAAACTCCTGAAAATCTCCCAATCCCTCCTGAAGGATTTCGTAGAGTTCGTCTTCATCAACTTGGTGATAAAGATGAACCACACGGTTGCGGAATCGTGCCATCTGGATAAAAGTATCCTTTTTGTCTTCAGGTAATACTCCTTCCTCTACCAGAATAACAAAAACGTCCGCATAATTTTTCGGAGCACGGTAACGCTGGCGAGCTATTATATGCTGAGATATATCCAGCATTGCTTCAATCGATACTTGAAGCAGGTGCTTGGCTGATTCAACATAATAAAATTTCTTCCGGAATGTCTCTCCGGACAAATCAGCAAGATTTTGAAGCTTGCGCAGGTTTTGTTCAATGTATTTGATCTTTTCCCGAATAAGGTCCTTTTCAACCATGGTTTAAATAAGCCTCCTTCAGGGCTTTTTCATACTCCCGCTCATAAGCTTCCAGGTCGGGCAGGTAATCCAAATAATGTTTGTAAACATTTTCAAGAAAATCACTGTGGGCTTCGTAACTGCCCTCGTAAATTAACTCCCCTTCCGATACCGCCCTGTACTGCAGGCGAACAGGAGCCTTTTTCAGATTAACAAGGTCAATTTTTTCCCTGTTTAACAACAAAGATACTGAGGCCTCTAAACCCATCTCGTCCTGCAGGCTTACGTTAGAATTTTCAAATACTACTCCCAAATCTATATCACTGAAAGAATGTTCATACTCCGTTCCAAAAGAACCAAACACATATACCGCAGCTATATTCGGCTGCCGGCAGAAAAATTTTTTTAATTCGGTAAGGCTTTTACCCAATTTCTTTTTGAGTTCCCGCATCTTTTCAACCCCTTTATATATTGTACCAAACCGCTGCGC
>DDKP01000018.1 GCA_002339745.1 Firmicutes bacterium UBA2595 | reverse complement strand
ACATCCTCAACGCTCTGGCGGAATTTTTCCACAGTGGAAATATCCAGTTCGCCTGCTAATTTTATGCAACTGACAGGGCCATTATGACCAATTTCAATTTGTAACATATTTCATCTCCCTCTCATCTGGCTTTCAATTTCTCAACTTCCAATTTCTCCCGGGCAGAAATATAAGCCTTTACCGATCTGGACAAGTCGTCAAAAACATATTTCCCGAAATCAGACTCCAGGACAACGGCGGGATGCACCAGCCGCGCCTCCAGCACCGTTCCCTCATTAATGCGCACGGTGCAAATCACGTTTGTATTTGACCCCAGTTCATTGACCTTTATTTTTTTCCCGGAAGACAACCTGCCTCCTCTGACAACCGCTGACGTGTTTTCAATAATAATGTTTTCTCCGGCCGAAAGTTCCGAGGTAATTGCTCCCCTGCCGGTGATGACAATATCCCCGCTGGCATTGACAACAGAGTTTTGGATATAGCTTACAGTTACAGTGGAAGAAGGGGTAAAGTCGCATTTTTCCTGCAAATTATAAATAGACTGCTCCAATGTTCTGATAATGTCAAATAACTCTTGTCCTTTCTGGATTCTCAACGGGTTAAGCCCGGTAAGCCGTTGAAGTTTTTCCAATACCCCCGCCAAATCCGGGGGAGGGGAAATTTTGCCGGCAGCGATAACCGACAAAACTTTTTGGATCAGTTTCGGGATTTCTTTAAACTTTGTGTCAATGAGCAGTTGGACGAGTCTTCCTTCACGCTGTTCAAGGTCATTTACCTTAAACGACCGGTGATTTTTTAACAACTGCATAGCCTGCAAAAGGTTTTGAATCAAAGAAGCTGTTTTTTTCAGCTCGGGCAACAGTCTCTTATACACAAGGGTAAGGTTTCCGGCGTTAAGTTCACTGCTGATGACATTTTTATATACAATAATATTTCCGCCCGCATTCAGTTCGGCCTGAATAACGTTGCCGCGGACAATGATGTTTCCTCCCGCATTGATACTGAATGCCTCCAAAACGCTGCCGGCAACTTCAATATCCCCCTTGAACGTGATGTTACCCACATGAACATCCACATCACCCGGTACCGTATAAACCGAAACCACTTTCAATACCTTTTGGCGGTTTCCCTCCAACACGGGCCGCCCGGCAATATTGGCAACCGCTACTGTGTTATTCTGCACCAGTTTAACCCCTTCGCCGGTCAGGATTTCAGCATCCTTCGGGGGGTTAGGCAGCAGGGGTTCGCCAAATATGTTTTTCCCGGCTTTCCCCTCCCGAGGAGGCCTTTTGACCGCCAGTACCTCGCCGACTTCAACAGACATGTCAACCGCATCGCTGTATGGGTTAACCGGTAAATTGTCTGTTTTCCTGTTAAAGACATATTCAATCCAGGCATCCTTACCGGGTTCCGCCGGGTGTCCCGCAGCTATCAGGCCCCTTTCCGTTCCTTCCCTTTCACTTTCCAACAGCCTGGAGATAGCTGATTCGTTGACCCCATAGACAATTCCTTTTTCTTTTAACAATTCCATTACTTCGCGGGGAGATATTTTCCTGGGCGGAACCGTTTCGGTTACCTCAGCGGTTACCCGTGCCTGCACACAGGGCGGGCAGTCTTTAACCTGTAATTTCTTGCCGAAACGACGGTTGATAACCAAAAAGGCATTTAACTTATCCTCCGAAATCTCTACATCCAGTTCAACAGAAGGCTCCGGATTACAGACATCAATTTTTATGATATCCTCGGCGCTTACAATAGCAGCTTTTGATATAAGCTCGCCGTTCACAGTGACTGTAACGTTTTGCCCCGGTTCAATGGCAGGATATTTACCGCCTTTTTGCGGATTCTTTACTTTTACTTTCCCGGCAGTGATTTCAATAGAACCGTCGGCAGAAATTACAGGGGGTTCCGGTAAATGCTCCGAATTACCGAGGACATCTGCCAGAACCTGCTCCAAATCAGGTTCTTTTTTACGGGCTTTTATAACCACAGTTTCTTTTTGAAAAACAAAACCGTGTTTTTCCCTGGAAACTACTTTAAACTCCAGGTTTTCCTGTGAGGCGTTTAATTCCGCCCGGGCTTTTTTCAGGGCTTTTTCCAGCGAATCAGCTTTAATGACAATAAACCCGTCTTTTTCCATTAAGTTTTCACCTCCCTAATCTTCAATTTTCAAAATCACAAAAGTTATGTCATCACTTTGTTCTGTTTCACCCATAAACTGCATCAGCCGTAAACTCAAACAATCAATCAAAGCCGGTACGTCGCAGTGGCGGTATTCTTTTAACACTTCCGCTACCCGTCTGATGTCGAATCGCTCACCCGTGGGGTTCCGGGCTTCGGTTAAACCGTCGGTATAAAACAGCACTATATCACCCTGTTTCAGTTTCCTGGAATGTAAAGTGTAGGATAATTCCGGACGGCCCCCGATAAAAATCCCCCGGCATCTCAATAAACCGATTTTACCGGAACTTCCCTCCAAAATCAGGGGAGGGTTATGCCCGGCGGTAGAATAAAGCAGCGCTTTCTGCGGCGGATTATATAAAGCATAAAACATTGTCAAAAACATGCCCTGGGACGACAGGTCAGGGAATAAGCTCCTGTTAATTTCAGACAACACCTCGTTCGGAGGCAGGCTGCGTTTGGCAACCAACCGGATAACAGTTCTGGCAACAGCCATTAACAAGGCTGCCGGAATCCCTTTTCCCATGACATCTCCGACGGCAATTCCAAGATTATTATTACCTGTAATATGATCATCTGTGATAATTAAATCGTAATAGTCCCCCCCGATCTCATATGCAGGTATTGTCCGCGCCCCGAGCCTGATTCCCTGAACCCGGGGCATGTGTTTCGGCAACAGGCTCTGCTGAATACTTCTGGCAATCTCCAGTTCCTTATGCAGCTTTTCCTGCCTGGCAGTTGTAAAATTATATTTTACCTGGTCAAGCCCCATAGCTAAATTTTCCGCAATACGTTTAACGCCATCCGTCAAAACACCGTTATCCCGGCCCTTGTGATACAAGATGATACAGCCGATAACCGAGTTCCTGGCCACAATAGGGACGCCTATTGCTCCCAACGGGGGTGTCTTAACACCGGAAAACCTCCTGTCAGTATGCAAATTCTCCACTGTAAGAAGAGAATTATTTTCCATTACACTTTTGCTGACTTCAAAATCAAGGTTGGAAATGGTCAAATCGTCGAAGCTTCCTTTTTCCTCAAAATATGCCAGTCTCTGTTGACCATTGATTTCCTTCAGCCAAATACTGCAACAGCAGGAATTAAATTCCCGGCATACCTCTTTACAAATAACTGCATAGGTTGTTTCGGAATTATCTTCCAGCAATAGCCGGTAAACCATGTATGATATATGTAAGTTTGCGGTCCCGTCGGTCTGCGTGTTCGTAACTATCCCTCCTCTGTCAGGAAGTGACTTAATTACAAATCATCATCTTTTAAAATTTTTTGAATAAAGTATTCCGGGTTTCGGGCCAGATCAATCTCAAAAGGGGGGTTCAAATTTACCCCCGCCCGGTTCCTGAATACCCGGACAACCGGACGGCTGGGAAACTTTTTGTTAGCATTTGTCACCAGGGCGGTCTCTCCGGTATTCAACAGCACCGTAATCCCAACGGGAAATATCGCGATGCTCCTGACGAAAACCTGCAGGATATCCGGGTCAAACCACTTCCCGCTGTATGCTGTAAGACGCTCTATGGCCTGATGCGGTAAAACCCCGTCCCCTCCGATACCGACACCGACCATATTATCGTAAATGGCCGTTACTGACACTATTCTGGCAAACTCACTGATCTCTTTCCCCGACAGGCCCCGGGGGTATCCTGACCCGTCATATTTTTCATGATGCTGCAGGGCAACATGGGCCGACAAAAGGCTGACCCCTTCCTTTTTTCTCAGTATTTCAAATCCCAGTTCCGGATGTTTCATAATCTGCTTGTTTTCTTCCGGCGACAGCGATAATTTCCTGAGCAACTCGGGAGGAAGCATAATAATACCGATGTCATGAAGCAGCGCCCCGCATGCCAGTTGCAAAAGCCTGTCCCGGTTATAGCCCAGGGCCATTCCCGTGATAACCGACAAAACGGTAGTGTTCACGGCGTGGACAAAACCTTTTTCATTGGCCGATCTCATATCAACCAAAGCCACTACAAGGTCTTTGGAAATCAACAGTTCGGAAACCAGGTCGTCAACTGCCTTGTTTACTCCCTTGATATCAAAATCAGAAGTTAACCTTATGTTATTCATCACATCTCTGGTGACATTAATAACTTCCAGACGCGTTCGCTCAGATACCACATCATCATATTCCACCTTGCCGATGTTGTCATCTCTGATATACAAAGCCGATATTCCGATTTCTTTTAATCTTTTTATGTAACGTTCGTCAATTTTTACCCCGCGGCTTAACAAGACCTTTCCGCCAAGGCCGATTACCGGTCGTTCGATGACCATTCCCGGTTTAACTTTTTCCAGTGGAATTACCCGCAATGAAAATCACCTCAGCTTATTTTACCGGATACTTCCCACTTATTAACAATGTTGCCGCAATCAACTTTCTGCTCCAGCACAATAGTCGTTCCATTGTCACCTGTGAGCAGGTATACTCTGTTGAGCAGCTCAAGCAAAACAATAAATCCCAATCC
>DDKP01000034.1:3288-4407 GCA_002339745.1 Firmicutes bacterium UBA2595 | reverse complement strand
AGGAGGATAGCATATGAGTTTAATCAAAGTTGAAAATGTCACCAAGATATACAATAGCGGGGAAGGGGAAGTTGTAGCCCTGGGAGGAATAAGTTTCGAAGTTGAGGAGGGCGAGTTTGTATCCCTGATGGGGCCTTCCGGTTCCGGCAAAAGCACCCTTCTTACAATGCTGGGCGCTATGAATCCTCCTACTTCCGGCCGGGTTATCATTGACGAGATTGATGTCTACGGCCTTCCTGCGGAGAAAAGGGCGGATTTTCGCAGTGAGTACCTTGGCTTTGTATTTCAGCAGTTCCAGCTGATCCCCTACCTGACAGCTTTGGAGAATGTCATGCTTCCCCTGACCATCACCGGAAAACCGAACAGGGAACAGGTCCGGATGGCTTCCGGTGTTCTCGAGAAAGTTGGTCTCGGCAATAAAGGAAACAGGCTGCCAAACCAGCTGTCCGGAGGAGAGCAGGAACGGGTGGCCATTGCCCGGGCAATAGTGAACCAACCCCCGATTCTTTTTGCCGATGAGCCGACAGGGGCGCTGGACACCAAAACAGGCGAGGAAATAATGGAACTTTTCAAATACCTGAACAGAGAAGGACAGACCATTATAATGGTTACCCATAACCCCGAATTTTTATCTCATGTAAAAAGGGCAATATTTATCAGGGACGGTAAACTGGACGAGAAAAAGCGCCCCGGGAAAAAACTTGCCGTGTAGGGGGAAAACAGATGCAGTTAAAAGATATAGCCTTGAAAAACCTTTGGCGGCGAAAATCCAAAATGTTGTTTTTGGTCTGCGGAATGTTTTTCGGGATAGCAACGATAGTGACTTTATTTACCCTGACCGGGGCCATGGAAAAAAGTATTAACAGGAAAATTGAGGAATCCGGGATTAAACTGGCCATAGTGCCGGATACCGACACCGTCTCATTCTCCGTGGGCGGGATCCCCGTTGTTTCCGGGGTATCGTATAATGTTAAGGACCTGCCGGAGAATATTATAGAAAAAATAAATTCCGTCACTGAAGCAGATAAAATAAAAGTGGTGGCTCCCAAGGTCATGAAGGTAATTGAGATTAACGGGAAAAAGCTTCTGGCCGTAGGAGTTGATTTCTCCGGCGAATTT
>DDKP01000034.1:2329-2875 GCA_002339745.1 Firmicutes bacterium UBA2595 | reverse complement strand
TGCCCAGAAGCTTGGTTTAATAGTCGGGAAGCCCTTTCAACTGGATGGGCGGACATTTACTGTTGCGGGAACATTGGCCGAGACCGGCGAAGAAGAAGACGGAATTATTTTCCTCAACCTGAAGACTGCCCAGGAGGTTCTTGGCAAGCAAAGTAATTACAGTTTTATTGAAATTACCACCGTTAAGGATGAACAGGCTGCTGCCGCCATATCCGCAGAGATTGCCAGGAAGGTGCCCGGAGCCAGGGTCAAAGTGGTTAAAGAAGCGGCTGAAGCAAGGCAGGAGCTGGTGGACAAATTCAGCAGGTTTTCCGTGGTAGTGACTCTGGTGATGATTATCATAGCTTCCCTTATAATTACCACCACCATGATGTCTTCCGTAAATGAGAGGACCAGGGAAATAGGTGTTTTCCGGGCCATCGGTTTCAGGCAGGCCCACATCCGCAGAATAATTCTCACCGAAGCCGGAATAGTCAGCGGTCTCAGCGCCGTTATCGGGTATTTTCTGGGCATGGGTACCGCCATCATGGTAGCTCCGATGTTTAA
>DDKP01000034.1:0-1910 GCA_002339745.1 Firmicutes bacterium UBA2595 | reverse complement strand
TCCTGTCAAGCCTGTACCCGGCCTCCAAGGCTGCCAAACTGGACCCTGCCGAAGCTCTCAGATTTATCTGAGCTTTAGTGTAAATATGTAACATTACGGCCCAGACGGCCGTGTTTTTTTTGTATACGGTTTGCTTGATTTATAGTAATATAAGTAATATAAAAATAACATTATTAGCAAGCGGTACAGGAGGGGTTAAACATGCTGCTGGATGAAATCCTGTTGGCCAATAGCTTTTTTGTCCACGAGTACCGGGACCGTTTGAAAAAGTTGAGCCACCAGCCCAAAAAGCAGGTAGCCATCTTTACCTGTATGGATACCAGGTTAGTGGAGTTTTTGGAACCGGCCCTTGGTATCAAGCGGGGAGATGCCAAGATCATAAAAAACGCCGGGAACCGCATCCGGGATAACTGTGATGATGTTATCAGAAGCCTGGCTGCTGCCGTGTACCTGCTGGGTGTTAAAGAAATACTGGTCATAGGTCATCTTGACTGTGGTATGTCCAGAGTTAACAAAGATGTGCTGGCTGAGCGAATGCTCCGGTACGGCATACCCAAGGAGGAGATTGGGAAGGTGGACCTGGCCGGCTGGATCGGTGGGTTCTCTGATACGGAGGAGAACATTTTTGATGCGGTTCGAAAAATAAGACAGCACCAGCTTATTCCCAAAAACATTCCTGTTCACGGGCTGTTGTTCTCCCCTGACGATGGGAAAATAAAGGTTGTTGTGAACGGATACGAATAGGATTAACAGAAATCGATCTGGAGTGAGTAATTTGAACCTGCTGGCAATTTTTTTAACCGCATGGGGGGTTGGTTTCTCAGGGGCAATGATGCCTGGCCCGTTATTGACTGTAACGATAAGCGAAAGCGCCAGAACGGGGGCTAAGGCGGGCCCGCTTCTGATGCTGGGACACTCAATACTTGAATTTTTCCTTATCGCCGCACTGGTAATGGGATTAAAAAATTTCTTTCAGAACCAGGTTTTTGAGGTTTCAGTCAGCATAATGGGCGGTTTTTTTCTTTTGTGGATGGGATACGGGATGGTCAGGGATGCGCTAAAGGGGAACGTTTCCCTGGACCTGTCCGTTAAATCCAAGCGGCCGGTTATCGGGCCGGTCCTGGCCGGAATCCTGGTCAGCCTATCTAACCCATACTGGACAATCTGGTGGGTCACCATCGGGCTGGGTTACATAACTGAGGCCTGGGTCTATGGGCTGACCGGGTTGGCATTTTTTTACACCGGTCACATATTGGCCGATTTCACCTGGTACGGGGCGGTCTCTCTGGCTGTGGCCAAAGGTAGGAACCTGATGAGCGACAGGGTTTACCGGGGGCTGATAGCGGTCTGCGGCGTATTTTTAATAGGTCTGGCAGTAGTATTCGTTAAAAACGGACTGGTAAAGATATTTTAGCAAATTTGGAGGAAAAAGGCGACTGCGGTCGAAGTAGTACCCTGAGGTGTTTGCTTATGGCCTGGTGGGCTGCCTTGATACTCGCCGGACTTGGTGTTTTGGCGGTTGGACTTTTTCCCTGGAAGATAGTCCTGCACATGTCGACCGTGAGAGGGCTGTCCCTGGAAACAAAACTCTTGGGAAGAGCAAATGTTTTTTCGCTCTGTAAGGGCTTTGCTCAAACAGCGCAAATTAGATTCCTGGGACTAAAGATCAATTTAAAAGCGAGAGACAAAACAACAGCTCCCAAGGTTCCCGGTGAAGAAGATAAAAAAAGGGAAGCCGGCGCGCCGACCGGTAGCGGTCGGGCAGCGCGGCGTTTGAGGGCCGCCCTGGGGAACATGACAATTGATACATTTTGCGTGTTGGCCCGGTATTTCCGGGACATAACTGGAAATACTAAAGTTCAGCTGGAAATATCAGGTGAACTGGGCTTGGATGACCCGGCGTCCACCGG
>DDKP01000026.1:463-4977 GCA_002339745.1 Firmicutes bacterium UBA2595 | reverse complement strand
CTTAAATCAAATTGCGGATTATGTAAAATTGGCTTAAAACGTCGCATTGATAATGGCTTGTCCACCATATAACCACCCCCGATTTAATTCCGACTATTTTGATTTGTTTTCTTAGATTTGTTTCCTCCATTTTATTTGAATAAGGTTTGTTTTGTCAATACTTTTTCTTAAATACTTTTTCTTAAATAAAAAATACCCTGTGCATCGTTTGACAGGGCAAAGTTTACAGAGTGGATGAATAGATCCTAACGGCCTTTGGGAAACCTAAAATGATATATTAAAGTGCTTGGCCATTCCAGCACCATATCTTCTTCGGAGGCGTAAGGGCCTCCGTTATGTATTAAAAAAGGAACACCGTCTTCCCTTCTTTTGTCGGAAACAATACCTATATGCCAAATCGGGGACCCATAGACAACAATGTCCCCACCCTGCCATTGGGCCAGGTTCAAAGGGTCGCCCGGGATCACTTGGGTAGTCAGCATATCTGCATGCCGCTTAAAATAAGACACCAGGTTCGGCACCCTCCGGAAGTCGATATTGGGGTCAGGTTTTCCGTTAACCCTGGGGTAAGCCATGGTATTTCCCCTGATATCTTGGTCTACCATCTCCTTTAAATTATACCCCGCATCCTTAAACGCCCGCCAGATTACGTCTGTACATACCCCTTCGGTATCCGGGGGATAACCACCCCGGTAATATGCATTAACATACCTGGGTTTTCTGGCCACCTCAGCCCTCCCCCCTTCCACAATGTCAACAAGGTCGTCTTTCCCGTCATTGTCCCGGTCATGTCCCGATAACCTGCGTTCTATTATTACTGCAGATTTGCCGGGAATTCTTTCGGCCTGGACCTTTGGGGCAGAAGGCTTTTCTTGCTGTCCCGAACAGCCGGCCAGGAGAAAGCAAGATAACAAGATTACTGATGTAAAATTCCTCATTCCTGCCACACCTTCGGCAACACTTGCTGTTATTTTTCACACAATATATTCACACGTTAAACCGGAAGTACACCACATCTCCGTCCTGTATCACATAATCCTTACCTTCCAGCCTTATCAGGCCTTTTTCCCTGGCCGCCGGCATTGAACCTGCAGATATCAAATCTTCATACGGTACTATTTCGGCCCTGATGAAACCCCTGGCCATATCAGTGTGAATCTTAGCCGCCGCCGGCTGCGCCCTGGTTCCTCTTCTGACAGTCCAGGCCTTAACCTCCCGCGGCCCAGCGGTAAAGAAGGTAATCAGACCCAGCAGGCGGTACCCTGCCCGGATAAGCCTGTTGAGCCCTGGTTCCCGTAGGCCCAAATCAGTTAAAAATTCCGCTTTTTCCGCGTCTGCCAGTTCGGCAATTTCAGACTCAATCTTGCCACAGACCACCACTACCTCCGAACCCTCTTCCCCGGCAATTTTTCTAACCTCTTCAACCAGGGGGCTGCTTTCCGCCTCCGGCAAATCATCTTCACTTATATTAGCGACATACAGAACAGGCTTGCAGGTGAGCAGGTGGGCATCTCTTAAGACGACTTCCTCTTCCGGTTCCAGGTGCAGGCTTCGTACAGGTTGGCCCGAATTCAGAGCGTCCTGAACGTTCTCTAAAATCTGTAGCTCCACTTCATATTTCTTGTCGTGGGTCTTCATCATTTTTCTTGCCCGGTCAATACGCCTCTCCAGGGTCTCCAAATCAGCCAGGATAAGTTCTGTATTGATGGTTTCAATGTCTCTGGCCGGTCCGATATCTCCTTCTACATGAGTTACATTTATGTCCCGAAAGCATCTCACTACATGAACAATGGCATCAACTTCCCTTATATGGGACAGGAATTTGTTTCCCAAGCCTTCCCCTCTGCTGGCGCCCCGCACCAGCCCGGCGATGTCCACAAACTCCGTCAACGCGGGCACTACTTTTTCGGGTTTGACCATTTCGGCAATCCTGGCCAGCCTGGGATCCGGAACCTCAACAACCCCCACGTTGGGATCAATCGTGCAGAACGGGTAGTTAGCCGCTTCAGCCCCGGCTTTTGTTATCGCATTGAACAACGTTGATTTCCCTACATTCGGCATGCCTATGATACCTAACTGCATTTATTTCTTCCTTTCTGATTTCAATCCATAAATTGCCCAAACATCATTATAACAAAAGTTGTTCAATCGCTTTTATGATCTTTTTAACACCTTTTTCAAATTTAGGGCGGGGCAGCATAACCTGTCGGCCGCATTTCAGGCACTTTATCCTGAAGTCCATACCGGTGCGCATGACTTCCCATTCGTCGCCGCCGCATGGATGGGGTTTCCTCATTTTGACAATATCACCAACCATATACTTGTGCAATGCTTATTCCCCTCCTACGGTTTCCGTCCTGCTGTGCCTGTCCGTTAACTCTTTCCGGTCCTGCCCGGGGCCGGGTGTAATCACTACCCGGCGAGGGTAAGGAATTTCAATACCTGCTCTGTCGAAAGCCCCCTTGAACCTTTTTCTAAGTTCTCTCTCAACCCTCCACTGCTCCATGGGCTTGGTTTTGGCAATGGTCCTGATAACTACCTCACTGGGACCCAGGTCAACGACGCCCAGAACCTCCGGACCCTCTACAATCACATCCCGCAGTTCATTCCGGACCTTCTCTGATACTTCTTCCATCACAGAAATTGCCTTGTCTATGTCCTCTTCGTAAGCTATCCCCACCTCAACCAGCGCCCTCATACTGCCCCTGCTGTGGTTGGTGACGGCCGAAATCTGCCCGTTGGGAATAATATGATATTCCCCGCCCCAATCACGGAGTTTGGTGACCCTAAGCTCTATTTCCTCCACAAAGCCGGAAAAATTTCCGGTAGTGATGTATTCCCCGACGGCATACTGGTTCTCCAGCAGGATAAAAAACCCAGTGATAACGTCCCTGAGCAGGCTCTGTGCCCCAAACCCCAGGGCGACACCGAGGATTCCGGCTCCGGCCAGAAACCCCTTCAAATCAGTGCGGGCAAACTCAGCCAACTGGCCCAGGATAGTAAAACCGACAATAAAATAGGTTACATATCGAAGAAGGCTTTTGGCCAAGGTACGCAGGGTTAGAATCCGCCGTTCGTCAAAGTACAGTTTCTGGTCTCCCGGCCTAAAAACGCGGTTTATCAAAGCTTCACCGATTTTAATACCGATAAAGGCCAGAACCACGGTTCCCAGAATTGTACCGCCGGTCTTCAATAACCTGGCAGCAGTCTGGTTGGTATTCAATTCCATAATTAACCGGTTAATTTGATTTAAAAAAGTCATTGCCGTCTCCTTTTTGGTTTTTCAGATTAGTCTGGTTCATAGAAAATATTTACCCGGGCCCCGGCATCCTGTTCTTTTATAACAGTCATTGAACCAGCAGCGGCCGGGTGGCCCTTCTGAACTGCGGTAATTTCTATGTACCTTGCGCCCTCCCTGCCCATCCGGCGCAGGGCCTCAAGGGCCGAATACCTGATAGCCGGGTTATCGTCTTTCAACATTTCTGCCAGCTTTTGGGCAACTTCCTCTCCCCCTATCATACCAAGGGAACGGATAGCCTGAACCTTGATTTTAACTTCAGGGTCTTTCAGCGTTTCCACCAATAACGGCACCGAACTACAGTGGCCTATTTTGCCCAGCGCTCCCGCCGCCTGCAGCCTGATATTGCCGGTGTAATTCCTGAGAGCCCGGTGCAGTAAATCCAACGACGACCGGTCGCCGATCTCTCCAAGGATTTCTATAATATACCCCATAAAAACAGGATCAGTATCATCCACGGCAGCATGGAGAGCGGGAACAGCTTCCTCTCCCAATGAGATTATTACTTCCGCGACCCGGGCTGGAAGCCACCTGTTAGGTTCTTTCAAAGCAGCTACCAGCCAACCGGCAATCGCTGGATCCCCTGTTTTTTTCAAAGCAGCGGTGGCGGCCAGCCTGACCTCCTCGTTGTTGTCGGCCATAGCCCGGAACAATAATTCCGGCACCCCGTCTCCCCCCAGTTTTCCAAGCCTCTCGACAGTGACAGCCCTCACCTTGGAATCAATATTGGTCAGGTTGTCTTTATATTTTTCCACCAGCCCGGCTTTCCTAAGCAGGCGCCGGATCTCTTCCTGATTTTCCGGCGGATAGGATTCTAAGTTATCTACTACCTGGTTAACTATTGTAAAATCCCCTTGCTTTATATATCTGTCCAGTTCCGGAACAACCCTGGCCGTTCCCTGGCGCCGGGGATCCGGCAGGTGGAGTCTCGGTTCAGCCGGGCCTCGTCCCGATGCCTTTTCACTTTTTCCAACAATAAAAACACTGACAATAAGAAGAATCCCTAACACAAGCAGACTGCCGCCCAGGAACAGACCCATGCCACCGTCACCTCTCCCCTACCAAGTCAACAGTAGAATAGTTCGACGGCCTTAACAGCAAATCCTGCTAAAGAATCCCAATTCGGCGCTTTCCGAATGCGACTCTGGCTGTACGTTTGAGAGGCAGGTGTGTTCCGAAGAGCGAAGCCGACGTCCACTGGCCTGCGATCCGCCGT
>DDKP01000026.1:0-128 GCA_002339745.1 Firmicutes bacterium UBA2595 | reverse complement strand
GTCAGGCGGAAGCAGTTGCCAGTGGAGTCGTTGTTCGCTCGCAGGAATATACCTGCCTCTCAAACTCTCTATCAGGGTTGTTGCCGCCCGGAGGAAAGTATCCATCAGGCCCCTTGTGGGACACTCCC
>DDKP01000052.1:7501-7665 GCA_002339745.1 Firmicutes bacterium UBA2595 | reverse complement strand
AAAAAAACATCCTTTGCACCATTCAGTTCATAAAAAACCGGTTGGTACACAGATGCCAGTCAGGAATTCCTGCGTAAAGCACAGGTGTTCCTTTAATTATATAATTTTACTAAATTTGTGTTCGACAAAAAATTACCTGTTTCCTTCTTAATTTCTGTAAATCG
>DDKP01000052.1:4029-7083 GCA_002339745.1 Firmicutes bacterium UBA2595 | reverse complement strand
CTTTTACTCTTCCGGATCTCTGTTTATTTTGAAACAAATAAGGTATGTAAAACTTCTCATGGCCCCGTTTAAGCTCCCCTATTAACCCTACTACGGATTTGGCCAGCTTTTCGGGGTCGTGGCGGACCACATCGGTCTCGAAAACCAGGTTCCTTTTAACCGGCTTTACATTCATCCTCTCGATTTCCTTGATATCCGGCCTGACCGGGACGGCGCCGTCCAATTTATACTTCCGCAGCAGGTTTTTGGGAATGTCTTCTACATTGACAATAGCATAATCGATTAATCCCGAACCGGCATGCTGGTGAATTGCCCTGATATGGTCAGAGGCTTTGTAGTCTTCGGTCTCACCGGGCTGGGTCATAATATTGCATACATATACCGTAATCGCCGGGGACCTGGCAATAGCGTCAGCCATTCCTCTGACGAGAAGGTTGGGAATAATGCTGGTGTAAAGGCTGCCGGGCCCCAGAATAATGATGTCCGCTTCCGCGATGGCGGTAAGGGCCTCTGGGACAGGTTCGCAATCCCCCGGCTGCAAAAAAACCCGCCTGATGCGCTTGCCTGTGCGCGGTATCTTGGATTCACCTTCAATAACACTGCCGTCTTCAAGCTCGGCACAGAGAGAGCATTGTTTCAAAGTTGCCGGAAGGACCTGTCCCCTGATGGCCAAAACCTTGCTCATCTCTTTTATGGCTGTCTGAAAGTCTCCTGCAATCTGCGTCATGGCGGTAATCAGCAGGTTACCGATACTGTGGCCGGCCAGGCCGTGGCCGTTGGAAAAACGGTGCTGCAGCAGTTCTTCCATCAGTGTTTCTTTGTCAGCCAGGGCTACCAGGCAGTTTCTGATGTCACCGGGCGGAAGTATGCCGAACTCACCGCGCAGCCTTCCGGAACTCCCCCCGTCGTCAGCCACGGTAACAATTGCTGTAATGTTGCTGGTATATTTTTTAAGCCCCCGCAGGAGGACAGAAAGACCGGTCCCGCCGCCGACAACAACCACTTTCGGGCCCCGTTTCAGATGGTGTTTCTGGTAGATAAACTCCGCCAGGTCATCATGATTCTCAGGGACCAGGACCTTTATTATAGATGCAATGGTATTACGAAAACCCACCACAATTAGCAAAAGTCCGGCCGCCAGCAGAAAAACCCCTACCCCAAGGGGAGACCCCTCATTTGTGATCAGTACCAAGCCGACGCCACAGGAAAGCGCCCCCAGCAGGGACAGAAATATCCACCGTTTGATACGCATTCCAGGGTAAAGCCATTTTAACTTATTCATAACTACACTCCCGAAGACATTTTGTCTATATCCCGGTGTCTCTTGATAACATTGTAATTTTTCTGGTCAAGCAGTTCAACAAGTTTGTTGGCCAGGGTTACCGACCGGTGCCTCCCGCCGGTACACCCTATGGCAATTGTTAAACTTGTTTTCCCTTCTTTAATGTAATGCGGCAACAGGAACTTAATGAGGCTGTAAAATTTCCGGATGAAAGTCCGGCTGATAGGAGATTCCAGCACATAGTCCTGAATTTCCTTATCGTTGCCGGTCAGGGGGCGGAGTTCCTCGATATAGTGTGGGTTAGGAAGGAAACGGACGTCAAAAACAAGGTCGGCATCCATGGGAATACCGTACTTGTAACCAAATGACGCAACTGTGATATTCAGGCTCTGTTCCTGTTTATGCTCACCGTACATCGACGTTATCTGTTCTTTCAATTGTTTGTTGGTCAGGTCAGAGGTGTCGATAATCTTATGGGCCTTGCCTCTTAATTCTTCCAACCTGGCCCTTTCTTCCATGATCCCTTCCAGAATTCTCCCGTTAGGGTTTAAAGGATGCGGGCGTCTTGATTCTTTGAACCTTCTGACCAGGGTTTCATCAGATGCTTCCAGAAACAGAATCTCATATTTAATCCCAAGTTCTTTGAGATTTTCCAGGGAATCGTAAACCGCGTCAAAGAATCCTCCTCCCCTGATATCCACTACTAATGCTATTTTATTGATTCTCCCGTCAGATTGTGCACAGAGTTCGGCAAACTTTGGAATCAGAGTAGGAGGCAGGTTGTCAACACAGAAAAATCCCAGATCTTCCAGGCACCAAATTGCTTGGGTCTTTCCGGCTCCGGACAGTCCTGAAACTATTACGAACTTGACATCTTTCATATTTCCACCCCACCCCCGACTGTTACTACATAGTTCGCCAGAAAATCCGTTTCTCCTTCAAAGGGTCTTACATCAACCGGGCATTGAGCACTCTCTCGGCCTCTACTTTAAACTTCTCCAGAAGCGCACCCCCTAGAGCCAGGTCTCCCACCGTCTCCGGAAAGTGAGCATCGCTGTTGACCACAAAGTTTACACCTGTTTTTGCAGCCACCCTGACCAGTTCTTCCTTGTCATAGTGGTGGCCCGTATTGATTTCCAAAGCAACACCCCTGGCCGTACATACCGATGACAATTCTGCTATGTCGACCGGCATTTTCAGGTCCGGGTGGCTGATGAAATCAATGTCATATTTGTTGACCGCTTCTTTCAGCGCCTTTGTATTGTTGATCCTGGCCTTTTGGCGGGCGCTTCTGCTGACTTGGGCCAGCTGGTTAATCCCCACCACCGACCATAGCCCGCCCGGGGTTGCCGGCAGTACATAAGGATGGAGGCCTACAGTTAGAATGTCAAGCCTGTCAATAATCCGGGCCGGTAAGTCAATGGTTCCGTCCAACGCAATGATATCCGCTTCAGCGCCCGCCTTAATTGTTATTCCCCTGTATTCTCGGTTCAGGGCGCCGATTTCTTCACTTATCCTCAGATATGACTCTATTCCCTTAACCCCTACCCCAATATTACGGGGCCCGTGATCAGTGACAGCCAGTTGATCAAGTCCCCTGCTCAAGGCTGCCAGAACGTTTTCCTCTATTGTGCCTCGGCCGTCGCTGTACCTTGAGTGGGTATGCCAGTCGGCAAAAAATTCCATAAAAAACACCTCACTATATTATGTGAGGCCTTCAATTATTAAATGCGGTTAGCAAACTCAATCGGTGAGTTTCCCGTCCCGGTAAT
>DDKP01000052.1:0-3630 GCA_002339745.1 Firmicutes bacterium UBA2595 | reverse complement strand
AAAATAATGTTTTTAAAAAAGGGGGTTCCTGCCACAGCCCCAACCAGTATATTGTCTAATTACCACATTTTTTGTTTTCCTGCAGCAATACCAGCCTGGCGGCCCCGATACATCCGGCATCATTGCCAAGGTGAGCCGGAATTATCCTGACCGCGCCCGCCGGGGCTTCCAGCGACCATTCCATGCTCTTGCGGCGCAGGGGTTCGAATAGTATATCCCCCGCTTTGGAAACACCGCCTCCCACAATAATAGTGTCAGGATTAAAAATGTTAATCAGGTTTCCCAGCCCGATGCCAAGATACCAGGTAGCGCGGTCTATTATCTCCAAGGCCACTTCATCTCCTGCTTGAGCGGCCGTAAAAATATCCCTGGCTTCCAGGTTTTCTACTTTCGCAAGACCAGTTTTCCTTCCCCTGTCAATAGCCTCCCCAGCCATCCGGACCATTGCCGTGCCAGAACAGAAGGTTTCCAGGCAGCCACTCCGGCCGCAGCTGCACAAGGGGCCGTCAGGGTCTATCACGGTATGACCTATCTCCCCGGCGCTACCGCTGGAACCGGTGTAAAGTCTCCCATTGAAGATTAACGCCCCGCCTATTCCCGTTCCGATAGTAATCATGATCATATTGAAAGAATCCCGGCCAGCCCCATGCCACTGTTCACCGAGAGCCGCAACATTGGCGTCGTTTTCCAGGAAGACCGGTAGCGCGGTTGCCCGGCGCAGGTATTCAACCAGCGGAACATGACGCCAGCGAAGATTGGCCGCAAAAACCACGGTTCCCTCCGCCTGGTCCGGCTGACCGGGAACTCCCACACCTATTCCTTTTACTTTCTTGTTTAGTGACGCGGCCTCATTTTCCATCTCTGTAATTATCCGGCTGATCCTGGCGGCCACAGTCTCCGGCCCGGCATTAGCAAGAGTGGCAACCTGCTGTTTCCTGATAATGTTCCCTTTCACATCCAGAAGGGCCCCTTTTATTTGGGTCCCTCCCAGGTCGATTCCAATGGCAAGTTCCCCGGTCAATTCCACCATCTCCGATCCAAATGAGCAGGAAGTAATTATCCCTACTCCCCCGCTCTACTCCTGCTCGTAACTTATCAGAATATCTTTTTTTCTTCCCAGGTAGGTTAATACTTTCTCCGCCGAGGTGTTTAAAACCTGCTCCTCTTTAATTCCTGCGGCAGCTACTGTCTCCAGCGCATTGTCAAAACGGCCCACGTCCCACGCAAAATGGGCGTCGCTGCCTATAACAACCGGCCCGCCGTATACCGCCAGCATCCTGGCAATCTCATGGCAGTTTTGCGCGCTTCCCCTCCGGCTGCCGCAAAACGAACTGTTGTTAATTTCCAGGGGCATTCCCCGTTCCGAGGCCTTCTTAATCACAGATTCATAGTCCAGCGGGAATTCCGGGTTTCCCGGGTGGACAATGATGTCCACAAAAGGATTTTGCATAGCATTCAGGACAGCTTTGGTACATGTTTTAACGTCAGTGGCAGGAAAGCACTGGGAGTGAAAACCCGCCAGTACGATATCCAGCCTTTCCAGATAATACTGATCCAGGTCCAATTCGCCGTCCTCATTTATTATGTTCGCTTCCACGCCCCTCAGAATGCGGATGCCGTCAATCTTCCTGGGCCAGACCCGCTGGTTGCCAAAGTAATACGGGTGGGGCCCGCCGGGCATCGCCGGCCCATGGTCTGTGATGGCTATCAGGGATAAACCTTTTTCCCTGGCAGCCGCGGCAATTTCCGTCACGGTGCTGTAAGCGTGCCCGCTGCCAATAGAATGTATATGCAGATCCGCTACCAGTTTGATGGTCCTCACCCCTTAATTTAAATGATAGGCGCTAGGGCACTAGCCACTGTTCTAGCTTTCCGCCAGTTTTTTCTTAAGGTGGTCAATATTCTTCACCGGTGTCGGGTCAATCCCGTATAAGGCGGCCAGGTAAACACTCACATAATCTCCGATATAGGTGAGGGAAAACATTCTGGCCAGGCGCCCTTCACCGGATGACCATATCTCCGTTATCCCGCTCACTGTACCTTCAATGATTTTCCTGCTTATCTCCATTCGTTTCTGGACCCTGGCGTGGTCATTCCTATCCCTTAGAATAATGATTTCAAGCTGCTTCAACACCTCTGCCGGAGCTTCAAATCCTACTATCTCGTTATGGTTGAGCTCTGGAAATACATTCCAGTAAGCAGGCGCTTTACCGTTTTCGTTGATCTGGCCTTTCCACCTGGTGGCCACCACTTCGGTATTGCCGCTGGCGGCCCAGATAACAGGAATTTTCCCGTAAATCTTATGGGCTATTTGCTTGGCTAGGTTGTGTTCGCTAATCATTTCAGGCTTAAGCTGCTCTCTAAGTTCCCGAAGGACTGTAGTCAGGTCACTTATTTCCGGAGAAAGGTCCTCTATCATGCCAAAGCTCTCAAGGACCGCCAGGGTGGGTATCAGCAGGTACCCGGTAGCTGCCCGGGGTGAAATACCCGCCGGTACCACTATGACCGGGACGCCGTCCCGCTCAGCCATTTCCCTCAGTTTACCCCCATTGGTAAGGGCCACTATCAGGGCTCTTTTTTCACGGGCCTGATCATATGCACTCAAAGTCTCTTCCGTATTTCCCGAATAGCTTACAGCAAAAAGCAGGGTCTTCTGATCGATAAAGTTGGGCAGGATATAGTCGCGGTTGACAATGACCGGCGCCTTTATCCTGTCAGTCACAAACAACCTTAAAAAATCCCCGCCGATGGCGGAACCTCCCAAACCGGTGACCACGATATTGGAAATATCGGCATATTCAGGCGGAATAACGGCCTTTCGCCCGATAGCCAGGGCTTCCTCACACTGTTCGGGGAGGCTCCACAACGCCGCCAGCATCCCGCCGGGGTCGTTGGCCAGTATTTGTTCGATATTGTTTAAGTCAACCGGGTTTTTCATAAATTTTCCCCCTTTACGAAACATTATTTAACTTGTTCGGTTAATCTCCGTCAAACCTTTTAGGGACCAGGCCCATGATGTCCTCAACATATGCCCGTAAAACCTCAGCCACGCTCCATGCCTGGGAGAAGCAGCCCCTGGGGTAGTGGGGCGGGTCCCCGTCAAAGATCTCGGATACGGACCCGATACCGTGCTCCCATAAATGCGCTTTAAAAGGAGCAATAAACCGTTCTGCAACAGTCTTGCTTTCCGCCGAATAATCGTGCACCCTGCGGAATGCGGTAACAAAAGGGCCTATAAGCCAGGCCCAGCCGGTCCCCTGGTGGTAGGCGGAATCCCGCTGGAGCACGTCACCGAAGTACCGACCGCGATAATTATGGGATCCGGGGGACAGGCTTCTCAAACCGTAGGAAAAATAGAGTTCCCTCCAGACAGTATCGACCACGTTAACCTGTTTACCGTGATCCAGGGGCGAATACGGCAGGGAAACGGCAAAAATCTGGTTGGGACGGACAGAATCATCCTTGGCGTTATCATTAACTACATCATAAAGGCATTTTTTGTGGGGGTTCCAGAACCGGTCCAAAAATCCCGATCTGGTCCTTTCGGCAAGCCTGGCATATTCGTCGAAACGGTCGCCGTATCTTTCTGCCAGCCTGGTCATAACCCTTGGGGCCTTGAACCATAAGGGG
>DDKP01000102.1:4773-7194 GCA_002339745.1 Firmicutes bacterium UBA2595 | reverse complement strand
AAGATCAACAACAAGACCAACGGGATAACTCACAGGCGATGGCTTCTCAAAGCAAACCCGAAGCTGTCTGACCTCATTACTAAAACTATAGGATCCAGTTGGATAACGCATCCGACAGACCTCTCAGGGCTTCTGCACTTTGCGGATGACCCGTCGTTCCAGGAAAAGCTGTCCCAAATAAAAATGCATAATAAGGCCGTCCTGGCCAAGCTGATAAAAGAAAAAAACTCTATTGACATAGACAACAGTTCTATATTCGATGTACAGGTTAAGCGCCTCCACGGTTACAAAAGACAGATATTAAATGTTTTGCACATTATGGATTTATATAACAGGTTGCGCGAAGACCCTGATCTGGACATTGTTCCCAGGACTTTTATCTTCGGGGCTAAGGCTGCGCCAAGCTATTACATGGCCAAAACCACTATCAAACTGATTAATACCTTGGCGTCTCTGGTGAACAACGACAAGAGCATAAAGGGTAAAATCAAGGTAGTGTTTTTGGAAAATTACCGGGTATCCCTGGCTGAGATGATTTTTCCGGCTACTGATGTCAGTGAACAAATTTCCACGGCCGGGAAGGAAGCCTCGGGCACCGGGAATATGAAATTCATGATGAACGGAGCAGTAACCGTTGGAACTATGGATGGAGCTAATATTGAGATTAGAGAAGAAGTAGGTTACGAAAGCATCTTCATGTTTGGTTTAACAGCTGGCGAAGTTTTGGATTATTACCGGAATGGCGGGTATAATTCATGGGAGATTTACAACAGCGATAGGAGAATTAAAACTGTGTTGGACCAACTGGTCAACGGTTTCTTTCCGGTGGCAGCCGACGAGTTCAGGAATATATTCAATTCCCTGGTTTATCATAACGACGAGTTTTTTGTTCTGAAAGATTTTGCATCCTATGCCGAAACTCATGAGAAAGTAGATAAAACTTACAGGGACCGGAAAAAGTGGCTCAAAATAAGCGCTTATAATATAGCGTGTTCAGGGCTGTTCTCCAGCGACAGGACCATCTCTGAATATGCCGCGGGGATATGGAATATCAGGCCTGTGAGGGTCGACAGTTAAATAAGCTATACTTTTCCGAGTGTGGGGGCTGATATGGGGGAGGCCCCCTTTTATATTTAACCAGACCAAAGCAGGTTTCATACTTTCTGCCATAATTAAACTATGGGCGGATGGTAGGAGTTCATCAGTTAATTGTCGAACTAACTGACTAGTTATTAATAAGGAGGCCGCTTATGCCGAAACAGGTTATAAACTTCAACCCTGCCCTGTGCAAAAAATGCGGACTGTGCTCATATACCTGCCCGAGAGGAGTCATTGCCGGCAAGATTGGTGAACTACCGCAGGTTATAGAGCTTGACCGCTGCACCAATTGCCTGCTCTGCTTTTACCGCTGCCCGGATTTTGCCCTGGAAGTTGGGGGGAACCGGTCATGAGTTCTATTAAACGTAAATTTCTCCAGGGAAATGAGGCCTGTGTCCTGGCCGCCGTCGTTGCCGGGGCCAGGTTTTTCGCGGGATATCCTATATGTCCCTCAACGGAGATTGCCGAAATGTGCTCTGCTGTGCTCCCCGGCCATGGTGGAATATATATACAGATGGAGGATGAGATTGCCAGTATGGCGGCTGTTATAGGCGCCAGCCTGGCTGGTGAAAAGGCATTCACTGCCACCAGCGGGCCCGGTTTTTCCCTGATGCAGGAAAACCTTGGCTTTGCGGTAATGGCCGAGGTACCGTGCGTTATTATCAACGTCCAGCGTTTCGGACCAGCCACCGGCATTGCCACCAGGCCTGCTGAGGCCGACATAATGCAGGCCCGGTACGGCAGCCACGGGGATTACAGTATTATTGCTCTTTCTCCCAGTTCGGTCCAGGAATGCTACGACCTGACACTGGAGGCCTTTAACCTGGCGGAAAGATTCCGCACACCGGTCATTCTTCTGTCGAATGCTGCTCTGGGCCATTTGAGGGAAGAAGTAATAATACCCGAAAGTCCCAAAATATTGAACCGTAAAAGACCAGGTAACAGTTTCGGAGAATACCTTCCTTACCGGCCGGATGAAGACATGGTTCCGCCGATGGCGGCATTCGGGGAACGTCATGTCATGCGGGTGACCGGTCTTGTTCATGATGAACTTGGTTACTCTGCGGCGGATGGAAAGGTAGCCGGAGGGCTTGTTAGGCGGCTTACAGATAAGATCGAGAAATACCAGCATGAACTGCCCCAGCCGGTTTACTGGGGTGACCCGGACGCTAATTTGCTATTAGTGACTTACGGAATAACGACCAGGGCAGCCAGGGCGGCTCTGGAACAGCTCCGCCGGCAGGGAATAACAGTTGGGCTGATACAGTTGAGAACATTGTGGCCGTTTCCAGAACAAGCGCTGGCGGGTCACCTGACCAGGGC
>DDKP01000102.1:4018-4344 GCA_002339745.1 Firmicutes bacterium UBA2595 | reverse complement strand
TTTCCCGCACCGAGGCTGAGATAATAACTCCTACGCAAATTATTGCCAAAGTACAGGAGGTGGTTGAATGGGAGAGGTAAGTTTCCGCGACTACCTGGCATGGGACAGGCTGCCCCACCTCTGGTGTCCCGGTTGCGGCCACGGCATAATCCTGAAGGCGCTGTGTCTGGCCCTTTCTGAACTTAACATTCCACCCGACGGGGTTCTGTTGGCTACGGGGATTGGTTGTTCCGGCCGCTCCGGGGACTACGTGCGGTGTCACCGCTTCCAGGGAACTCATGGACGTACCCTGGCCTTTGCCACCGGTATCAAACTGGCCCAGCCCG
>DDKP01000102.1:1640-3608 GCA_002339745.1 Firmicutes bacterium UBA2595 | reverse complement strand
CCCGCCGCAACCTGGATCTGATAGCCATCGTAGCCAACAACTTCAATTACGGGATGACCGGGGGCCAGTACTCCCCGTTAACCCCCGAAAACAGCATGACCAGCACCTCAAGGAAAGGCACCCCGGTACCTCCAATAGACATCTGTTCACTGGCGGACTTGGCCGGCGCCAATTACGTGGCCCGTTCCACCGTTTACCATTCGACTGAACTGCAGCGTTTTTTTAAAGAAGCCATCCGGAAAAAGGGTTTTTCCCTGGTGGAGGTTCTGACCGGCTGTCCAACCTACTATGGGAGGTATAACCGGATTGGGGCAGGCCCTGAAATGATGGAATGGCTGAAGAAAAACACCGTGCCTTTGAAAAAGTACCGGCAACTGGTCCGCGAGGAACAGGAGAGGACTTACTGGAGGGGATGCCTGGTAGACCGGGAAATGCCTGATTTTCTTAGCCGTTACCGGGAAGCAGTCCAGGGAGGTGAAGAGATTTGAGTACCGCCTGGAACATCATTATAGCTGGCTCCGGCGGCCAGGGTCTCGGACTGGCCGGTCAAATACTGGCGGAAGCTGCTTTGGCGGCGGGTATGCATGCCGTCCACAACCAGAGCTACGGCGCCCGCGCCCGAGGCGGTTACAGCCAGTCATCGGTGATAATCAGTGATGATGAGGTGCTCTATCCTTTCGTGGAAAACCCCAACCTGGTAATTGCCCTGTCCCAAAAGGCGTTTGACCTCAACCTGCCGCTTTTGGCTCCCGGCGGCATGCTGATTTATGACAGCGGCCTGGTGAGGGGAGAAGGGGATTCATTTACCAAAGGGTTTCCCTTTGATGAAACTGCACGTAAAGCCGGCAATCCGCTGGGAATTGCCCTGGTTGCCCTGGGCGCTGCGGCGGAGTTAACAGGGTTGGTTCCGGAAACTGCCCTTGTAGAAGTCGTTGGCAGGCATTTTCAGGGGCCCGCTTTGCGTGCGAACCGCGAGTGCCTTGACCAGGGTATAAGGATGCCGAAACAGAAGAAGCCGCGGGCATAAGCGCCTGCGGCCTTAATCATCATTATGGGTTATGTGATAAATATATCATATTATTTTTTTGAGCGCCTCTTCTACTTCGATGACTTTGGTCTTGATGTCGACGTAACGGGCTAAATCAATTTTCCCTTCTCTATACAAATTTCTTAATTCGTTTAATATGGATTTTATGTTATCAATGGAATGTGAGCTTAAATTAGGCGTTATCGGGTAACGGGTATTATGCCCCTGAAAAGAACCAAATGGAATCCTGTCTCCGCAGCAACCCACCGTAATCCCTCCTGCGATGTCTAACTGTACACAACTGTATAACTCGCTACGACAGTTACGGAACAGCAAATGCCCTAGTACTATTAATTGTCGTAGTTCTTGATAAAAAGTATACAAAAAATAATTTCTGGTGTCAATCACCCATGGATAACATCACCCATGGATAACCATTGATATTTGCTCCGGGATTAAGGACCTGCTGCAGTCCTTTGATGATTACTGGTC
Organism: Firmicutes bacterium UBA2595; assembly: GCA_002339745.1. Lineage (GTDB taxonomy): Bacteria > Bacillota > Thermincolia > Thermincolales > UBA2595 > UBA2595. The sequence continues at coordinate 2,089 of DDKP01000102.1, read as the reverse complement.
CGTGCGGGTGGATTACCTGATCCCCAGGAACAGGGGCGGACCGGTGGATGATGAATGCAATATGGTAACCTCCTGCAAAGTATGTCATGAACTGAGAGGGAAATTTTGGCCTGAGAACCTTAAACCTGTATAGTCCTGAGGCAAAAGTTGCATTTGACTTTGAAAGGCAACTCTGGTAGAATAATTTATGCATCGGGCTGCCTTCCATTGATTTCATATTGGTCATGCCGAAGTGGCGGAATTGGCAGACGCACACGACTCAAAATCGTGCGGGAAACCATGAGGGTTCGAGTCCCTCCTTCGGCACCAAAACGCATACAAAACCCCTGCTGACTTGTTGGTCAGCAGGGATTTTTTGTATGCGTTTTGGTTGTGCATGCGGAGAAAAACGGTGTCTGGCTGCGTTGTGCAGCGTGGCACAATCCTCGACGTACATACCCAGTACGCCT
>DDKP01000102.1:0-1262 GCA_002339745.1 Firmicutes bacterium UBA2595 | reverse complement strand
ACCTCCGGGTTGGATGATTACCAGTTAGGGGTGTGAGCATGTGTATTGTCAGACCCATACTATTTTCTTCATGATTAGGTTGAAAATCTCAAGAAATTGAACTGAAAAAGGTATCGACATTACAAATTCATTTAACATCGATGGAATTACGAATTTAACTACGAAGGGAACCGTAGCAGGAGTAACTAATTACGCCACCTACAATATTCAAACGACTCAAAATCGCGCGGGAAACCATGAGGGTTCGAGTCCCTCCTTTGAGCTTTTTAAATTGTTTTGAAACAGCCAAATAAACAAACGGGGTGGTGAAAAAAACGGCCTCACGTAATGTGAGAAAGGGCAGGCGTGTCCGAGGGCGGACTGACGTCCAGCGGTCCGTGACCCGCCGTAAGGCGGGAACGGAAACCGCTAGAGTTGTTGCCGTCCCGAGGATACACCTGCCCTTTCGAACAAATAAAAAGAAGAATCGGTAAATATTCCTTGTTATGTATGTGAGTTGATAAAGAGGAGAATTGTCATATTTGCTAAAATAGTAAAAGTAATATCCTGTTTGCCAAAAAGATTGGAAAGGAACTTTTTGACGGCAGATTCCGTCATTAAGTCAGGATCCTTCTATGGGGGAGGGTAAGCCGGTGAACATCAGCGATGAGGCGCTCATCGAACAGATAAAAAAAGGAGACCTGGATGCTTTTGAACGGCTGATAGCCAAGTATGAAACCAAAGTTTACACGATAGCCTATCGTTACATGGGAAACTACAATGACGCCAGCGACCTGGCCCAGGAGGCCTTAATCAGGGTTTACCGGTCTATCGGCGGGTTCCGGGGAGAGAGTTCGTTTCTCACCTGGTTGTATAGGGTGGTGACCAATGTGTGCAAAGATGAGCTTCGCCGGCGGGCAAAAGAAAAAACCGTGTCCATGGATGAAATGATTGAAAAGGGTAAACCTCCCGCGGTAGAGGAGAAAAACAAGTCCCTGGAAGAGATTATTCTTTGCAAGGAGTGGCAGGCTGAGGTTCAGGCCGTTCTGAATTCGCTGTCTGAAGAACACCGTACAATAGTGATTATGAGAGATATTCAGGGCTATTCTTACGAAGAGATCGCTTTTTTCCTGGAATGTTCACTCGGTACCGTCAAGTCCAGGCTTAACAGGGCCCGGAATATGTTAAAAGACCGGCTGTTATCCAGAAAAGAACTGCTAATCGGAAGGGCCTGTCAGGGGCACTGAAAGGAGGGGAGTTAAATGCAGTGCAGTGAAATAAGA
>DDKP01000157.1 GCA_002339745.1 Firmicutes bacterium UBA2595 | reverse complement strand
AAAAACCGCACTTTTGAAAGAACTCTCCTTGGTATGTCAACGAAAAAACTTTGGGGATGCCCAGTTCCCATGCCTCTTTAATGAATGTCTGCACCAGCCCCCTGCCGATTCCCCGTTTTGTGTATTCGGGCGCAACGGCCAGGGCCCTGATTTCCGCCAGATCCTCCCACAGGATGTGTAATGCTCCTGCCGCCACAACTTTTCCGTTTTGTTCCGCCACGGTGAAATCCCGGATGAACTCATACAGCATACCCCTTGGCCGGGCAAGCATCAGTCCTTCGGCGGCGTAATGAGCTATCAGGGCATGAATGGTTTCCACATCACTGATTCTGGCTTTCCGGTACAGCATAGTAAATCATAACCTTTCCCGTGTAATAAAATAATTATAGCATTCATTATTTGTGCGCTTCAACAATTATTTCTTACTATTATTTCTTACTATCTGGTATTGACTGGCAACCTTACCAACAACTATTTCTTCCATCTGCCGCAAAAGGTAAAAGGAATTTCATTCTCCTGTACTTTTTACCATCATTCAGCCCCCGCTTTAAAATAGATATGAAAAAGCTGAGGGAGGAGTAGAACTCCTCCCTTTACATCCTCCTAATGCGTTTAATCTGGGGGCTGGCTTCATCGCCGTGAGCGGTTCCGCCAACTATAATTTTAGGGATATGAATGGTGGGCTGGGCATCAGAAACCGGTACACCCTGGCCGTCTTTACCGCATGTGCCGATAGTGTATCCCAGGTCATCCCCGACCATGTCGACAATCTTCAGGACTTCCGGCCCGTTCCCCGTCAGGGTGGCGCCTCTCACCGGCCCGGCAATTTCCCCGTCTTTTATGAGATAACCTTCAGCCACGTCAAAAACGAAGTCCCCGTTGGTGGTGTTCACCTGACCACCGCCCATCTTTTTGACCAGTAAGCCGTTTTGTACATGCCTGATAATTTTTTCGGGATCATCTTTACCAGATGCGATATAAGTATTGCTCATCCTGGGAATCGGTTTATTCTGGTAGGACTCCCGCCGGCCGTTGCCTGAAGATTCCCGTTTCTCCCGCATGGCCGTGAGCCTGTCATACATATAGTTTTCCAGAACCCCGTTTTTTATCAATACCGTTTTCTGTCCCGGGCATCCTTCGTCATCAAATCGAAATGAACCGTACTTCCCTTTTATGGTGGCATCATCAATAACCGTCACCAGATCCGAGGCCACTTTTTCCCCCTTATGGTTAGCGTACACTGAAAGTTTCTTCTGTACCAGATCGGCTTCCAACCCGTGACCGCATGCTTCATGAACCATGGTGCCGCCGGCCTCGCCGGCCATTACAACAGCCATTCTGCCGGCAGGAGCCGGTTTTGCCTCCAGCATCATCACTGCCCTTCCGGCTGCCTCCTCGGCCACTCCCTCCGGGGAATACTCTTCGAAGAGTTCAAAACCGGCAAATCCTCCAACCGCATTATAACCGGTTTGAATCACTCCGCCGTCCATAGCCACAGCGTTTATCATGAAGCGGGTCCTCACCCGCTGGTCTTCCACGTAATCGCCCTGAGAATTGGCTATGACCACGTTCTGGATTACGTCAGCCATGCCCACGGTCACCTGTTTTATGCGGCTGTCAAAATCCCTGGCGGTCCGGTTGGCCCTGTTTACTACATCCACTTTATCGTCAATACTGACCCTGTCCGGCATTTGAGATATTTCAAAATCAACAACAGGTTTGACTTCACGCAAGTCAATGGTAACGTCTTTTTCCCCGCCGGCCGAGGCGCTCGCGGCAATGCCGGCAATGTGAGCGAGTCCGTCACGTGACACATCGTTGGTATAGGCATAGGCCGTGGTGTCACCGGAGATTACCCGTATCCCCGCCCCCACGTCGATTCCCGAATTTATCCTCTCTATTTTATCGGCTTCACAAGCCACACCGACAGTCTTCTTCTCTTCGATAAAGATATCGGCGAAATCTCCGCCTTTGGCCGTCGCCAGCCGAAGTATTTCCTGCAAATCTCCTTTTGATAGCACGGGAACACCTCCACCGTCAGAAAGATTTAGTATCAGTTTATTCTTTGATTTGGATTCCTATAATATACAATAATCTGTCTGTTCGTTCAATATATCATATAGAATGTCACCGGGGATATCGGAAACTATCCTTACCTTACCGATGGTTTCAGGCAGAACATACCTGACTTTTCCGCCCAGGGCTTTTTTGTCGTGGTGCATTGTCCTTATAATCTCCTCAGGGCTAAGCCGGCCGAATGTCAGGGGAAGCTCAAATAACCGGATGATATTTTCAATACGGTCCCCTTCACGCGCATCCAATATGCCTAGCCTGACCGCCACGCGGGCGGCTGAAACCATTCCGATAGCTACCGCTTCCCCATGGACGTATTTTTTATACCCGGTCAGCGCCTCAAAGGCATGGCCGAATGTGTGGCCGTAATTCAAGATTGCCCTCAGATTCTGTTCGGTTTCATCCTGTTCGACAACCCTGGCCTTGATGGAGCATGAGGTTTCGACTACCCTTACTAATTCCGGCACAGCAAGATTCTTGATGTTTCCATGGTTTTTTTCGAGAAATTCGAAAAACTCCCGGTCCTGAATCACCCCGTATTTGATTACTTCGGCCATCCCTGCCCTGAATTCCCTTTCGGGCAAGGTTTTCAGTGTGGTTATATCCGCATAAACCATACGAGGCTGATAAAAAGCGCCAATGATGTTTTTTCCCCTGGGATGATTAACAGCCACTTTACCACCCACGCTGCTGTCGACCTGGGCCAGCAGTGTGGTCGGAACCTGGATGAAAGGAATTCCTCTCATGTAGGTCGCTGCCACAAATCCCGCCAGGTCGCCGATTACCCCTCCTCCTAAGGCGATAACGGCGCTCTTGCGGTCGAGGCTGTGATTAAAAGCTGTGTCATAAAGGATCTGAGCAGATTCCAGGGACTTGTATTCCTCCCCATCCGGTATTACGTCCCGGACTACCTCAAACCCCTCATTCTTCAGGCTGTCCAAAACAGTCTGCCCATACAGTTTACCGACTGTCGGGTTGGTGACCACCATAACCTTGCGGCCAAGTTCCATTTCTTTAAGATATTGACCGATCCAGGGAAGAATTCCCTCCCCAATGTATATAGGGTAACTCTTTTCTCCCAGGTTAACTTTTAATGTCTTATTTAGACTTTCTGATTCAGTCATTTATATGTAATTCTCCCTTTTGCGGTAAAATATCTTTTCAACCTCGGCGATGACATCATCCAGGTCTTTGTTCGTTGTATTTACTGCTATCCCGGCAGACTCATAAAGAGGCTGTCTCTCTGCCAACAGCCTCTTTATCGTTTTCAGCGGCTCTTCCGTCTGCAGGAGAGGACGGTTCTTTTTATTCTTTAACCTTTGATAAATGACCTCGGGTTCAGCGGTGAGACATACCACGACCCCGTTTTGTTTCAACATCCTCATGTTTTCCGGGTCTAGGACAACACCGCCCCCGGTAGCAATGACCTGGCCGTCCTCTCCGGTAATCCTTCTCACCGCTGCTTTTTCTTCGGAACGGAACCGGATTTCCCCATGTTTTTTAAAAATTTCTCTCACCGTCATCCCGGTTACTCGTTCAATCTCTTGGTCGGTATCCACAAACTTCATGCCAAGTTTCCTGGCCAGTTTCCTGCCCACCGACGTCTTCCCGGTGCCCATAAAGCCTACCAAGACAAGATTCGGCATCTTTACACCCGCTTTACATATTCGATATAAGAATCGTAATTTCTCTTCATCTCCGCCAGGCTGTCTCCGCCAAACTTCTCTGCCATTGCCCGGGCGATTTCAAAGGCTACTACAGCCTCCCCAACTACCGCGGCAGCCGGTACGGCGCAGACATCGGACCTCTCCACGGCAGCCTGATAAGAGTCCTTGGTCTGCAGATCCACGCTTTGCAAAGGCTTATATAGAGTGGGGATCGGCTTCATTACCGCCCTTAAAACCAGCGGCTCGCCATTGGTAACGCCGCCCTCCAGCCCTCCGGCCCTGTTGGTGTTCCGGTAAAATCCCCGGACCCGGTCATAAAACAGTTCATCATGGACCTGTGAACCGGGGAGTTCCCCGGCCCTAAACCCGATACCGATCTCTACCCCTTTAATGGCCTGGATGCTCATCATGGCCTGGGCCAGCCTGCCATCCAGCTTCCGGTCGTAATGGGCGTAACTTCCCAGCCCCACCGGAAGACCAGTGACAATTATTTCGAAGACACCCCCGAGGGAGTCCCCCTCTTTCCTGGTCCTGTCTATTTCCTGTATCATTAATTCCTCGGCCGCCGGGTCCGCACACAGCAGTTCCGACCCGGAGGACAGCTCCCTTATTTCTTCCACACCCAGCTTCTCAACAGAAGCAGAGGCCTTACCGATTTTGACCACGTGTCCCGTTATCTTTATCCCAAACTGCTCCACCAAGGCTCTTCCTGTAGTCCCGGCAGCCACCCTGGCCGCCGTCTCCCGGGCGCTGGCCCGTTCCAGCACATTTCTGATGTCCTGATGGTTGTATTTGATGGCCCCTGCCAGGTCAGCATGTCCCGGCCTGGCTTTGGTTACTACGCGGTCTGCCGTATTAGCATCTGTTCCGGGTGACATTGTCTCCGACCAGTTGGCCCAATCCCTGTTCTCGACCACTAAACAAACGGGGCCGCCAGTGGTCAGTCCCCCTCTGACTCCCGCAGTGATGCGGGCTGTGTCCTTTTCAATCTGCATACGGCCGCCGCGGCCGTAACCGCTCTGGCGGCGGGCCAGCTGTATATTTATGTACTCTTCGGTTAACGGAATACCGGAAGGTAGCCCTTCTACTATACTGGTGAGGCTGTGTCCATGGGACTCACCGGCGGTGAGGTAACGCAGCAAAACTATCACTCCTGTTGCGGCAAAAATAAAAAACAATAAACAGCAGTCAAAAATACCAAATGCTATTTACTATTATGAAGTTATTTGGAAGGGATGTCAATGTCGGCGTTATTCTATGTAATAGACAGAACCGTACACGGTCACACGGATTTTTCTGCTGAATTTACCACCAGTATCTATAAGTTCAATGGTTCCATTTTGAAATGAATGCCCGTCTCTGGAGTATCTTACATAAGAAACCGGTATCGTACCTCCTGTTCCAAAAACAACTCTATTATTCAAACTGAACGACTTAATTACTGTCGAACTTGAAGGTTTCCCTTTGTTAATAGAATATGAGGATGTACCGGGGTAAATGTAAACATGGTAGCTTACCCCATCCCTCATGGCCCACTCCCTGGCCAACTGCAGGTTTGATGCCAGTTCCCTGGCTGCCCCCTCAACAGCCAGCTCCGTTGGCTCCCTCATCCATGAAGCCGGAATCGCTAAAGCCGCAAGAAGCCCGATCATTGCCATTACAACAATGACTTCTATAAGAGTAATTCCGTTCTGGTTTCGCAGTGTAAAGTTCATAATCTAATCACCCGTACATGCTTAAAAAAACGGGTCGGTTTTCTTAATGGATGCTGGTGGAGGTATATCAGAACCATTTTTAAATTCTTTGTCCCCTTCATTGTATTGGTAAATATCAAGAGAAAAGCTTGTTGCTAATCTGTTTGGCTGTACCGTATTAATATCTGCCCCGGTCAAATTATTAATTCGCTTAAGGTTTTCAATTTTTTCAATAAAAGCCCTTGTTTGGGCATAAGTCCCTGTAATTGTTAGTTTAACGGTTATTGTAGATAAATTGTCTTCAACGGTATTTCGGCTTTTACGCGTTTCGAACCCCTCAAAGGAAACTGAGGTTTCACCGGCAGCCTGATTAACATAATACAAAAATTCCGCTGTTTCAGATGAAATTGGTAAACGGCGCCTTAAACTATCCAATTTGGTTTTCAGTTCTTCAATGTCCCTATCGATTTCCCCCTCATTTTGAGCTTCTTTTTGAACAGACGCCAATACCGCATTTTTTCCTGCCAGGTCATTGCGAGCCTGAACCAGCTTGTCCCAATAGGGCAACAGAATATATGTGATTAGCAAGGTTACAATGCTGAATGTTACACCTAACAATATCAGGTTTTTCTCTCTTCGGCTCAGGGCCGTTAAAGCCATTACACATTACCTCCAATCAGGGTCTCAGATAATATTGTAACTCCAAATTCCGCTTCCTCACTGACCAGTGGGGAACTTTTTGGGGCAAATTCTATTGTACACCCCTCGGCCAAGGATGAATTCTGCAATTGATAGACAAACTGTGAAACGTTCAAATGGTCAGGCCCTTTTCCCTGAAGCGTAATCTTTCGATTAATGACATCGGCGTTTTCAGCGTTTGGATAATATTCAAATTTAATAATTTTCATTTGTATTGATTGAGGAATGATTTCAGCCAGTTCGTCGAGGACTTTTGTAATCCTGTTTTGTCTTTTTTCGGCTTTATCCAAATGAGTCTTTATTGCTGATATTTCCCTGGTTAACCTGTCCCTTTGCCTCATTTTTGCTTCTACTCTGCTCAATTCTTTAATCTGTCGTTCCGTGTTTAAAATATTTTGCTCAATCAGTCTGTAGTAGCCCACGAGCGCCCCACTTAAAATTAAACATCCAATTACAGCAATAACACATACAATAATCAATGGTCTGCTTGGGCTTTCTGTTCCCGTTGTGACCCCGGTTGTAGTTAAAGAAGTCAATAGGTTTATCCTGTTCAGCATTTCTCATACCTCACTTTATGGCCAAACCCACTGCCACGGCAAGGGCAGTTCCTGCTTCTTTTAATTCATGCTCCCGGTATCGCAATTTATCCGCTAGTTTAAGCTTTTCCAAAGGATTCATTATAATAACCGGGATTCCAAGCCCGTCGCTAAACATTGCGTCAAGCCCCCTGAGAGGGGCTCCCCCGCCTGTCAGAAAAACCTTCTCCAGGTTTATATCCTTACGTTGGGTCATATAAAAATCAATGGTTCTCCTGATTTCATTGACCATTTCGCCAACTACAGATTTAATAGCCTCCACCTTGTCAAAAAGACCGGGGAGCTGTAATTGGAGGAACTCGCTGGTAAGATCGAGGGATTTCTTCGCTGCCTCCGCTTCCTCTGTGGTCATATTGCAGCAAGAAGTCAGGACATCGGTAATTTTTTGCCCGCCTACCGGCAAGACCCTGGTAAACCTCAAAATATTATCAATAAACACAGATATGCCGGTTGATGCCGACCCGAAATCAACCACCGCATAACTTTGTTTCTTTTCTACAGACGGTTCAAAAAATAATGCCGCCACCCTGGCAAGGGCCAGGGGTTCAATATCAATTGTCTCGGGTTCAAGGCCCAGATACGTAATTAGGTCGGCCAGTTCTTTGACATGGCTGCGCTTGGCAGCCACCAGCATAACTTCTTGTTTCTTCACCCCGTTCTCTACAAAATCCCTTATTTTAACAAAATCTACCAACAGTTACTTGGCTGGAATAGGAAACTGAACCTCTGATTCAAATCTGA
>DDKP01000158.1 GCA_002339745.1 Firmicutes bacterium UBA2595 | reverse complement strand
ACAGGTGATTTCGATACTGCCGTCTTCATCTTTCATATCCTCCGCCCCCGACTCAAGCGCCACCATCATTATTTCATCCGGGTCAAGACTCAATCCTTCCTTGTCGATACTGATAAGTCCCTGCTTCTTAAACATCCATGCCACACACCCTGACTCGCCAAGGTTTCCACCGTACTTGGAAAACAAGTGTCTTATCTCGCCGGCCGTCCGGTTGCGGTTGTCAGTCATAATGTCCAGCATCACGGCCGCGCCGCCCGGGCCATAACCCTCATAAATTATTTCTTCGTAATTCACACCGTCCAATTCACCAGTGGCTTTTTGAATAGTCTTGTTGATATTATCCATAGGCATGTTGGCAGCCCTGGCTTTCTGGATGACTGCTTTCAGCCTGGGATTGGCTTCCGGGTCTCCGCCCCCCTGCTTCGCAGCCACGATAAGTTCTCTTCCTATTTTAGTGAAAATTTTTCCTTTTTGAGCATCCTGCCTGGCTTTTCTATGCTTTATATTGGCCCATTTTGAGTGGCCCGCCATAAACTCTACCTCCCCGCAAAATTTAACGTAAATAATTTTAGCGCCGGCAGAGGTCGTTGTCAACAAAACCACAGCTTTCACTGTCCCGCAGCCACCGGAACCAACTTAAAATCCCCCCATACAGCCAGTTTGTCATCCTTGATCATTACAGCGCCCAAAACACCTTTTAATTTTTTAGCCAATTCGATACCTTTTTTAACATCTTCCGGGCCCTGCACCACATTACCTGCAGCGGTGGCCGCCGCATCGGCCAGGGCGGCGGATTTGGCAATGATAACCGAAGCGTCGGCCCTGCCAAAGCTCAACGAAGGCCCGACTGTCCCCGAAGATGCACAGATGCCCAAAGGCATTTTTTCCGGTGGTATTTCGACAGCGATGCGGTTGGAGAATAGGGATGTCCCGGCAAAAACGGCAACAAGTCGCTTCTGGCCAGAAGCTATAAAAATGTCTCCTCCATTTTCGACTATAACTTCAGGACTGATTTTTAACAGTTCCCTGCCGATAAATTCAGCAAAGGCGCCCGCTACAGCAGCCATTGGCCCTACTCCCGCAGTCCCGGCTGCCTCCGCCATTGTCCGGGCAATCAAGGGGGCCCCTGCCGCTAAAGCGTGGGGCTGTAAAGTTGTCCTGAAATCAGGGTCCATTGAGATATAGGACTCCAGGTCATACCTCAGGCTGAGAACCAGCTTTTCTGCTTTCTTTTCTACATCCGGGCTGTAGCTTTGATTTGCCACACTTATATATAAGTCTGTTTCCTTGAGGGAAACCCGGAAGCTCTTTAAGTCCTGCCTGCCCTGATAGTCCCTGTATACCCTGTCTACATACATCGTTTAGATACCCCTGCGGCTGTAACCGTTGAAATTGACTTCTATTGCTTTTACAGGGCAGGTTTTGAGGCAGACTCCGCAGACAACACACTTTTCATCATCAAATACAACTTCCATTGACGGGCGGGAGATATACAGCGCATGGGTTGGGCATGCGCTGGTGCAGGCGCCACAGTGTGTGCATCTGTCCGTGTTCCTGACCACATTCTCGCTCAACTGGTCTAATATTACTCCCCGTTCTCGTAAAAAGTTCATGCCCTGCTCGTATTGATGCGGTTCGCCGCTGATTTCGACAACCATAAAACCTTCTTTATAGGGATTGACATTGGCTTTTAATACATTAATCATCAACCCGTAATCCTTCACCAGGTGATAGATCAAAGGCTTATCTACAATCTGGGGAGGAAAACGAAGTACTATCTTTCTCGGAGCCATACAAATTACCCCTTTCGGATTCATATTAGTGGTAGTGATGCACTTATCACTAGGGGGCAGTTTTCTCCTGCAGTCCCTTTATGGAAATTCCTGTGTCGGCCGACGGAAGTGTCTGTACCGGTTCCCCTAGCAGGAACTCGCCCTTTAGAATCCACTGCTTCAGCGACTCGGCAATTTCCCTGGCTTTTACATAACTGGACAGCGGTGCGGTCGGCACCTGTTTCCCGTTAACTTCAATAACCCCCGATTTCAGTTGGGCATAGGATACAGAACCAAGGGTTTTACCCGTTGCGTTTGGATAATCATGACTGTAATCCACTATCGGAGCATATATTTCCTCATCTTTTACAGAAGTAAACCTTAACATCTCTTCATCCAGTATCGGTATCGGAACACCTACTCCCACCGTCAGGGTAGAACCATAGCCCAGATAACTGGTTCCTCTCAGCCACTGTGGCTTCATCTGCTTCAGGTCACCGATTACCGCCAGGGTTCCCGCGCCGCCCGTAGGAACACCGTTTTCACTTCTGGGCCCGCAGGGGTTATGCTGGGTACCGTTCCAAACTACATAACCAACTCCCCCGCCAAGGAAAATCCTGGTCCCGATCCCAATTGTTCTGTAATAAGGGTCATTCATAAGAGGGCTCAGCTGACCGGCACTGCAGTAGTGAGCGTTTCCCAAATCGGGCTTTAAGGTTCCCATGTAAGTATAAATTATCTTATCCGACAGGTTGACGGCCACGTTGTAGTTCTGGTAGGCATTGCGGGGATTAAATAGGTAGGCTTCATTGATATCAGTGAGTGTTACGTAAGTCTCAATCTTTTTTCGGGGATAACAGTCTGTCCCGTATCCGGTAGCTTCAAGTTTAACAGCCTTGCCCGCTACCAGGTCTTCAATCACATGCCCGCCTCCGTACCTGAATTCTCCGGGATAGTTGGAATTAAGAGGATCGTAGTCAGGAAGTTCCGTAACACCCAGGTAAGCATCAACAGCGGCAATCCCGGTATATGCCGGTACTCCGTTCATCCATACCCGGTGCATCTTAATCCTGGGTTTGGGGTGGCCGAAATTGAAAAATGCACCAGATGAGCACATCGGGCCGAATGTACCGGTTGTGACCACATCGACTTCCTCAGCTGCCTTTTCAATGCCTTTTTCCTCCACTATGCCAATAATTTCTTCCGCTGTTACCACAACCACTTTTCCCGCCTTGATCTTTTCGTTGATTTCCGCATACGTTCTTTTCACACCCATCAACCGTTACCTCCTTATGTCCTGGTTGGAATAAAACAGAAAAACCTCTTCTGACAAAGAGGTTTAAGTACATTAAGTAATTATACCCTCTTATCTGTCAGAAGACACTCTTCTGCAGGAATTGGCACCAGACTCGCGCGTAAAGCACGACGGTTGCCGGGTTTCATAGGGCCAGTCCCTCCACCTCTCTGGATAAGAGCAATTCAAGCATTATAAAATTGGTGAAACAACTGAATTAATGTTATCAACTTTTTTCCTGATTGTCAATTAATTTTCTCTACAAAATTTTCTCTACAAAATTAATTTTCTCTACAAAAGTGCATAATTTTTCTGTAGAGTTTTGGATAGAGACTTCTAACCGCGGTAGGTTATAATAGATATGAGGAGGTAAATATGTTTAATTTCACCGCCCAGCACATTTTAATTATGAGGCTGATTACCCAATTTGGAATAGACTCAGCAAAACTGCTGCACAACTTTTTGTTCCTGGCATCGGCAGAATCCCTGGTTTACCACGATATAGGTTTTTATGATTTCATCAGGACCAAAAACGGCGCGTTTAGCCCGATTATTCAGTCGATACTGGAAGAACTGGTATTGGGCCAACTGCTGTCTCATGACCCTCTCGTCCTGACACCAAAGGGTCTGGATACATACAGTGCACTGGCCAGTGCGCTGAGGCCGTTCGAAGATTACGTGGACCGCTGTTTTACGATATATATGCGGCATAAAGATAATCTTGAATCGGTAAATAACAGTATTAAAAATCACATTCTGTTTCGTAAAGCCAAACCGGGAAAAAAACTTTTTAAAGCCTGAACCTTGCCACC
>DDKP01000129.1:11292-13899 GCA_002339745.1 Firmicutes bacterium UBA2595 | reverse complement strand
CGGAACACACCTGCCTCTCAAACTTACAGCTTACTTCAGTCCGTTTCCGGAAAGCGCCAATCCCGTTTTCCCAATGCTTCAAGGGATTTGTCAACAAGCCACTCTGACCGGTTTCTTCTTTTTTTATTTTTAGATAATGATACAGATTAAACCTCCGCTACCGTCATTGACAATGCGCTGTAGGGTTTCCTGCAACTTGGCCTGGGCGTTTTCCGGCATGCGGTGGATTTTATTCTGTATTCCTTCCCTCACAAGGTCGTGCAGAGATTTTCCGAAAATGTTGGAATCCCAAATCTTTTTAGGATTCTCCTCAAATTCGTTCAACATATAACGGACAAGTTCCTCACACTGTTTTTCAGTCCCAATAATAGGCGTTATCTCGGTTGTAATATCTGCCCTGATGATGTGCAGGGACGGTGCGCTGGCCCGCAGCCTGACCCCGAAACGGCTGCCCTGGCGGATCAATTCAGGCTCCTCCAGGTTCATTTCATCCAGCCTGGGAGTAACCACACCATATCCGGTTTCTTTAACTTCTGACAAAGCGGAAGCTATCTTGTCAAATTCCTTCTTGGCGTAACTGAGATCCTTCATCAGACGCAGCAGTGTATGTTCCCCTTCGATTTCGAACCCGGAAACTTCCTCCAGAATCTGATAAAACATGCCCTCTTCCGCATCCATGTCGATGGTGGCAATGCCCGTTCCCATGTTCATTTCTCTGAGGTTGACTTCCCCGATAAAGTCAATGGCCCCAATTTGCTCAACAGCCGCATCAATGTCCCTCAGGCGTCGCACCCCGTGAATTGTACCCCTGACAGCATCTTCAAATTTCTGCCGCAGCCAGTGTTCGTTTTCCAACTCTTCAATCCATTTCGGCAGCGTAATGTTGACCTCGTTAACCGGAAATTCATAAAGAATCTCTTCCAATATGTTCAGCACATCTTCCTGGTTCATCTCGGCTACATCCATGGGAAGGACGGGAACGTCGTACTTTTCCTGCAGTTCACGCGCCAATTCGTTAGTCTCAGGAGCCTTAGGCTTGATAGAGTTCAACACAACTACAAATGGTTTATCCAACTCCTTAAGTTCTTCTATAACCCGTTCTTCTGCGGGAATGTAATTGACTCTGGGAATCTCGGTTATAGTCCCGTCGGTGGTGACTACCAAACCCATTGTTGAATGGTCGGTTATGACCTTTCTTGTCCCGATTTCCGCCGCTTCCTGGAAAGGTATTTCTTCATCGAACCAAGGGGTTCTAACCATTCTTGGGCCGTCGTCTTCTTCGTAGCCCAAGGCTCCTTCCACTGAATAACCGACACAGTCCACTACTCTCATCTTAACCTTAAGACTGCTGCTGATCGGTATCTCAACGGCTTCCTGGGGAATGAACTTTGGTTCGGTGGTCATGATGGTCCTGCCGGCGCCGCTTTGCGGGAGTTCGTCCCTGGCTCTTTCCCTGTCATAGACGTTCTTAATATTATTAATAACGAGCAAGTCCATTAACCTCTTAATAAAGGTGGACTTTCCGGTCCTGACCGGGCCTACGACACCCAGGTAGATGTCCCCGCCGGTCCGCTCTGCAATGTCCCGAAAGATGTCCAGTTTTTCCAACTACACACACTCCTTCCTTGTTGTTGTTATTTGAAGCGCTACTGTGATTTTCCCCTGGCCATCCCTCCTCTGTGGACCTCTATAATCAGAAATTCAAATTGTTTTCACTTAAGTTGGTCAATACTAGTCCGTTGTGTATTTTTTTCCAATGGCATACATTAACAGTATATATATATGAGACCAACCCCCCTTTATGACGGATAGGTCAAAAAATTTTAGCAGATAACAGCGCTAATGTTAATCTCCGGGTGGCCGAGCTGTTTTGCGCGAGTCCGAACAGTAGAATTACAGGGTTGGAATTTCGCATTTATTTTTTTACCTCTTATCCTGCCAATCGACTGGTTAACCTTCAAATATCGTCATTGGTGGAAAATCTGATGTGTTTCCGGCCAGAGAGTATTATTATGGAGCTTAAAAAACCTTAGGAAAAAAACCGACAAAGGAGTGATACTGAATGCTCATCAAAGAGATTATGACTCCAAATGTAATCACCGTTACACCCGATGATGATGTTAAAAAAGCAGCAACCCTGATTTTTGTTAAGAAAATCAGCGGGCTTCCTGTTGTGGAGCAAGGCAAACCAATAGGCATGATCTCGGAAAAAGACGTTTTACGGGCCATCTATCCCACCTACCAGGAGTTTTTCGAGAATCCTGAGGAATTCAGGGTCTTTGCTGACCTGCGGAGGAGATACAGTGAGACATCCAACCTTAAGGTAGGCCAGATCTATAACAAACGGGTTATCACTGTTGGACCGGAAACACCGCTCTTAAATGCTTTGTCTCTGATGATAACAAAAAGGGTAAGAAGATTGCCGGTGGTGGACACGGAAGGCAAGATCGTGGGAATCGTTAGTCAGGGGGACATTCACCAGGCTCTGTTCAGTGAGCAGTTCCTGCTGCAAAGATAGTTCATCACCAAACTCCAGTTATAGCAATGTAACCGGGATGGATACTTTCCACCGGGCGGCAACAAGCCGCTGAGAGATAGTTTAAGAGG
>DDKP01000129.1:3395-10856 GCA_002339745.1 Firmicutes bacterium UBA2595 | reverse complement strand
GGAACACACCTGCCTCTCAAACGCAGAGCTGATTTCAGTCCGCCCATTCGGAAAGCGCCCATCCCGTTTCTCAATACTTCAAAGGATTTGTCAACAAGCTCCATAAATAAGCGACCTTGCTCAAAAACTCGTCAAGAAATATTGAAAGATGGGCAGGCGTGTTCCAGAGAGCGGCGGTATATCGTCCACCGGCCCACAATCCGCGCAGCGGGAGTGGTTGCCGGTGGAGATTGTGGCCGCTCGCAGGAATATACCTGCCCGTCAAATATTTTGACCGAGCCGAGAAGATTGCAAATTTATGGGACAGCCCTTCATTACCACCCCGGATATGCTGTTCTAACGACTTCTTCCATCTCGTGGGTTTTCCCCCTTGTCATTAGTTTCGAGACGGATTCAACGGTGTTCTGTCCATCATAAAGAACCCCGTAAGCCTGTTCAACAATCGGCATTGTCACCCCGGTCTGCTTCATCAGTTTATAAGCTGCTCCTGTAGTCCGGTAGCCCTCTACTACCATCCGTACAGTTTTTAGCGCTTCCTCAACAGTTCGCCCTTTTCCTATCTCGATTCCGAACCTCCTGTTCCGGCTGTGCATACTGGTACAGGTTACAATCAGGTCGCCAACTCCGGCCAGCCCTGCAAAGGTCAGCGGGTTGGCGCCCAGTTCAACACCCAGTCGCGATATCTCCGCCAGACCCCTGGTCATCAGAGCAGCCTTAGTATTGTCCCCAAATCCCAGCCCGTCGGAAATCCCCGTACAGATAGCGATTATGTTTTTCAAGGCTCCGCCAATCTCCACGCCAACCATATCCGGGTTTGTATAAACCCGGAATCTCGAGGTCATAAACAGGTCTTGAGCCCGTTCACATACTGCCCTGTCCTCCCCGGCCACCACAACAGCAGTCGGAATATTACGGCTGACCTCTTCGGCATGGCTGGGACCTGACAAAACTGCAAAGTTCCTATACAATTCATAGCCGGCCTCTTCCCGGAAAACCTCTGAGAGCCGCTTCAAGGAGGACTCCTCAATTCCCTTGGCTGTATTCACCACCAACTGCTTCTTCTTGAGCAAGGGCACCACTTTACGCAAGACCTCCCTAAATGCCTGGGAAGGAATGCTCATTACAACAACTTCAGTATCTTTCACAACTTCATCAAGGGATGCAGACACAACAATGTTACTGGGAAGGACCAATTCCGGCAGGTATTTCTGGTTGGTCTTATTTTGCTTAATTTCCTGAACAACATCCTGTTCACAGGACCACATCCGGACAGTTAATCCTTTTTGGGCCAGCATTACAGCTAATGCCGTACCCCAACTGCCAGCTCCAACAACAGCTACCCTTTCCATTCTCTCCCTCCTATTTGCGCTCTACTTTCTGACCGAGTTTATACTCGGTCCCCTTTAACAG
Organism: Firmicutes bacterium UBA2595; assembly: GCA_002339745.1. Classification (GTDB taxonomy): domain Bacteria; phylum Bacillota; class Thermincolia; order Thermincolales; family UBA2595; genus UBA2595. The sequence goes on along the minus strand of DDKP01000129.1, from coordinate 9,446 downwards.
CTTACGGATGTTGGACCTGTGCCGGAATATCAAAAAAGCCGCCGCTAATGAAAGGAAAACCTTCATCTCCGTTGTTTCTCTAAAAACAAACATGGAAGGTATCACACTGACGGCAGCCAGAATTGACGACATTGAAACATATCTTGTCACGGCCAGGGTCAACAGCCATACAAGGACTGCCACAACTGCCACCTGGGGAGCAAGTACAAGGAGCGCTCCCAGGGCAGTAGCTACCAGCTTACCGCCCCTGAATTTCAGAAAAACTGAGAAACTGTGACCCAGCATAGCTGCCATTCCGCAGAAAATACCGAATACCTCACCGCCGGCGCTTACACCCACCCAGGCGGCCAGGGCTCCCTTGCCAACATCACCGATTAATACGGCTGTGGCGGGCGGCCATCCCAGGGTACGCAGCACATTTGTAAACCCTATATTTCCGCTGCCGTGTTCGAGGATGTTAATTCCTTTCCAGTACTTGCTTACCAGATAACCGAAAGGAATCGAACCCAGCAGGTATCCGGCGATGACGGCGAAATATTTCATTGATTCTCCCCCTGCTACTTTTCGTCCCGTTTTCTCACAATTATCCTAATAGGTGTTCCTTCAAACCCGAAACTGCTCCGCAACTGGTTTTCCAGGTACCTCAAATAAGAAAAATGCATCAGTTCCGGTTCATTCACAAATATGATAAATGTTGGCGGTTTTACCGAAGCCTGGGTAGCATACAGAAGTTTAAGCCTTCTGCCCCTGTCGGAAGGAGGGGGATTAAGCCTTACGGATTCCTGAATCAGTTCGTTTAACGTACTGGTGGACATCCTCATGGCATGCTGCTCAGCCACATAATTAACCAGTTCAAGTATTTTGGGAATCCGTTTCTTGGTTAAAGCTGACACATAAATAACCGGGGCATAGTGCAGGAACCCCAGTCCGTCCCTGATGTCTTCGGTGAACCGTAGCATAGTTTTATCGTCTTTTTCTACCAGGTCCCACTTATTCACTACGATAACAATAGCTTTACCCGCTTCATGGGCGTAGCCGGCAATTTTTTTATCCTGTTCCGTCACTCCCTCCGAAGCATCCAAAACCATCAGGACAACCTCTGATCTGTCAACCGCCCTCAGTGACCTGACCACACTATATCTTTCGGTAGGTTCATTGATTTTCCCTTTTTTTCTCATCCCTGCGGTGTCAATCAACAAGTACTTTTTATTGTCCCGTTCAAAATATGTGTCTATGGCATCCCTGGTAGTGCCAGGGATATCGCTGACAATCACCCTTTCTTCTCCCAGAGTGGCGTTTACTATGGACGACTTTCCCACGTTAGGCCTGCCGATAACGGCAATTTTAATTACGTCTTCTTCCAACTGGTCTTCCTGCGCGGCCGGCGGCAGGAGTTCATTAATTCTGTCCAACAAGTCCCCTATGTTCTTTCCGTGGGCGGCTGAGACCATAAACGGTTCGCCCAGGCCCAGCCGGTAGAAATCAAATACATCATAATTGGCCCGGAAGTCATCGACTTTATTGGCTACCAGGATTACCGGTTTGTTTGTCTTCCTTAAGACCTTGGCCACTTCCTCGTCTACCGGTGTCAACCCTTCCCGTGCATCTACCAGGAAAAGGATGACATCAGCTTCATCTATGGCCAACTTTGCCTGCAGGTGGACTCCCTGGGAAATCTGGTCGGTTACATTCTGAAACTCCACTCCACCCGTATCGATAAGAGTAAATTCCCGGCCCAGCCACTCGGCGTCACGGTATAGCCGGTCTCTGGTAACACCGGGCTTATCCTCTACTATGGCCACCAGCCGGCCCTCTCCCGCTATTCTGTTAAAAAGCATGGACTTGCCTACATTGGGCCGTCCCACCATTGCAACCATTGGCTTAGCCACAATAGGACCTCCCTATTCCAGAATCACATCAATAAGCTGTTTTGCGCCTTTATCTATATCAATTATCCTGACAGGCACGTTTAACTTCTTTTCCAGCTCGCCGGGGGTTATTCCATCAAGAAAAACCGGTTCGTCACGCCTGCACATTACTGAAGGGAGCAAGACTGTTTCTATGTCAGCCCTGTTTTGCAGGGCGCTGATTATATCTTCTCCTGTCAAAAGCCCGGCCACAGTAACATACCCCCCGAAGAAACCGTTAAACACACTGACCAGTTCCACTTGAAGACCTTTGACTTTATTTAACCTTTCTGTTACGGGGCGAAGAACGCGGGCGCCGGAAGTTCCGGTTACTATAACCGGTTTTTTGGGTTTTGGCAGGGCCACCGGAAGCCGTTGGCTCTCTTTATCAAAGCTGTCATAAAAAAACCTGACCATTCCCACACCGTTTTCCAGTTGGGGAAAGTTGTCATAGTACCTGGCTTCCGGGAACTCTTTGCCAGCTGTCACATAAAATTCATCTCCCAGGTAAACCAGGGGTGAACCAAGTTTCTCAATAAACTCTTCCTGGTAATCATGAACCCTGTCAATCAGGGCAGCCGCCTCAGCAGGGCTTATTTTTCTCAGCATCCGCAGGTTTTGGCGGCGCCGGGTAAGGCCAACCGGCACAATAGCAATGGATTTCACCTGGGGCCACAGGGAAGACAGATCCCTGATGGTGCGTTCAAGTTCTACCCCGTCGTTTAAGTCAGGACACAGCACAATTTGGGTGTGCATCTCTATGCCGGCCCCTGCCAGCAAGACAAGGTCTTCCATTATCTTTCCTGCCCGCCTGTTTCCCAGGAGTCTTTCTCTTAACCCGGGATTGGTGCAGTGTACCGATATGTAGAGGGGGCTGATTTTCATCCCCAGTATACGGTTAAAATCCTTTTTCGTCAGGTTGGTGAGGGTTATAAAGTTCCCGTGCATGAAGGAAAGGCGGTAATCATCATCCTTGACATACAGTGATTCCCGCATTTCAGGAGGCATCTGGTCAACAAAACAGAAAATGCACTTGTTTACACAGCTCATGATACCGTCAAAGGTGTCTTCCTCAAAAACCACTCCCAGGTCCTCATCATACTCTTTCCGAATATCGCATACCCAGAGCTCGTCGTTCTTTTTCATGACCTCTACTTCCAATTCTTCATCGGCACAGAGAAACCGGTAATCAATGTAGTCCCTTGGCTGATACCCGTTTATGGATATAATCCTGTCTCCTTTTTCTATTCCCAAATTTCCCGCGATGCTTCCGGGGACAACCCTGTCCACTGTAGCTTCTATTTTACCCACATGCTTTTTTCTCCTTATCCTTTTTACTCTCCATAATTATCCTTCAATTATCCGGTTAATGTCAAGCCAATACAATAAAAAGCGCTTTATGCGCTTTTCGGGTAGCCAAACAGTTTCCGCTTTTCATTGACCAGTTTTAACAAGCCTGCCATTTCTCTTCTAGCCCCCATTCCGAAAAAAAGTCTTGCCAGCGATTTTACACCGACTCGCTTTAAGCAATAGCCCAGAGTGGTCCATCCACTTGTTAAAGGAGAGGTGTCAACCACGCACCATTCCCCTCTTTCTATCCCCATCAGGCTTATAAAGTCATTGGCCGCCCTGACCATTATCGACCCTTCATTGTGAACCCCGATAGTATACACTTCGTTAGCGCTGCTGTCGACTCCGACAAAAAATGGCTTTCCGGCAACACTGTTGTCACCGGCATCAAATCCGTTAATACTGTACAAATCTGTGTTCTTTATCTCCCCAGTTGAACCGGTCCGGTTTTTGATAATACCCAAATACAGGGCAGCTGCCAACAAAGAGGTATGGCGCCCGGTCCTGCACAGAAAAAAAACCTTCATTTTTCCTCCTTGTTTACATTTCTATCACCTATTCCCCGAAGCCGTCAAGCCCTTAACTCCCTGTACCAGGCTTAAGATCCGCCAGTAAGAATACCTGACACCTTTGATGATAATCGACCTGCCGGGCCAGGTCAGCCCTATCCTTCTGGAAGTAAAACCACCCAGCACCATTTTCCAGTTTACGCAAGGCATCACATCAACTATTACAAATTCCTTTTCAGGTATTCGGAATAAATCTATCAATCCCCTAAGCATATTCTCAAATACCCTGGAGACATTTCTCCTGCTGGCGATGTAAATCTCATTGCCCAATTCGTCAATGCCCATGAATCGGATATGCCCGTGGTCTTTAGCAACAGGCCGGTCAAAATAAGGTATCTGTTTAAGCTCCTTGGCTACCGGTAACCGGTCCGTAGGCAGCCAGCCCAAATGAATTGCCGCGGCCGTAACTGAAGAATGGGCTCCTCCGTAACAATGATAGATGATTTTCACACCTAATGCTCCTCTCAGGCGCTTAGTAATAGGGCTAATACTCATTATCTATTCAATGCTTAACTATAATATACACCCCGTTGCCCACATCATGTACCATGGCTTTCATAACCTGAGCCAGGGTGCCGGCAACCCTGGACTGTTCCTCCTCGGTGGAAACAAAAAAAATAGGAACATCCCCACCAACTGCTTCTTTATTTAATGTAACCACAGCTAAGAGTTGGTCTTTGGCCATCCTTTTCACCTTAGTCGGCGGCAATCCGCCCGGCTTTTGTCTTCAAGGGCGCCCTGCGGGCGCTTTCCAGCACAGGAACACGTTCTACGGCCGCCACCAAGCTTTCAATATCCTTTTCTGCAGGGACACAAAAAAGTGCAATTGATCCGATATCAATGTTTTTTCTTACCATCGGAGTAAACTCCGGAGTATCTATGTCTTTTTTAGTGCCAAGAATGGCTGTGGCGACGTTGGCAATGGCCTGCCGCTGTCCCATGTTATGGAGGGTTGATCTGGCATTATCATCCTTCGGATGAATTACTACTGCTAACCCGTCCCTCAAGATCTTTTCCCTCATCTCCGGCAGTCCTACATTCATAATCTCGATTTCGTTAACTTTGAGCAGGGGCCCTTCGAAATGAAGCCTGCCTGCTTCGACTTTAGCTATATCCCCCAGAATCTTTCCCTTCATAAGGTATTCACTGACGCCAAGAAAAGCGAATCCGGTTAATATTGATAACAGGGGCCAGCGGGTAAAAAAATTTACTGAACTGGTTGCTAGAGCAGTTACTATTACAAGGTAGTTTCGCTGTTCAAAAACTCTGGCTATTCCTTCGATGTAGTCTTGGCCTCTTGGTACCAGTTCTGCTTCATCCAATGCTGCCAGGCTTTCGCGTTCCATATTCCTCACTTCCCGGAACTGTTGGGCTGCCAAAGCCAGAAAAGTAACCGCGGCAAATTCTTTTTCTGCGATTGCTGGTAAGGCTACTGACCCCAAAGCTGCAGCTATAAAGCCCAAAGACATGTGAGTTACATATCCGTGAGGATAGCCCGGATACTGACGGTAATCGGACCTCAGCATATACGCCCTGGCCAGGGTCCCCATCAAAATCCCCAGCCCGATGGTCATCCCGTATTGTTCCAACCGGACCCCCTCCTGTGATTGTAAGTTCACTTATTCTTTCTTTTTGCCCGACAACTTGCGGCTTATTTTCCTTAGCCCAAAGAAATTTGCAAATTCTGTCTTGCGAATTTCGCCTATTTTACTCTTCATACCCTTGATGCTGCCGGTGCTGATAAATAGAAACGCCGCCCCGGCTATCAGAATGATACCTATTATCCAACCCACTGTTCTCCAGCCACTCCCGGTTTCAGCAGGCGCTGCGGGTGTTGGTCTTCCCACCGCTCCCCCGCCCTGGATATTAAGAATTGCCGGCAGGGCTTCCGCAAACAGGGCAGCTCCCCGTTCAGCCCGAAACCTGTCATTTGTGTGAGTCCCCACTTCCAGCAGTAACGCCCTGGGGCCTAAATCCTGGTTGTAGTTCCCTCTTCCTATGAATATTCCTTTAATCAGGCCTGGTTTATTTTTGTCCATGTAAGCCTTGATGTTTTTGGCAAATGCCAGGTTATTAGCCATATTGGGGTTTTGCCTGCCTACCACCAGCCTGACTTTTGTAATTTCTTCTCCTTCAAGTTGTTTATTATAAAAATCCGGATCGGGGATACCGTCCCGGTGCACATCCAGCAGGGCAATAGGCCTGTTCTTCAGCAGCTTCACAGC
>DDKP01000129.1:0-2965 GCA_002339745.1 Firmicutes bacterium UBA2595 | reverse complement strand
GCCAGGGCTTCTCCTACTTTGAATATACCGCCTCTGGCTGGGATAGTAGGGCTGCCGTCTGTGGGCACGTATGACTCACCGCTGTGCGTGTGGTAAATTGCCACTTGAATTTTGTCTGTAGCGGCCTGGACTGGCCCGGTAACAACAGGAGCCGAATCCCATTCCTCTTTCCAGACTATGTCCGTGGCCCGGCCAACCCTCCTGGCAAAGGCCTTGTTTCCCCTTATCTTTGAAATGCGGTAATGTATATTCGTTTCACTGATAATTTCATCTCCCACATAAACAACTCTTGATGTCTTATCAACAACCTCACCGGATTTTTCGTCCAAAACAGTGATATATTCACCGACGTTCAGTTCCTGCTCATATCCTCCGGCCAGAGGAAACCGGTCCAGAATAGAGGCAGGGACCGTTTCCAGAGCCAGGGGAAATATCATAACCAAGGGAACACTCATCATGACGATACCGACAACCAGGACCAATAATCCAAAAATCAGGTTTCCTTTTCGATTCATAGTTGGTCTTCAGCCTCCCGTTCCTCCGGTTTGATATCTGCGCCTGCTGTTTCCTCTGTTTGTGATGTATCTGCATATTCCTCGTTTTTTAAGCCTCTGAGGAGTTTTTTAGGACGCCCCTGGCTGGCCGGTCCGCCCTGTAGCCTTTCCCTTGTTTCTCCAATTATTTCAGCCAGCAGCACTGCTATAATTCCTGCCAAAACAATAGAATCAAAAGCTCCGGCGCCGCCAATCATCACCCTTCCTGGAGTACCGGTGATTAAAAGATAAACCCAGTTAATAATATCTAACAGCAACACTCCCAGAGTAGCCGCGATAAATGCCGACCTCCTGGACCTGCCGGCAATGTAAGCCACAATTCCTCCGACGATGGGATAAACCCATATCGGGTCAAGAATGTCAAAAGTCCCGCCCGGGTTTCCCTTCATTACTACAGTGCCGATATAGTACACCACTATTCCTGTAATTCCGGCGGCTGCCAGGGTTCTAATCCATTCCCTTGTGGATCCTGCCCGGGTTAAAACGTATACCGCCAGTCCGATTGGCACCAGTCCCCCTCCGACATTTACCGATGCATTAACCCTTCCGAGTGAAATAGGGATATCGATAAAACTGCCGATTATCATGACAACGAGAATTCCCAGGGCTGTCTTGTCGGAAATCCGCATCCGGTCCAACACCCTGTGGGCAAGACCAAAAAACACCAAAACCGAAACAACTATCAAGGCAATAATTCCAATGGGAAACCTGGTCATATGTACTCTCCTTTCAGCATACTGGTTTTTTACCGCTTTAGTAGAGTTCCCTGTGCTCCTGGAAAATATACCGGCCATTAATCGGTTCGCGGCTTCTCCGGGCATATATTGTCGTATCGATACCGCGTTCCGTCAGCCACTCCTTCGTTTTGCCGGTAATAACCAGAGGCACGGTGCGCAGTTCAGCAGAATTCTCGACTCCTGTCATTAGCAGAATTTTTTTTAAATCGGACTTTACGCATTCAATCATTTCAATTAGCCCTTCCACATTTCGTTCGAAAAGGACCTTGAGAAAAACGCCTGCAATTCCTGCGGCTTTGGCCCCCAGGGCAAGGGCCTTGGCCACTTCCAGGGCGTTGGTTATGCCTCCGGTGGCAATAATTGTAGAATCAATACAGCTCATTTTAACTTCCACTATACTAGCTACCGTCGTTATCCCCCATGATTCCAGGAAATCAAGTTTCCTGTTGCCGCGCAGGCCTTCGATCGAAATAAAATTGGTTCCACCGCGTCCTCCCACATCAAAATTAGTAACACCTACCTCTTTTAGCAACCGGGCAACCTCGTAACTTATCCCGAATCCGACTTCCTTCACCACAACAGGCACTTCGATTTTTCTTACTATTCCCGCAATATTGTTGATCCATCCCCTGAAGTCCCTGTCACCTTCAATCATGGCAGCCTCCTGGGGGACGTTCAGGTGGACCTGCAGGGCATCAGCCGAAATCATCTCGACAGCCTCCAATGCAGTATCTACCGTAACATGAGCTCCGACATTGGCCATAATCAATCCGCCCGGGTTAATTTTTCTGACTACGCTGAACGATCCCGCAAATTCCGGTTTTTCCACCGCAATCGTTTGGGAGCCCACGGCCATTCCCAGACCTGTCTCCCTGGATGCCACTGCCAGGGCCTCATTAACTTTGGCCGGGACAAATCCTCCTCCGGTGATAGCGTTAATAATTAGAGGCGCCCCGGTAACCTTGCCAAACAGCTCCGTTTCCAGGGAAATGTCGTTTTCCGAAACTTCCGGCAGCGCGTTGTGTACCAGTGTTACATCGGTGAAACCCGATAACGCCGGGCGTTTATAAAGTTTTAAAGTATGAATAATATGGTCATCTTTTCTGGTTAGCCTTGACATGTTATTACCTACTCTCTCATTCTAGTTTTTGCAAAAATTGGGCGTTTATCCACTGCCATAAAAAAAGAAAGGGTTTGTTACGTTCCTGCCAATTAACTCTTTGTGCCCTTAGACCATTGAGCAGTGCGTGTTATAGCTTAGACCATTCAGCAGTGCACGTTAGTCTTTGTGGTAAATTTTGTTTTTAACCTCAAGTCTTAGCCGAATTCTTTTTTACCACAAAGATGTCCATGCCGCGAAGCGGCGCCAGCAGAGAATGCAAATTCTATGTTCCCTGATTCATAAATAGTTTTTTATTTAACCGCGGAAAACGCTGATTAACGCGGATAAACCTTCTGGTTCAGTTTTTTCGCGGATAATTTATATAGATACTAAAAAAATCTTAATAAATTAAATATCCGCGTGCATCAGTGTTAATCCGGCGACCCCGATTATGTTCCCCAACTATCCGCGGTTTATTGTTTTTATAAATATACCCAGGCTTATAGGCTGAAGCTCTGGCTAAACAAGTTCATAAAATTATTTTCGTGGTAGAGTACGGTGTTTAATTGAAA
>DDKP01000093.1 GCA_002339745.1 Firmicutes bacterium UBA2595 | reverse complement strand
CCGGTGGACGAGGTGGTTAAAAAGGCCATCGAACTTGATGTCGATATCATCAGCGGTTCAGCCCTGATGACCACCACCATGCCGTCCCAGCGGGACATCATCAAGGCGCTGGAAGAGGAAGGAGCCCGCGACAAGATCAAGTGCATGTTTGGCGGTGCGCCGGTATCTCAGGAGTGGGTAGACCAGATAGGTGCAGACGCTTACGGGGAGAACGCCGCAGAGGCAATCACCAAAGCCAGGGAATTGATGACCAGATAAAACGGAGAAAGGAGGTAAAAGAATGGCGCTAGCCAAAAAAGTCACTGTTTTCGACGTTTTTGACCGGGCCAAGTCCGGACCGAAGGTAGACGAAAACGTATGGGATAATAAAATAATCCCGCAGACTGCCAGCAGGCTGAAGGAAAAGTACGGGATCAAGATGGACAAAAAAGTGATAGTCCCGACCGACAAAGCCCTGATCGACAACCTGTTCAGGGCGGGCCTGGAGATGCTGGTGGAATGCGGAGTATATTGTATGGATACCGGCCGGGTAATCAAGTTTACGGAAGAAGAAGTACTGACTTCAGTAAATGCGGCGCCGAGCCGGTGCATACTGGGTGAAGGCAAGGATGCAGTGATCCTGGAATGCCGGAGTTACAAGGACTCCAAACCGCCGATAATCCAGGGTGGGCCGACGGGGGCTCCGGTATCCGAGGACCTGTTCATCCCGGTGCACCAGTCATATGCGCAGGAAGCGCTGGTAGACACAATAGTGGACGGGGTTCTGCAGACCATCAACGGCCATGACCCGGTGCCGGGTAGCCCGTGGGAGATCGCGGCCGTGAAGTCGGAGGCGATCTTAATCCGGGCGGCACAGATGCGGGCCGGCCGGCCGGGGATGGCATTGTAGGGGAACGAGACATCACTGTCCGCCGCGGGAGTAATCGCAGCCGATTTCCCGGGCGGGATGCGGGCATCTGACAGCCATGAGATATCCCAGCTGAATGAGCTGAAGATTGACGTAGGTGCGTTGGCCTTCTGTGCTCATTACGTACTGGCGGGAGATATCATCATGTGTGAGCAGATGCCGATATACGGGGGTTATGCCGGGGGGCTGGAGGAGACCACGATAGTAGACGTGGCCACCACCTTAAACGCCTTTATCATGACCCAGGCGACATGGCACCTGGATGGTCCGATCCATGTGCGCTGGGGCATCACCACGGCCAGAGAGGCTCTGGCGGTGGCGGGTCACTGCGCCATGGCAATTGAGGCCAACACCAACGTAATGCTGGGTAACCAGTACTATACCCTGGCGGGGCCGTGCACGGTCATGTGCTTACTGGAGACGGCGGCCCAGGCCATCACCGATACCGCCAGCGGCCGGGAGATACTCTCTGGGGTAGCCTCGGCCAAAGGGGTGGCCACCAACTACACCACGGGGCTGGAAGCCAGGATGATGGCTGAGGCAGCCCGGGCAGTAGCCGGGATGGACACTGACAAGGTAAATGTGATCCTTGACAACTTAGTGGCGATGTATGAGAAGAATTACAAGACAGCGCCCAAAGGCAAGCCGTTCCAGGAGTGCTATGATGTTGTGCGCCTTGTCCCGACCCAGGAGTACCTGGATGTCTATGACGAGGCTGTCAGGATCCTGACAGAACTCGGGCTTGACTATTGGAAGAAAAAGTAGGCTCAATGGCTTCTGACCGGGGCGGGTTGGCCGATGGGGCTGCTGTTAGAGCATGTTGACCAACCTGCCCCTGTCGTTTAATTAACATGGAGGGTTGATCGGCAAGATCATGGAGACTCTAAATCTCCACAGCCGGGTTGAACTCCCGGACTCTCCTCCAATTAACCGATACGGGGACTCAAATACCAAGGAGGTATTGGAAATGGGTTTACCCGTAGAAAAAACGGAATTAACCGGTGTGAAGAAACAGAAGAAGCGTTACTTTCGCAAGCATGAGGACTTATATGAAGTATTACAGAAAATAAAGCTGTGGCCTTCCCGGTCGGGAACGCTTCACGGCATCAGAACCATTACCCGGAAGGGAGCGTTTATCGAATTTGTAACCCATTGCGGAAACAAAGTGAGGATCAAGAATTCCAAGACAAGCCGCGTTTCCCGGTGGTTGAGAAATAAATGGTATGTCCGGGCGTGCTCCCAATGCAAAGTCCCCGGATGGAAGTTGGAGAAGTTCTCTTCAACTTCATTCCAGTAAGGAGGCAAGATTTTTATGAAGCTTGCCTTTACTATTACCCAAAAACAACGGCTCATCGAACTGGATGCCGCCGAGGAAGTTAATACACTTGTCTTTGACAGTGAGACAGAAAGAGACCTTTCCTTTAAAAAGCTAAATAAGGAACTGGTTCAAAAAAATAGACAAAGGCTAGATCGGCTGCAGCGGGAAAGCCTGCGGCCCGCGGTGAGGGAACTGGAAAGCCTGCTAGTCAAAAAACTAAATCAGGCGGGTTTTGTAGAGGTCACAACTCCAACTATCCTGTCTAAAGGGATGTTGGAGAAAATGGGGATTACCGGGGAACACCCCCTCTGGGATCAGGTATACTGGCTGGAAAACAGGACCTGCCTGCGGCCTATGCTGGCTCCGAATCTTTATTACCTGCTGGGGCGCCTGGGAAAGGTCTGGTCTCGGCCAATCCGTATTTTTGAGGTAGGGTCATGCTTCCGCAGGGAATCAAAAGGAGCCAGGCACCTATCCGAGTTTACCATGTTAAACATAGTAGAAATGGGTATCAGCGCCGACCCGCAGGCGCGTTTGACGGATCTGGCCGGGTTGGTGATGGACGCAGTTGGATTGAATTACCGGTTGGAGAGGGAAATTTCCGAGGTTTATGGAAACAGCGCCGATGTCATGGTAGATGAAATGGAAGTTGCATCCGGAGCCGTCGGTCCCCATCCCCTGGATGCTAACTGGAACATCATCGAAAATTGGACCGGTTTGGGCTTTGGCCTGGAACGGCTGGTGATGGTCCGGGAGGGCTTTCAGAACATCAGGCGGGTAGGTCGTAGCCTGATCTACCTCGATGGGGCCAGGTTAAACATTTAGTTTTTACCTAAGGAGGAAGTATACATGACAATACTGGCCATGAACAAGGTCTACCTGAACAATATCCTGCAAAAAGCCAGGAACGGAATTTCCCTCTCATACCAGGAAATAGTTTACTTGTTATCCCTGCAGGACCCTGGGGCAATTCAACAGGTAATGATGACTGCCCGGCAGTTGAGGGAACGGCATTTTGGCAACAAGGTGTTTGCTTACGGTTTTATTTATTTCTCCACCTACTGCCGGAATCACTGTGCCTTTTGCTACTACCGGCAGACCAACGGCTTAAGTCCCCGTTACCGCAAGAGCCTGCGGGAGGTAGTTGAAATAGCCTTGAGGCTTGCTGATTCGGGAGTTCACCTGGTCGACCTGACCATGGGTGAGGACCCGTTAATCAATGATACGGGTAATTATGATCTGTTATTGGAGATGATCACCCGGGTTAAGGAAGCAACCGGTCTGCCGTTGATGATTTCTCCAGGCGTGGTCCCTGACCAAATCCTGCAGAGTTTTAGTTCCTGTGGTGTGGACTGGTACGCGCTGTATCAGGAAACTCACAACCCGATTCTTTATAAAAAATTAAGAATCGGCCAAAGCTTTTCAGAACGTGGCGAAAAAAGGGCTAAGGCCCGTCGGAACGGCATACTGGTGGAGGACGGGATACTGCTGGGAGTGGGCGAGACTACCGGCGACCGGGCCAATTCCATTATGACTATGATGCGTGACGGTGGACACCAGGCAAGGGTTATGAGCCTGGTACCACAGCCGCAGACACCCATGGCTGGCAGAGTGACAGTCCCCAGAATCAATGAGTATCTTTGCATTGCCGTGATGAGATTGGCGATGCCTGACAGGCTGATTCCGGCTTCCCTGGACGTAGATGGAATTAAAGGTTTGGAGATGCGCCTGCAGGCCGGGGCCAATGTCGTTACTTCCATTATTCCGCCCAGCAGCAGCCTGGCCGGGGTTTCCCAGAGTACTCTGGATATTGAACAGGGACTTCGTACCGTCCCGGAGGTGAAGAAGATTGTGGCCGGGATAGGACTCGAAGTGGCCTGTGCCGGTGATTATGTCGCTTGGATTACTGCTCAAAAAGAAAAGCTGGCCAAACAGGAGGACTGCTATGACGAAAATAGGTATTGTGGGAGGACAGCTGCAGGGTTTGGAGGCGGTATACCTGGCAACTGAAGCCGGGTTTGAGGTTGCGCTTATTGACAAGGACCCGGCAGTGCCTGCCCGCGAACTGGTAGAGGAATTTTACCACCTGGACCTTTTGGAAGGAGGAGAGTCGGCCAGGACTCTTCTCAAAGAGTTTGACCTTGTACTGCCAGCTACCGAGAATGCCCGGACCCTCGAATGGTTAAACGTTACCGCCGGTCGTTACAAAGTACCATTAGCCTTTGACCTCCCATCATATAAGATTACTTCTTCCAAAATAAAGTCTAACCGGCTGTTTGCGGAGGTAGGAATCGCCATGCCTGAACCATGGCCCGAGTGCGGTTATCCGGCCATTGTGAAACCTTCCGGGTTGAGCGGTAGCGCGGGAGTAAAAAAAGTATCCACCGAGGGCCAACTGAAAGCTGCCCTGGCTGATATGACTGGTGAAGCAGTGATTCAGAAATATTTAAGAGGTCCCTCTTATTCGTTGGAAGTGATTGCAGACAGGGGGATATGTACAGGTCTGCAGGTTACCGAACTGAATTTTGATGCGGCCTATGACTGCAAACGGGTACTCGCCGGACCGGGTACCGGTCGTGAAGTAGAAGAGAAGTTTTATGAATTGGGTGAGCTCATTTCCGCAGCTTTAAAATTATCCGGCATTATGGATATTGAGGTAATAGACACCGGTGAACAGCTAAAGGTGCTGGAGATAGATGCGCGGCTACCCAGTCAGACTCCTAGCGCGGTATATCACTCAACGGGAGTAAACATGGTCCAGCTGCTGGCTGACTACTGGATAGACGGCAGGTTGCCGGCCTACCGCCGTTTAGGAGGAAAAAGGCGGGCCGTGATATATGAACACTTAAAGTTTTCTCGCGGAGTGCTGGAGGTCACCGGAGAACATGTCTTGGTTGGCGCCCGGGGACTCAGATTTTATCGCGACAAGTTTTCGACCGACGTACTGATTTCTAATTTCGAACAGGATCCGCATGACTGGGTGGCTACCGCCATCTTTACCGGCAATAACGAGGAGCAGGCTTGGGAGATCCGTAACAGGGCCATCAAAATAATACAAAAAGCATTCAAGACAGACAACTACGTGGACGCGGACCCGTTTACAGAGGAGGATGGGGACTTTGACCAGGCTATATTATGAAATCATCAAGGATATTCCTGTTTCTCTGCCTTCTCTGGACCGGTATCTTTCGGAGAGAACAGGTTGTGACCTGCTGGGCCTCGCTGCCAGGACTGCTTCAGTCCCACGCGCCCAAGTTATAGAAAAGATAAAGGAGTGCCGTGCTTCTGTGGTACCGGTGTCAGCGGGACAGGGAGTTATCCCCGGGTTTACTGAGGGAGTCCAGGCGGTACTGCAGTATATCGGCATTAAATGCGTTATCACAGAGCAGTCGGACATTGCCGGTATTGGCGAGGCTTTTTCAGCAAAATCCAACCTGCTGTTTGCGGCAGATGACAGCAAGTTTCTAGCCATAAACTTAAAAGATATGACTGTTACAGAGAATTCCCGGGCAACCGCGGCCGTGTTTGTACATGCCCTGGCGGCGGCGGCGGAGAGGTCAGGACACGATTTAAATGGTCAGGAAGTTCTGGTGCTGGGACTGGGCCCAGTGGGGTCTTACGCTGTCCTTGAATTGTTAAAACTGGGCTCGCGGGTCACGGTTTTTGATACTGATACGGTGAAGATAAGGATGTTTACCGGTATGTACCCCGGGGTACGGGAAGTCAACCAGGTAGGAGAAGCTATGCAAACAATAAATTTTGTTGTGGATGCCACTCCCGCCTCAAATATTATTGATGAATCAATGCTTTACCCCGGTACGCTGATTTCATGTCCCGGTGTCCCGCACGGCCTGACTGCGGAAGCGCTGGCAAAAATAGGTAATAATTTCATTCATGATAATCTTTCCCTGGGTGTGGCTGCAATGGCCGTTAAAAGCCTTTTTAAATCAGAGAATTAACTATAACCTCCTTTTTTTGAGAGCTCTCACTCTCTCTTTTTTTTGCCTTATACAGTCTTTCTATTTTTTATTTTTGGGTGTTTCCCAATGGATAGCATTTTCGATTCCAACCGGAATCGAGCCTCCTCTGCCTGCAAAAACGGAATCACCACATTAAATACGGGCTTGCCGGGTATTTTTGATTACAATGGTAATCAAAAGAACAGCGATTACTGTAGTAATCGAATCGCGTTAAACCAAACGAAAAGTGTCAAGCTAGTTTTTCTATCGATGAAACCCTTGCCTGTTAAGCTGGCAGGCGTTTATTCCGGTTCATGATGGCAATTAGATAACACTTATTGGCATGGATTTTGCAGAGTATTTGGATTCAGAAACGACCCGTTATAACCGGTGGTCAGAAAACGAGTGTCCTGGCTTGTGAAAGGAGGGAAGAGATAATATGAAAAGCTTCTTATATAAGTTTCTCGACCTTGACGAAAAACGTTCGATCGAATCCACTCATATGGTCCAAAAAAATATATACGGGGTATGCGAACCCCCTCTTCTTAGACAACTGATAAGCTTGAGACACTTGTTGATCAGGACCGGTAATTTGAATGACGATGAACTTCAATCCGAGGAATTACTGGGACTGAGTAGGATTGAATGCAAAATTCTGTTAAAAAAACTCAACAAAATTTATACGAGTCAACGCAGAAGCCAACATCGCAGTAAAACGTAGAACGAGGTGGAAACGGGTTGAAAGAATCCCAAAACAAACTGTACCATACAAAGAGTTTAGCTGAACATATCGATTGTCCTATTGACACAGGACATTTTCTTAAGCTGGTGAAATACTGGGGGACCGATCTGGTGGGAATAGGGAATGTAAGCGAAGGATTGGCTAAAGAGTTCAGGCATCTCCCGGTGGCTGTATCCCTGGCAATAGCCCACCCGCCTCTTCGCGAAGGCGTGTTGAGAAGGGACTCGGTAGTGGCATATTCCAACCAGTTCCCGCTTGTTGATGAACGCCTGGAGAACATCCAGAAAAGAATTGCTTTGTTTTTACGCTCTCTTGGACGGAAGGCCTTTATAATTCCACCGGATACCGCCAAACAAGACTCGTCATTTGCCGCCAAGCTGTTTCCACTTTTTCCGCATAAGACTGCCGCCACATGTGCGGGTCTGGGATGGGTGGGCAAAAACGGGTTGCTCATAACCAGAGAATACGGGGCCAGGTTGAGCTGGGGTACCGTCCTCACTGACGCTCCGCTAAGAGTATCCGCCGACCCATACCTGATTGGACAGTGTAACGGTTGCAGCCGCTGTGTTGAAGCCTGTCCGGCAGGAGCCATCATGGGAAAAGAGTGGTCCCGGGAGAATTCCGGCGAAGTTTTGGTGGATGTTGAAAAGTGTGCCGGGCATTTGTCATATCACAGGCAGGTAATTGGCAAGCCGGTTTGTGCCCACTGTATTTTAGCATGCCCGGTGGGAAAACAGAAAAAGGTGTATCGTTCTAAATAGACTTGTTTAATTGATTTTTGAAGGGAGGAGAAGGTTAAGAGAACACTTGCTTACATCAAAATCATGACTAATATTTGGGAGGAGGATAATTGTTTATGGAAATGACAAGTCGCGAGAGATTCAT
>DDKP01000042.1 GCA_002339745.1 Firmicutes bacterium UBA2595 | reverse complement strand
AGGCTGTAAACGCTTCCTTATCTGTTTTACGCCTGGTCGAAGTCCTGCTTTAAATCCTTGATATCCTCGGCCCCCACGCTTACCCTGACCATGTCTTCCCGCACGCCCATAAGCGCCCTCTCCTCGGGCGAGAAAGCGGAATATATGGTAGAAGCCGGATGAATGACAAGGGTCCGGATGTCGCCGATGTTGGCCACATTATAAGCGTATTTTAAATTATTGATAACCTTAAAGGCCCGCTCCTTCGATCCCACACCGAAAGTCAGCATAATCCCGTATTTGCCCCCGAACTGTTCGGTAGCGATTTTATAATACGGGTTCTCCTGTAACCCGGGGTAATTGACCCAGGATACCGCGGGATGCCGGCTGAGAAATTCAGCCAGTTCCAGGGCGTTACTGCACATTCTTTCCACCCGGAGACCCAGTGTTTCCAGGCCAATACTGTTCAGGTAGGCGTTAAAAGGCGCCATGCAGGCTCCAATATCCCTGTGGAGGCCTTTCCTCAATTTGGCCAGGTAAGCCAGAAAAGAATAAGTTTTCCTGTATTCATGAAGTTTGGGGAACTTGTCGGCAGACCAGGGAAGCTTGCCTTTATCCACAATGATGCCGCCAATGGAGCTGCCGCTGCCGTTTATAAGCTTGGAGGTGGAATGCACTACGATATCGGCCCCAAGTTCTATAGGCCTGACCAAACAAGGGGTGGTGACGGTGTTGTCCACAACAAGCGGTATCTGGTGAGAATGGGCCAAATCGGCCAAAGCCCGGAGGTCAGGGATGTCCATTTTGGGATTTCCGACGGTTTCTGTAAATATGAGCTTGGTTTTCTCAGTAACCTGTTGAGCAAAGCTTTTTACGTCAGCGGTATGAACAAAACGGGCTTTGATACCATAGTCGGCCAGGCTTTTAAACAGAGAATAAGTGCCTCCGAAAATTCCCCCTGCGGAAACCAGTTCGTCCCCCTGCTCCACCAGGTTTAAAACAGCAAGGGCTATTGCGGACATCCCGGAAGCGCAGGCCACAGCCCCAACCCCCTTTTCCAACAGGGCGATTCTCCGTTCAAATGCCTCCACGGTCGGGTTATTAATCCTGGAGTATATATAACCGTAATCGTTGCCGTTAAAAATCCGCTCCAGTTCTTCAGCCGTTTTGTGCCGGAAAGAGGTAGTCTGGTAAATGGGGGTCGTGGTTGACCCGCTGTATTTATCAGGTTGATTATTACCGTGGAGAAGTTTTGTATTAAATTCCAATTCGCCCGCCCTCCTTTATCTCCGGCTGTCGATTAATCCTCGACTACCAGCGGTATTTCCGAATATTCACCGTTTTCTATGTGGAAGCACTTTAATCTTGGGGCTGCTTCCTGCAAAGAAAGAATCATATAAACAGCTTTCGGGTCATAGGCCAGGCGGATATCTTCCCGGGAAGGGCGAGCCGGTGTATGGGGGTGGCTGTGGTAATTCCCCAGCATTTTCAACCCTTTTTCCCTGATGGTATAGTAGACCTCAAACTGTTCCTGCGGGTCAAGGGAAAAATGTTCCGGACTCCGGTCCACGTTAGTCATGGGGAATATTTCTGTTATTTCTATCAATTCCCCATTAACTTTACCGGCCATAATGCCGCAGCATTCTATGGGAAAATGCTCTTTGGCCTGTTTGATAATCCGGTTTACACAGGTGCGGGAAATTTTAATCATTTTAGCCCCTCCTTATTCCAACTATTCTTATCGGATTACACTGATTTGGTGTTCTTATCTTACCAAAGGCTGCTATTAATGTCAAGAGGTTTTCGAAAAGATAACCGTTTATTAACGAAACAGCGGATTTTCCGGCGAAAATCAAAGATTTTGCGGGCTCATCCGCGAGTTTGACAATTTTTTCAGCTTGTTCAACCGGTAACATACACTATATAATTAAATTGTTACTACGTTTTGTAGTAATTTTATGTACTACGATATGTAGTAATTATGTTTGCCTAATAAATATCGGGAGGTCATGTCATGAGTAAGTTTTACAAGTTTTCCAGGCTCATTTTCATTATGCTTGCCCTGATTTTGGGATTGACCCTGATTCCGTTTGTGCCCTCATCCCTGGCAGCCCAGGGCAGCGAGTTGGCATGGAAGGACCTCGATCTGCAGGTCTGGCCCGAATATGACGATCCGCGGGTCCTGGTCATCTATAACGGCACCTTAACCAATATTTCCGGAAAGGAGTACAGGGGAAGGGTATATTTTAATATACCCAAAGGCATTACCGTAAATGAGATCCAGATGGCCTGCGAAATCGTGAACGGCGGGCACCAGTGCCAGCCTTACGAGATCGAGGACAAAGGCGATTACCAGGTACTGAGCTGGAAACTTACCAGACCTGTTGCGCCGGGTGAAGATTACCCCGTCTGGTTGGAATACTATTATAATCCTCTTACAGGTTCTCCTGACAAAACCATGACTTTCGATTACATCCCTTACTACAAAACTGAGAATGTCAAAGTCACCGTTAAAGAACCTCTGAAGTCCACGAACTTCAAGATTGACCCGGCCCCCACATCCACCGGGCAGGACGGCGAAGGTTTCAATAATTATATCTATAACTTCCAAAACATCGATGCAAATACACCGGTTAAACTCAATATCAGTTACACCCGCTCGGAAAAAAAACCGTCAGTTGAAAAAGCAAACCCTAATACTAACCAGCAAAAACCTTCTGACCCTCTGGGCACCTCCGCCTGGAAAAAGCCCGAGGTACTGGTTCCTGTTGCCCTGTTCGTCATCGTATTGATCGCCTTCATTTTCTATTCCATGTACTATTCCAAGAACCAGCCCCCCACCGACAGGGTCAACCGGATCCACAAAAAATACGGCGGCCGCAATAATTATGACTCCGGGACAAAGTCAAACGCCTCGCCAAAGACAGCCAGGGAAAAGAAACGTATTCGCCAGCTGCTCCTGGACGGGAAAATATCTGAGGAAACCTACCGCGAACTCATCGCAGACCTGGAAGCCGGGGAATAATCTGAGAGCGCTGTCGAAGTCTCTGAAGGAGTGAAGGAAAGCATGAATAAAAAGGTCAAACTGGCTATCGCGTTTATCGTGATCCTGGGGGCGCTGGGACTGTTGATTGGAAGCGG
>DDKP01000090.1 GCA_002339745.1 Firmicutes bacterium UBA2595 | reverse complement strand
CCGGTCGAAAAACTTGATAAATTGTTGACTTTTCAGATTATTCACAATTGTTAACACCATGTGGATAAAACTGTGGGTAACTTTTTCTCACTTTAGCATCTCGCTC
The DNA here is from genome assembly GCA_002339745.1 of Firmicutes bacterium UBA2595. Lineage (GTDB taxonomy): Bacteria > Bacillota > Thermincolia > Thermincolales > UBA2595 > UBA2595. The sequence goes on along the minus strand of DDKP01000090.1, from coordinate 14,147 downwards.
ATTCCAACCTTCTGCAATTTTGTTTCCATTTCAATAATCTGTCTGTTTTTACGTAATAGTGTCCTGGCGTAACGGCTGTTGTTTATCTGAAGCTTTTTATTCTCTTTTTCCAACTTGGACAGCATGTCCCATTTATCTTTTTCCACCCGTTCAATGAGATTCATCAGTACCCTCCTGCTGAATCTAAGTTGCTCTATCTTGTCTTCCAGTTCTTTAACCCTCAGCTCCAAGAAGTTTATTTTTTCGTCCTTCACCAGGCTATCCCTCCCAGAATCTTCTAACCATAGTATATGCATAAAACCGGGATTTTAGACACCATTAACAGAGTTCCATAATTGTTAGCTGTTTTAAACAAAGTTAAACTTGTCTCTGATCCGCCGGACTGCTTCCGAGATGGTCTTTTCGTCCTGGACCAGGGCGATGCGAACATACCCTTCCCCTTCCCTGCCGAAGGCTACACCCGGAACCATTACAACTCCTGTTTTTCTAAGCACTTCTTCAACGAACTTCTCAGAGGAAGGATATCCTTTAGGCAGTTCGGCCCAAATAAACATCGTGGCTTTGGGCTTGTCCATCACCCAGCCGATTTCGGCCAGGCCGTTTATCAGTATATCACGCCGGGCCTCATACGCAGCCACATTTTGGCGGATGATGTCCTGGGGTCCCCGGAGGGCCGCAATTCCCGCCTGTTGTACCGGCAAAAAGACACCGTAATCTATATTTGATTTGATCCGGGCCAATACCTCGACCGCTTCCCTGTTGCCAACCATAAAACCCAACCGGCATCCGGCAATGTTATATGTCTTGGAAACCGAGTGGAATTCTACCCCCACATCCTTTGCCCCCGGTATTTCCATAAAACTGGGCGGACGGTATCCTTCAAAAGCCAGTTCGGAATATGCCAGGTCATGACAGACAAGGATGTCCCATCTTGAAGCAAATTCAACAACCTTCCGGAAAAATTCTCTGCCAGCCACTGCTGCTACCGGGTTATTTGGATAATTTAATATCATCATCTTTGCCTTGGCTGCAACGTCCTCCGGAATGGCAGAGAGGTCTGGAAGGAAGTTATTTTCTTTCCTTAAAGGCATCGAGAATATTTCAGCGCCTGCCAACACCGCCCCGGCCTTGTAAACGGGATACCCCGGGTCCGGAATCAGGGCGGTATCGCCGGGATCCAGGATTCCAAGGGGCAGGTGGCCTAAACCGTCCTGTGAGCCCATCAGTACCAGAACTTCAGTTTCCGGGTCCAAGTTAACATTAAACCTCTGTTGGTACCACCAAGCGATGGTTTCCCGAAGTTCCCTGCTGCCTTTGGAAGAAGGATAACCATAATTTTCCAGGTTGTCTATGGCTTCCTGTAACGCATGCTGCACATGCGGGTTAGGAGGCCTGTCCGGACTGCCGATACCTAAGTCGATTAATGATATTCCCTGGGCTTTGACCTCTTCTTTGATCCTGTCCAGTTCGGCAAATACTGCCGATTTTAAATTTTTTGTCCGTTTGGATTCTTTCAAGTCAGCTTCCTCCTGTAATTATTATCATCTCGAATGAGTTAATCGATAAATACCTGTTCCATAAACCTGAGCACATTGCCTCCCATAATGTCGCCTACCTCTTGCTGGGTGTATCCCCTGTCCAAAAGTCCTCTGGCAATCATGGGGTAACACCTGCAGTCCTCGAGCCCCTCCGGTGTTTTCTCGATACCGTCAAAGTCAGAGCCAATGGCGATAACACTGGTTCCCACCAATCCCGCCACATAGTCCACATGGTCCAGAAAACCGTCAATGCTGTTCCTTTTACTGCCAAGAAAATCCGGTACAAAACTGAGACCCATAATTCCTCTCATGGCGGCGAGGGCCTTTATCTGATCATCCGTCAAATTCCTGGGGTGTTCGCACAGAGCGTAACAATTAGTGTGGGAAACCATAACGGGAGCTTGTGATAACTGCAGCGCATCCCAAAAACCTGCCTCTGAAATGTGGGCAAGGTCGATGATCATACCGAGCTGATTCATTTCCCTAATTACTTCGCGCCCAAAATTTGTGAGCCCTCCTCCTGTGATCCGCTCCCCTACCCCGTCTGCTATCTGGTTTCTTTGGTTCCATGTAAGTCCCAGGAAGCGGACTCCCAGGCGATACAGCATCCTCAATACGGACACGTCTCCGTTGAGAGCCTCACCACCTTCTATACCCAGAACGGCAACAATTTTATCTTCTCTAAGTTTATTTCTGATCTGTTTAAAAGTAAAGCCCGGCACTATAATCCCATGGCTGGACTCCGTCTCCGTATAAAAAGTATCTATCAACTGCAGCGCTCTCTGAAGTGAACCGAAGGGTTTGTATACCGGTTCGATGAAAGCAGCAAAGAACTGGACTCCTACACCCCCTTCCCGCAGGCGGAAAATATCAACATGCCCGGTTAAGGAAGGACGGCACAGCCCGCTTTTTCCCCTGGCCACTTCCAGAATAGTATCACAATGACAGTCTACTACATTTAACTTTTTATCCAATTCCAAAGACCTGGTCAATAATATTGTCCCCCATCGAATATCAACCCGCTGACCGGTATCACCGCAAGGAACCGTGTATTTCCCTCGCTTACATTGACATTATATGACGGAAAAACCTGTTTATTCAGATGAACAAACAGGCTAAAAGACAAACTTTTATTATTGACTTACGGTCTCCGCAAATAATCTCTTAAATAAAATCGTATTTACCTTGGCTCAACAATAAGTTTGATAGCAGTACGTTCTTCACCGTCAATAATTATGTCGGTGAAGGCAGGAATACAAATCAGGTCGACTCCGCTGGGCGCTACAAACCCTCTGGCAATAGCTACTGCTTTCACTGCTTGGTTCAATGCTCCTGCACCAATAGCCTGAATCTCGGCCCCTCCACGTTCCCTTAGAACACCGGCTAAGGCCCCTGCTACAGAATTTGGGTTAGATTTTGCTGAAACCTTCAGTACCTCCATGTTCACTACCTCCTTAGTCGAATCAATCGCTCTTTATTCCGTTTTCTATTATAAAGTTATATATTCGATGATTATCCAAAAATTCCTCTTTTTCACAAACAAATATTTCTGACTTGTGCAAAAATTTGGGGATTTTCTACTCTTTACCTGTTAATCGGAACTCTCGTTATTGAATATTCTTCTAATGCTGCTAGCTCTCCCGGTCTCATTTTCGATATCGATAACCACAGCGTTAAACTGATAAGGTCCGTCTGCCACTTCAAATCGCACCGGCATCTGGGTCAGGAATTTCTCCAGGACCAGGTGTGATTTTACCCCAATTACCGAGTTTCGTGGACCGGTCATGCCGACATCCGTTATGTAAGCGGTTCCTTTGGGAAGAATCCGTTCATCACCGGTTTGGATATGAGTATGAGTCCCCAGCACGGCGGATACCTTTCCGTCCAGGTACCAGCCCAGGGCAACCTTTTCAGAGGTAGCTTCGGCATGGAAATCAACAAGTATTATTTTGGTTTGGCCCGACATTCTCTCCAGAATCTCGTCAGCGGCCCTGAACGGACAGTCCAGGTTTGAGAGGTATACTCGTCCTGAAAGATTTACTATTCCCACGTCGGTACCATTGATATTATATATTGCTGCTCCCCTGCCGGGAGATCCTGAAGGGTAGTTTGCGGGGCGCAGCATACGAGGGTCCTTTTCAATATATGAAATAATTTCTTTTTTGTCCCAGACATGATTCCCCATGGTCAGGACGTCCACACCGTATTTATAAATTTCGCTGGCAACATCAGCAGTGATACCATTGCCGCCGGCTGCATTCTCGCCATTGGCGACTATCATATCAATCTTCAGTTCCTGCCTTATGGTTTCCAGTGTTTGCCTGACAGCCCGCCGGCCTGGACGCCCGACAATATCACCAATCATTAAGATTCGCAAATGACTCCGTCCTCCAGTTACTTGTTGAAAACCAGAACCCTGCCCTCTTCCCTGAAAGCAAAAAGATTTTTCTCAGGAGAAGATACCTTGAGGTTTTCCAGCATATGCTCGATAAGCTCTTCCTGCATTAAAAGCTCTTCTTCCTGCAGGTAGTCGTTTTTTTCGGAAATAAGATTTTTGGCAAAATTCATGTGAACCAGCTCTATTACCATTGATATCTCCTCCTGGGTAATAGTACCAACATCCCTGGTAATCTCAACCATGGTGAAATTACCGCATAATTGATGTTTTACACCTATTATGCCAGTAGTCCTTCCATCAAGCTGGTTATATGTCTCAATACTATCAATTACTTTCTTCTTAAAGTTAACCAATTGTGATTCTTCTAATACACATGAAAAAATAAACGTAAATTTAAGCTCCTGCTTAATCGGTTCATAATTTATAGTCCCTACTTCCGGATACCGGACAAGAATAGATATAAGCAAACCTATACTGTCTGATACTTCCGGCCGGGGCGCAGATTTGTAATGCAATTGCATGCTGTTCACCTCGCATAAATATTCAATCAGTAATGTTCTTTACAACCTGGGATATTTCCTTCTATTTAACCCGTTAAATCAATAAAAATTACTTGCCAATATATAGTAAACGGCCTCTTTAGAGAGGCCGTTGTCTTCCTATTTCGCATACTCTACTGCCCGTGTTTCGCGAATAACCATAACTTTGATTTGTCCAGGATACTCAAGCTCTTCCTCTATTTTTTTGGCAATGTCTCTAACCAGGCGGACAGCAGCTAAATCATCTATCTTGTCAGGTTTAACCATGACCCTGACTTCACGTCCTGCCTGAATGGCGAACGACTTCTCCACTCCCTCAAAATCGTTTGTTATAGCTTCGAGCTTCTCCAGGCGTTTGATGTAGGATTCCAGAGTCTCCCTTCTTGCTCCCGGGCGGGCGGCAGAAACCGCGTCAGCCGCCTGGACCAAAACAGCTTCAATGGTGCGCGGCTCTTCATCACCGTGATGTGCCGCTATAGCATGGATAATTGCCGGGGCTTCTTTGTATTTTTTGGCCACATCCGCGCCGATTGTCACGTGAGGTCCTTCAACCTCATGGTCCACCGCTTTTCCAATATCGTGCAACAATCCGGCTCTTTTAGCCAGCAAAGCATCTACCCCTAATTCGGCAGCCATAAGACCCGCCAGGTGGGCTACCTCAATCGAATGTTTTAAAACATTCTGCCCGTAACTTGTGCGGAATTTAAGCCTTCCCAAAAGCCTTACCAGCTCAGGATGCAGACCGTGAACTCCTGTTTCAAAGGTAGCCTGTTCCCCAGATTCCCTTATCTGGGTTTCAACTTCCTTTCGGGCTTTTTCAACCATTTCCTCTATTCTGGCAGGATGAATCCTGCCGTCAAGAATTAGTTTTTCCAGGGCGATTCGGGCGATTTCCCTGCGTATCGGATCAAATCCCGAGAGAATCACTGCCTCAGGGGTGTCGTCGATAATCAGGTCTATTCCCGTGAGGGTTTCCAGTGTCCTGATATTGCGTCCTTCCCGGCCAATAATACGGCCTTTCATTTCATCGTTTGGCAACGCCACAACCGTAACCGTTGTTTCTGCTACGTGGTCAGCGGCACATCTTTGGATAGCCTGTGAAATAATATCCCGCGCTTTCTTTTCGCTTTCTTCCCTGGCCTGGGATTCTATCTCCTTGATCAGCATCGCCGCTTCATGTTTTATTTCCTCTTCTATATTGGCCAGAAGGATTTCCCTTGCCTCTTCCGAAGTTAGGCCAGAAAGCCTCTCCAGTTCATCCAACTGCCTCGTGTGGAGTTCCTTTAGCTGTATTCTGATCTGTTCAGTCTCTTCCTCTTTCTTTGCCAAGAACTCCTCTTTTCTCTCAATTGCGTCGATTTTTTTGTCAAGGGATTCTTCCTTTTGCGTAAGGCGTCGTTCCATCCTCTGAAGCTCGTTCCTGCGTTCTCTCTGCTCCTTCTCCACTTCGTTACGGAACTTTAAGACCTCTTCCTTGGCTTCCAGCACGGCCTCCCTCTTCTTGGCCTCCGCTGCTTTTTCAGCTTCTTCCAGAATCTTCCGGGAAGCTTCCTCGGCTGATGAAATCTTGGCCTCTGCCAGAGAGCGCCTGAAGAAATATCCTGCGACAAATGCAATAATTCCTGCTACAGCAACTAATATTAATGCTTGTTCGTTAAAAATTGTTTTTCACCTCCTGTACTAGGGTCAAATACCAGTTTTTTGATGGTTTTCCCAAATAAAAAACCGAGTAGAAACCCGGCTCGAAAAAGATTTTGCCTACCATAAATGTATCTGGTTAGAGTACTAAATGACCAGACGCTCTCATATATTTTAAAACCCTATCCTCATCTTTAAATAACTCGATATTCTGTTGTCTCTTTGATATTTATGAGGAAAGTTTACTCAATATATAAGAAACTAACCAAATTTGGTAGTTGAAACCTAGTTCTAGTTTCTCCCATCATTAATTGTAAAAGTTTTTGGACTATCTGTCAAGACGGGTGAACCCTTGTAACATCAATCCGGATAGTTTTTTGTAAACTTGGTCAGTACTTCGTTTACAATCTCAGGATCAAAACCCCGTCGGAGCAAAAAACCTCGTAAGCGTTTATAATCCGTAATGTTTTTCAGGCATTTCTTTTGAACCAGTGCTTCCGCCATCTCCTGTTCTTTCTGAGGAGTTATTTTTGCCAGGTGACGGTCAATAATGCCCCTGTCCAATCCTTTTTCTGCCAGTTCGGCATAAATCCTGCGACGCCCGGACGGTTTCTCCCTGGTTCTGCTCCTGATCCACATCTCGATAAAAGAATCATCGTCCAGGAACTTGTACTCTGCCAGGAAATCAACTACACGGTTTACGATTTCGTCATCATAACCCCTGCCAAGCAGCTTTTTCCTGACCTCCCAAGCAGTCCTCGGTCTGTAAGAGAGGTACTTGAGAGAATATTCTTTGGCGGCAGCGAACCTTTCATCTTTGTTTCCGCGGTTATTCATCATCTGTGGCGCTTGCCTGCTTCACGGCGCCCATGCTCAAGGCTTCCCTGATTTTTGATTCTATTTCGGCGCTGATTTGACCGTGTTCCTTTAGATATTCCTTGACGTTTTCACGACCCTGGCCCAGGCGCTCGCCCTTATAAGAATACCAGGCTCCGCTTCTTTCGATGATATTCATGTCTGTACCAATATCAATTATGCTTCCTTCGCGGGAAATACCTTCCCCGTACATAATGTCAAAATCGGCCTGTTTAAAAGGAGGAGCAACTTTGTTCTTCACCACTTTTACCCTAGTCCGGCTGCCAACAACTTCAGCCCCGTGCTTGAGAGCCTCCGTTTTTCTCACTTCCAGCCTGATGGAAGCATAAAACTTCAAGGCCCGACCGCCCGGGGTGGTTTCAGGGTTCCCAAACATTACACCAACTTTTTCCCTGATCTGGTTTATGAAAATCGCAACCGAATTTGATTTAGAAATCGCCCCGGTAAGCTTACGCAGAGCCTGAGACATCAGCCTTGCCTGGAGACCGACATGGGCATCTCCCATTTCCCCCTCTATTTCCGCGCGCGGCACAAGAGCCGCTACAGAATCAATGACTATCACGTCAACTGCGCCACTGCGAACCAATGCTTCCGCAATTTCCAGGGCCTGTTCTCCTGTATCCGGCTGGGATATCAGCAGGTTATCCACATCTGCTCCGATTTTCCGGGCATAGCCGGGATCAAGGGCATGTTCGGCATCGATAAATGCCGCCATTCCGCCCATTTTTTGGGCTTCGGCCAGTATATGCAGAGCAACGGTTGTTTTCCCTGAAGACTCAGGACCGTATATTTCCACAACCCTGCCCCTGGGTATGCCTCCCACACCCAAGGCCACATCCAGAGTTATTGCCCCTGTGGGTATCACTTCTATCTGCATGTTGGCCGCGGCTTCCCCCAGTTTCATGATTGAACCTTTACCAAACTGCTTCTCAATCTGATGTAAAGCCATTTCAAGCGCCTTTATTTTATCTGACATCGAACATCCTCCTCAAACATGTGTTCGGTTTTCTCCTTCATTATACCCAATCACTGGACGGGCTGTCAAGAAAAGATTTAGCATTTTTTTACTTCTATCTTAAAATTAAGACCGCTGTGGTTTCTTATCAGGAAAAAGTCCGTTTTTTAAAACTATGGCCAGCAGGAAAATGTTTAAAAGGCATAGAATAATGTGTCGAAGTAGGATCTTTCTTCCAAGATATTCAAGGGTCTTGTACTGTCCTTTAAAGCTCCCGGTGGGTTCAGTATTAGAATTTTCTTTTGAACTGCCGCGACTTGGCTACTCAACTATCCAATGCACAGTAAAAAAAGTGGATATGCATCAGGGAAAATATATGATCCATACCGCGTTTTCTTCGGAATACTCATTAATCAGGGACTGTGTCCTCCAACATCTGGCAGAAGAGTATAAAATGCCTGAAATTTAATAAGCTTCTCCGAAAAATTTATCTTGGCCTTACTTTGGCGGGTTCCACGTGAACCCGCTTTCCTTTGATTATATTGCGGTGCATGGAATAGAGAACCTTTTCCGCCATTTCTTTGGGAATATCAACAAATGTGAATTTATCGTAAATCTTGATGGCCCCTATTATTTTCCCGGGGATTCCTGCTTCCTCGGCTATTGTTTTTACCAGGTCCTGAGGCCTGATTTCATCTGTCCTGCCCACGTTCATGAACAGGCGAACCATTCCCGGTTCCGCCCCTGTATCCCCGAATTCAGTTTCTTCCGACTCGGCCGTGTCGTCAGTCCCTTCCGGGTCAAAAGCCAGTTTTAAAGAGGCGGCTGCGATATCCATGAGATCGTAATCTTCCAGCATTTCCTCCACAATTGCCCGGTAATTGTCCATTTTACTGTTCTGGATGGTGCCAACAATCCTCTCGATAATTACCTCTCTCTGCCGTTCAAAGACGTCTGCAACTGAAGGCAGCTTTTCTCTTTTAATCTTATAGCTGATCATCTTTTCAATCAGCCGCAATTGCCTGTATTCCCTTGGGATTACAAAGGATATGGCGACACCTGATTTTCCCGCCCGCCCCGTCCGTCCAATACGGTGAACATAAGATTCAGGGTCCTGAGGGATATCGTAATTAATAACATGGCTAACATTTTCAATATCCAACCCGCGGGCAGCCACATCTGTAGCTACCAGGATTTCGACCTGGCTTTCCCGGAAGTTTTTCATAACCTTGTTCCGCTGGTTCTGGGTCAGGTCGCCGTGAAGTCCCTGAACTTCGTAACCCCTGGCTTCCAGCCCGGCGACAAGTTCATCCACACCGCGCTTCGTACGGCAGAATATAATGGCCCGGCTGATATTGGTGGTATCCAGTACCCGGCAGAGCCCGTCCAGTTTGTTGTGCTCTTTAACCTCGTAATAGACCTGGTCTATTTGGGGAACAGTCAGTTCATCCCGGCTGACAGAGACAAATTCCGGGTTATTCAGATATTTGCGGGCCAGCCTCTGGATTTCTTCCGGCATGGTGGCCGAAAAAAGAAGAGTCTGTTTCTCCTGGGGCGTTTCCTGCAAGATTAATTCAATATCTTCAATGAAACCCATGTCCAGCATTTCATCTGCTTCATCCAGTACCACAAATTTCAAATTGTTAAGTTTTAGCGTTTTCCGCCTCAGGTGGTCCAAAATTCTTCCGGGCGTCCCGACAACCAGGTGGACTCCCCTTTTTAAGGCCAGAATCTGCCTCTCAATGGATTGCCCTCCATATATAGCCAGGGACCGGGTCTCCCTGTACCTCCCTATCTTTGTTATTTCTTCGGCTACCTGTATTGCCAGTTCCCGGGTAGGCGTAAGCACAAGGGCCTGTACCCCGCGAAACTTGGGGTTCAACTTCTCAATTATAGGAATACCGAAAGCGGCAGTCTTGCCCGTGCCGGTCTGGGCCTGTCCTATGACATCACGCCCTGCCATCAGCAGGGGAATGGCTTCGGCCTGAATAGGCGAAGGTTCCTCAAAGCCCATGTCAGTGATGGCATGAAATATTTTTTTGCTAACTTCAAGACTTCCAAACTTGACTGTCTCATACATCTGGGTCAATCTCCTCTCGTTTGTGGAACAACTTTTTGCTTGTGGTCCATACTAAATTTCCGGTGCTCCGTTGTAGAGTTCCGGATATACCCTGCGCTCCATACTGTACCCGCTCTGCAAATTTGATATCCGGATAGTATCAGTGTATTTGAGCCTGACCCCTTCACTGCCATTTCGGTCAAAGTGCAGCACCACGAATGAGTATGGGATTTCCTGGTTTGTTTTTAAGGCCCCAATCCCCGAAGCGCCGGAAGTACCGGCATTAATAAAGACGGACTTGTTCTTGACTTCTATCCTGTAACGGTGTTCATGCCCGGTCAGCACTACCGGAATTTTTCCCCAAAATTTTTCAGCAATTTTGGGGTTATGGGCCACCAGTATATCAGGCACACTTCCTGCTCCCCGGATTGTTTCCTCCAGCCTGGCGGCAAACTCCTCGAGCTTGACCGCGTCCGGAGGTGTTGAGTCGAAGGTAAACGACGCGGGGTCAGCTATCCCCGCTATTTTTAAACCTTTCACATCCAGGAGACCGGCCTCAACAACTTTCACATTAGGCGTTTTCTTCAGTTCCTGTATAATTGAGGGGGTTTCATGATTACCCGGTGTAATAACGTAAGGGACCTCTAATGTTTTTACTCTCTCAAGTAAAGCCGCCTCAAGAGGTGTCCCAAAATCCGACATGTCACCGGAATCAATCACCAGGTCTATCCCGAAGGCTTTTACCACTTGATTAATAAATTCGAAAGATGCAGGATTGTTGTGGATATCGGAGACATGAAGAACCTTGATTTCCCCATCCCCGGCCGTAACTGCCTGTAGACTTTCAACTCTTTGAAAAAGCCCGTTCAGGTTGGCGGCAATACCTTTCATCTGTTCACTCCAGGTATTAACCGTGGCAAGGCTTTCCTGGGCCAGGCCTATCATCCACGGGGCTGCCTTGATCATCCCCTCGTATTCCGGGTTTTCGAACTTCTTGATATCAAATGTATAATATGTCCAAAAGAGAATTATTGAAACGGCGGCCAGCCCGATTAATCCCCCTGCGGTCAATTCCTTTATCCTGCGCCTCTGGCAGACCAGCACACCAAAAACTCCCCCGGCAAAACTTAGAGCCAGCGTGTAATAAATAAATCTTTTAACTGTGGCGGTCAGAACATTCCTGGCTTCCCCGGCAAGCTCGGCTTCTTCCGTTCCTTCGGCAAGAATTTTCTTGAGACGGTCCAGGTCTATATTCTCAAGGGCTATATTGATGATAACAGGAGTTTTATGCGTCGAGGCCTTTACTTCACCGATGGGTGGAATTCTTAGAACCGTATACCCGCCTGCAGCTGTTCTTATAGACAAATTTGCCTGAAGCGCTTCCAGGCGGAAATCAACACGGGCGAAAAGGTTAAGAAATAACAGAGCTCCGGCAATTGCACACAATGAAAACAAAAAATACTGCGAATATTTCTTCATCAAGCTCATCCCTTCTACCCTTTATACAACAACAGATACTCCCTCAGCATATTTAAAGCTACGTTGGCGGACTGCCACCTGATAACCTCCCTGTCACCGGTAAACAGGTATTTCTGAACAATGGCTGTGTCGTAGTCCGCGAATGCAATGTACACCAGTCCCACGGGTTTTTCAGGGGTCCCCCCTCCCGGCCCCGCAATTCCGGTTACCGCTACAGCTATATCAGAACCGCCTGCCTGCCTTATACCCCTGACCATCTCCAGGGCAGTCTCTTCACTTACCGCCCCGTGTTTCTCCAAAACTTCAGGCGCAACGCCCAGCATGTTAACTTTAGATTCATTTGAGTAAGTTACTACGCCATACAGGAAATTCTGGGATACCCCCGGGATATCTGTGAGCCTCTTGGCTATTAAACCACCGGTGCATGATTCGGCGACAGAGAGGGTAACGTTATGTTTTTTTAACAACCCCGCCACCACTTTTTCCAGTGACTCGTCATCAGTACCGTAAATATACCCGCCCAGTCTCTTGACGATCTCTTTTTCCACTTTGGCTATCATTTTTTCGGCAGCTTTTCCGGTGGCAGCCTTGGCCGTGATGCGCACCAGGACCTCTCCCCGGGGAGCCAGGAAAGCTATGGTGGGGTTGGACTGTTGTTCGACCAGGTCCTTTATCCGCTCCTCGACACTTGACTCCCCTATGCCCAAAATCCTTATTACCCTTGAGACAATTATTGCTTTCTCCTTCCCTGCCTTGTTTCCCAGATAAGGCTCCACAGTCGCGGTAAACATCGGTTCCATTTCCACGGGCGGCCCGGGTAGAATAACGACAGTCTTGTTTCCTGTTTCAATAATCATCCCAGGGGCGGTCCCTACCTTGTTGGGTATCAACATTGCCCCTTCCGGGATTAGGGCCTGCTTCCTGTTCGCTTCCGGCATTTTTCTGCCACGCAGTCTAAAGAACTCTTCTATATGGGCCATGGCGCTTTCGTTGACATGCATCCTGAGTCCTAACGCTTCGGCCACAGTCTCCTTGGTCAGGTCATCCGACGTGGGGCCCAGGCCTCCGGTTAGGATCACCAGGTCGGCACGTCTCAAGGCATTATTAAAAACCTCTGTCAACCTGCCCGGGTTATCTCCGACGGTAGTCTGAAAAAAAACATTTATCCCCATCTTCGCGAGCCTCTGCCCGAGGAACTGGGCATTGGTATTCAGGACCTGTCCAAGCAACAGTTCAGTTCCCGTTGAAATTATTTCAGCCTTCACGGGGGCACCTGCCTTTCCGTTTACTCATCCTAAATATATTCTTTTGTCCAGGAAAGAAAACCTGCCGGAAAATACAGAAAATTTACCCTGTGCTGGAATAAAAAATGCGGACGCCATCGCATCCGCGTTTTATTGGAACGCATTTTTTATTTCAAAGGGGGCCAGCCCCCTATGACGTCGCTTCGCTCCTGTTACCCCCGAATCATAAGGGGGCGCACCCCCTTATCAACCCCCAAATCAGAGAAAGTATAAAATTGATTTAGTTAAATATCCACAACCCAGCAATTTTATATTTTCCTGATTTAAAACAAAAGCAGCCAATTATTGGCTGCTTCTTTATTTCATTTCACCTATAAAAATTATAAAAACTCTCTTTTACGGAGACTATTTTTACGGAGACTATTAATGAAGGTACTTTCATTTTCCGAGAGGGTTACTCGCAGGTTCCTGTTTGTTCCTTGAATCTCTCAAATATTTTCTATATTCTTCCAACTGTTCCTGGTGAAACTTTAGCATTCCGTCCAACTGTTGTGTAATCATCCGAATCTGAACGTCGGTAAAACCATCCCGGGCCAATTCTGTGTTCTTCATCTTCTTGTCTGCCTTAACTAACATCTCCAATAGAGTAAGGTAATTATCCTCTCCCACTTCCTGGAGGGAATTAACGATTTCCCATCTTTTACCGTCTTTCTTATTTGTTAAGACCGTTATTCCCACTATGGCCGAGTCAAAAGAATTTCCCACAAACCTCACCAGTCTGACATCTCCAACTACCGCCAGGTTACCTTGGATAACACCGTCAAATACCTTGGCCAACCGTGCCGAGTTTATCTTAACCTGTTTGTATCCTTCTTCAAGATCACTGGCTCTCAGTGTTTTTTTCGACTCCCCGGTCTGTAAATCAGCGGCAGGCTGGTACCTGTTGTTATATATTAATTCATAATAGGTTTTTACCGTATTTTCCGGGGTATCATACCTGATTACTACCCCGCTAGGATCAACCCTTGCGTCTGACAGGGACTGAAAATAAATTAATGCAGCCGCAATTAAAACCATCAACACTAAAATCGGTCCCATCATCCTATTCTTATTCTTGTTTAATAGTTTAGTCTCCATATAGTTACCCCCATTGGATGCAGCTTGTACTGCAAGTTAGCGTTTTCAGCAACTGATTAGCCGCTTTAATCTACCGTCACATTAGGGTCGTCGGAAATATCCCTGATTTTCCATGTCCCGTTTTCCTTTATTAAATTAGCCATCAAAGACCTATTGTTTTCTGTTTCATAATAAATTACAACGATTGTACCCTGATTATCAACCCGGGATATCTTCGGTTTGCCGGACCCGGTGAAAATATTTTGCAAATATTCCGGATTATAAAACTTTCGGCTGCTTGAAGC
>DDKP01000091.1:6369-6874 GCA_002339745.1 Firmicutes bacterium UBA2595 | reverse complement strand
GTCAACCTGTATCTGAAGGCAGATAATATACAGGGGGTTAAAACAAACGCCATGGATATAATTCCACTGAGCGACATATGGATTTCGGGATAACTTGAGTGTTGGGAGTTTGCACGCCGCAGGGCGGGCAAACTCGCTTTTAGAAACAAAATATTCGGCAAAATTAGGCTTCTTAACAAACAGTAAATATTTGATGTATTGGCGGGAGAGTTGTCCATGCTAAAATTCATTGCGAGAAGACTGCTGTCCCTGATTCCTATACTACTGGGCATTTCTTTTGTTTCCTCCGTGCTATTTTATATTGTTCCCGGAGATATTGTCACGGTCATGATGGGCCAGCATGTGGACCCCCTTACATACGCCAATGTAAGGAAAGCTTTGGGGCTGGATCTGCCTTTTTGGGAAAACTTTGTAAAATTCATGGAGGGCGTGTTCCGGGGTGACCTGGGATATTCTTATATTCAACAGAGACCGGTGAACCAAATAATACTGGAAGCGTTGCCTG
>DDKP01000091.1:0-5971 GCA_002339745.1 Firmicutes bacterium UBA2595 | reverse complement strand
TTGTTGCTGCACACAATACCCGGGTTTTAGGTAATTTAATAAATTATGGCGCCGCAGTGAGTTATTCTTTGCCTTCATTTTTATTAGCTATTTTTTTGCAGTTCATTTTCGGAGTAAGTTTGGGTTGGCTTCCGGTGGCAGGTTCACAAAACGGTCTTTTTAGTTACATTTTACCGGGCATAGCTGCAGGTTTACCATGGGCTGTCCTTCACACCCGGCTTGCCAGGGCCAGTATGCTTGAAGTGATTAATCAGGATTATATATTGTTTGCCCTAAGTAAAGGTTTATCCGGCAAAACCGTAATTGTAAGACATGGTTTAATAAATGCCATTTTACCGGTACTAACAAATATAGGCGTAAATATTGGTGGATTTATGAGTGGTTTTGTACTTATAGAAACTATTTTTAATCTGCCGGGGATGGGCAGACTCGTTTATTCTTCGATAAATACTCATGACTTCCCGGTTTTACGGGGGATGCTGTTTATTTCTGCCATCATCGCGGTCTTGGCAAACTTGTTTGTGGACCTGATTCATGCCAAAATTGACCCGAGAATGACCACGGAGATTGTAAAGGAGGAAATCGATGAGGTCCTTTAAAACCTTCATACGAATTGCGTTTACCGTTAAACCTCTGTTATTGGGGGGACTGCTGGTGGCATTTTTGTGTTCTGTAAGTTTTTTGGCGCCTATAATTACTTCAACTGATCCGGCAGCCCAAAACCTGGCAGCTTCATTAAATTCCCCCGGAGAGAAATGGATCTTTGGGACAGATGCCTTGGGACGCGATGTTTTCAGCAGAGTTATATATGGGTCCAGAATTTCCTTAACGGTGGCAGTTAGCGTTACTTCTTTCTCCTTGATTGCAGGAGCGGTTTTAGGGACAATGGCCGGCTATTTGGGTGGACTTGTTGATTCTGTAATAATGAGGGTTTCGGACGTTTTCCTGTCTTTGCCGGCGCTATTAGTAGCCATGATTTTGATGGCTTTCCTGGGCCCCGGTACTTCTAACCTGATAATAGTATTCATAATAATTTACGGGCCTGTATTTGCCAGGTTAATAAGGGGACAGGTAATTTCGGTAAAAAGTATGCCTTATATAGATGCTGCCAGAATCTCCGGAGCAAGCGCTCTTGGGCTTATTACGAAATATATATTGCCCAATTGTATTTCCCCGATATTGGCTTTCACTGCTATGACCATCGGCGACTTCATTATCGCTGAAACCGCCTTGAGCTTTTTGGGCCTGGGTGTTCAGCCACCGGAGCCCAGCTGGGGATTGATGCTGGCTGATGCCAGGAACTATCTCTTTAGCGCGCCGTGGTTGATGATTTTTCCAGGGCTTGCTGTAATGCTGACTGTCCTTGGTTTTAATCTCCTGGGGGATGGCCTGGGTTATCTCCTTAACCCAAAACAACATAAACGGATCGGGGTTATTCATGGAAATACTGAGAGTTAATGATTTAAGAGTATACTTTGAAACGGGACGTGGGCCGGTAAAAGCGGTAGACGGTATCAGTTTCGGCCTGAACCGGGGTGAAACCCTGGGAATTGTTGGCGAATCCGGTTCCGGCAAAAGTGTTACCGCCCTTTCTATTATGGGATTGGCACAGAAAATCGGGGCCAGGATTGTCAGCGGGGAGATTTGGTACGACGGGGAAAACCTGCTGGGTCAGCCGCATGCTTATCGGAAGGTCAGGGGTAAGAAGATTTCATACATACCTCAAGAAGCCGGTCCGGCCCTTAACCCTGTTTTAAGGGTGGGGAAACAGCTGGGAGAGATGCTGGCAGCTCACCTGGGGCTTTCTGCCAGGGAGGTACGGATCAGGACAGCGGAACTCCTGGAAAAAGTCGAGCTTCCTGACCCGCACCTGGTAGCCAGGCTTTACCCTCACCAGCTCAGCGGCGGTATCCTCCAGAGGGTCCTGTTGGCGATAGCGCTAAGCTGCAGCCCGGACATAGTTATTGCCGATGAGCCTGCCTCTTCACTTGATACGACCATCCAGGCCCAAATATTGAAACTGCTGAGAGCAATTAAAGAACGGGAAGGATTATCCGTCATTCTGGTGGCCCATGATTTAGGCGTCGTATACCAGAATTGTGACCGGATTTTGATAATGTATGGCGGCCGGATAATGGAATCAGGCCCAACCCGCCAGGTCATGGAGAATCCCTTTCATCCTTATACCGTTTCATTATTGGAGACCTACAGGTATTTAGAGGATGGTATGCAGCAACATGAGCCAGTAAAGAGGTGTCTCCCGCCATCCTCTGAAAATGTTCCCCATATTCCGGGTTGTATATTTGCCTACAGGTGCCTGATGGCCAGAGAAACGTGTTTTTTCAAAAACCCTTCTTTTTTAAAGTTGAATGACGAGCGGACAGTATCATGCCATCATTTACTTCGATAGGATAAAACGGGGAGGCTTATGAAAGAACAGGGACTGATACAGGTCAAGAACCTGTCAAAGACTTTTACCGTATCCGGCTGGTTAAAAGCCAAGAACAATATTGAGGCTGTTCAAGATGTCACTTTTTTCCTCAAATCAGGAGAGACACTGGCTTTGGTCGGGGAAAGCGGGAGCGGCAAATCAACCGTGGGCAGGATAATCCTGGGCCTTGTTAAACCTTCTGCCGGTGAGGTAACCTACCGGGGTGTGCCCATTCACAGCCTTAAAGGAGACCGGCTGCGGGCATACCGGAAAGCGGTTCAGGCTGTGTTCCAGGACCCTCATTCTTCTCTGAATCCCAGAATGAGAATCGGGGACATAATAGCAGAACCGCTGTACAATTTCGGTTACAGGGGCGAACTTCGGAAGAGGCTGGGTTATCTCCTGGAAGTCGTGGGCCTTAGTGCGGATTTTGCGGATCGTTACCCCCACCAGTGCAGTGGAGGCCAGAAACAGAGGGTAACTATTGCCAGGGCTCTGGCTGCCGAACCGGAAGCTATTATTCTGGATGAACCACTGTCTGCCCTGGATATCACTATTCAAACCCAGATAATCACCCTGTTAAAAGGTCTGCAGGCGGAGCATCAAATCAGCTACCTCCTGATTACTCATGACCTGCGGGCGGTAAAGGCTATGGCTGACCGGGTGGTTGTTATGTATAAAGGCAGCATTGTAGAAACAGCCACTACTGAACAGTTTTTCTGTTGTCCGGGCCATACTCACTCAAGGGCTTTGATTGACGCAATACCTGTGATTGGTGGTTTACAATCCAGGAAAGATATCATATAATAAAATTACCAGGAGCTAAGGATTAGGAAAGAATTAAATATTTAACTCAACCCGTTTTTTAACCAGGTGTTCGGATATTGCCGTCAGGGGTGGGTTTTGTGAGCAATAATTTTATGGCTGAATGTGAATTCATGAATTTTAGTGATTTAAGGCCGGTTATTTAAGACCGGTCTTGCTATTTGTGAGAACAAGGTGCAATCCGGTGTGAAAATTTTTATGGAAGGGAGTGAGGAAGATGCCTGTTTATGATAGAAAAGACCAGTTGCTGACAGCCTGGAAGGAGTTTGTTGACAAGGGACTGATTAACAAGAATTGGGTTCGCAGAGAAATCGAAGATTCCTGGCGCCGCAGCCGCAGTATGGAAGTAAATCCATTCTGCGATTATGTTCCGTTTTATGTGGGTGAGACAGAAGTTGAACAGCGACGGGATGCAAAACGGGAACTCCTCGAAATTTCCTTTCCGATAATGAAAAACCTGTATTCTTTTGTGGAAGGTTCAGGTTTTATTGTTTCATTGATTGACCGGGACGGTGTAATTATCGAGAGCATAGGGGACCGTGAAACAATGGCCATGGCGGCCCAAAATGGTCTGGTAGTTGGAGCCGGTCTCAACGAAGAATACTCGGGGACCAATGCGACAGGGCTGGCCCTGCGTCTGGGCAGGCCTATCCAGGTTTTTGCCGCCGAGCACTACATCAGGGCCCTTCACCCGTGGACCTGCTCGGCCGGTCCTATCTACGGGCATTCAGGAGAGCTGGTGGGTGCGCTCAGCATGACCGGTACATATGAAAAGGTACATTCACATACCCTCGGAATGGTTGTAGCTGCCATTAACGCTGTTGAGGGGCAGCTTAAAGTGAATAAAGTTCTGGAGAATATGCTGGTCGTTAACCGTTATCAAAATGCCATTGTTGATTCCATTACCGACGGTCTTGTGGCCATTGACGAAAAAGCCAGGGTGACCAAGGTTAACAGTGCAGCAGCCTCCCTTTTAAGGACCACTGCCGAGGCACTCCTCCACTCTTCCGTTAACGAGTTGCTCGGCTACCAGAACCCCATCTTCCGGTCTTTAAAGACAGGAGAACCAATTAATGACGAAGAGTTCCATGTTGACACCAAAAGAGGCAAAATCCACTGTACTATCACTTGTCGCCCAATCCGCAACCCGCAGCAGAAAATAGTCGGGGTGGTGGCTGTTATCAGGGAGATTAAGGCTATTAAACAGCTGGTACACCGTATGGTGGGAGCAAAAGCCCGCTTCACCTTTGACGACCTGGTGGGGCGTAACGCGCTGTATCTCAAAACAATACAGCTGGCCAGAACTGCTGCTGGCAGTTCCTCAAATGTTCTGCTGCTGGGCGAAAGCGGTACCGGGAAAGAGGTCTTTGCTCAGGCGATTCACAATGCCAGCGACCGTGCGAAGGGGCCGTTCATCGCCATTAACTGCGCAGCGCTGCCCCGGGAGCTGATTGGCAGTGAGTTGTTTGGATACAATGAGGGCGCTTTTACCGGAGCAAAAAGGGGAGGCGCCCCGGGAAAATTCGAACTGGCAGACGGCGGTACCCTGTTCCTGGATGAGATTGGCGAAATGCCGCTGGAGCTCCAGGCCAACCTGCTGCGTGTCCTGCAGGAAAAAGCGGTAGTCCGGATTGGCGGGGACCAGGTGATCCCCGTTGATGTACGGGTTATCGCCGCCACCAACAAAGACCTGTATGCCGAGGTTGAAAAGGGAAATTTCAGGTCAGACCTGTATTACCGGCTTAACGTATTGACTATTAACATGATTCCGCTGAGAAACCGTAAGGATGACATCCTGCCGCTGACCGGGTTCTTTGTGGAAAAGATTAACCAGAGGTTAGGCAAACAGGCCAACGTAATCCATCCTGAAACCCTGGACATTTTACAGAGATACCACTGGCCCGGAAATATCAGGGAACTGGAAAACGTGATTGAAAGAGCAATCCATGTGGCAACAGGCGAAGTCCTAACTCCTGACTCCCTGCCTGATGAGATACTGTCTGCTTCACGGTTGTACCTGGTCCGCCGGGAAAATACAGCTCCGGCTGCCAAACCGTCGGACGATGTAGTTGTAAGGAATAACTCCAAAAAGCCCGGGAAGCAGAATATCCTGGAAGCCATCAAACATAATGACGGGAACTTAACCCATGCCGCCAGGGAACTCGGTATATCCAGGAGCACTCTTTACCGGAAAATGGAAAAATACGGTATTCAAGTTGTTGACGGGGAATACGTTTCGGCAAAAATGCATAAATCACTTCCGTTCATTGAGGTAGCCAACGAACGATTCCGGTTCACTGAGGATTGACCCCAGCAATGAAAAACACCTGACCGGGGTTGGCTCGTCAGGCGGGGTAACCTTGCATGATATGGGAAAGCGCTGAAAAGGGAGTGCTGACACTGCCCAGATATATGGCTCCAATGCCTTTTTGGCCTAGTGCAAACAGCGAATCGTTCCCCTGGGCATCTTTGGTCCAGAATCCACGAACGATATTTGGTCCTCTTTACCGTCAGAATCCAGGTCAAAGGTGAATTTTGTACCGGTTAGTTCCGCTGCTGATCCATTAAAGTTGATCACCAGCGGGTCAATTTGGCAAAGGTATTTTGTTAAGACGTTTAATGAGCAAAGTTTGTGGTAATAGTAATCCGACTAACGATAAACCGGAATGAGTGGTTAAAAGCTCATTTGTTTGTTCTAACTGGAATCTCATGGGC
>DDKP01000011.1:1947-2820 GCA_002339745.1 Firmicutes bacterium UBA2595 | reverse complement strand
CGCATTGATCATCCGGAGGAAGCTTTTACAGCTGTCTTCCCCGCACAACCTGCAGTTCTTTCCCGGAGGGAGCCAGGGATATGCTTGCTGCATCCTACTCACCTCGATACAAGTAATCGGCCACTTGCCCGTCCAGTTTCTGGATGACACCGAAATGGTGCTTCCAGCCTATTTCCTTTTTCCCTACACAAATGGTACAGGTGCCCAGGGGAGGGTTGCCTTTGAGGAACAGCGAATCTTTATCGATATCTCGGGAATTCCTGATGAGGTCATACAACCGATGCAACGAAGTTCCCTGAAGGGCGTTGGTTTCCAGGAGAATAATGTTGCGATGGACTTCCTTAATTTTTTGAATCATGACTTCCCGTTCGGCCTGGCTTACCAGGTCGATTTTGGTTACTACCGCAATATCCGCCAGACTAACCATGGCTCCCATTTTTTCAGGGGCATGAATTCCCGAGATCGAGCTGAGAACAATGATCCCCAACCCCTGGTTCAAATAAGGGGAACAGCGTAAACAGAGCCCCGCGCTTTCCACGATGAAAAGGTCTGCCCCGTTATTGTCAGCCCATTCAATGGCGTCACCCATTACCATGACGCCGGCGTGGTCAGGACAAAGGTCGCCCGAATAAATTTTCTTGGTCATGATGTTGAATTCTTTGTTTAACTCGATATCTTCATAGGCTCTAACCACATCGATCTTTAAAAAAGCGACTCGCACCTCATCTTTGAATCTTTTTACTATCTGTTTAATCAGGGCTGTTTTGCCGGCCGATGGAGGGCCGGCTATAACCACAAGCTTCAACAGTCGTTCACCGCCTTAAGCAAGATTTACAGCAAGAAGTTCATTGGTTATTACGTTGCCGGCTCTTA
>DDKP01000011.1:819-1538 GCA_002339745.1 Firmicutes bacterium UBA2595 | reverse complement strand
TCTGGGGAAGTACTTTTTTGACGGCGCCGTTTTCCATGATAATGCGTTTCTTGGTGAGCAGGGCAATAACCGGGTCATGGGTAACAAAGACTACGATTTTACCGGTATCCTGAATAATGGAGATAACCTCCTGTTTAAAGATTCCGGCGTTTTCGATCTCATCCAACAATATTATTGGGGCTGCCCCAATCAGGATAGCGTCGGCTATCAGCAGGGACCTGGTCTGTCCACCGGAAAGAACGGTTACCTTAGAGTCCTTTTTAATTTTTTCTCCCGTAAAATTATTTGCCAGCTCAATGGTTTCCGCGATCACTTTCTTGTTTTCAATCCTGCGGGCCCGGGCATGGATTTGCAAAAACTCTTCGGTACTCAGGTCAGCAAAACATTTTGTATTCTGAGTGATCATGGCAATTGGTTTCAGAGCCGGGTTATACCTTAACTCATCTGCCGGTATGTCACCGTTAATAAGTACCCGGCGCTTGGTAGAGGTATCCCCCTGGGCCAGCAGCTCAATATCAGTTATAAAAGCGGTCTTCCCGCTTCCGGTGGGACCTACAATGGAAACAGTTTCACCTGCTTTCAGAGCAATATCTGAGAAACTTTCCGGAACCCCCGTTTTGTCCAGGCCTGGCAGAATTGTAATTTCCTGAATCATATTTCTCTCCTTTCCATACTTTTCACAGTCTAAATTATGTTTTTTAAATACAAAGTGTTACTTC
>DDKP01000011.1:0-443 GCA_002339745.1 Firmicutes bacterium UBA2595 | reverse complement strand
ATCCAGGCGGTCAAGAAACGGAGTACACTGGTATAAAACAAAGGAGGCTTACCCGTTAAAAGTAAGCCTCCCGTTTATTACTGGCCGATATCTTTATTGGTGTTGTATGCTGCCCGGCCGGTTGGCCCAATTTCCTCTGCGGTTTCGAATCGTCCGGCTGTGGCGTATTGCCCCATGGTACCAAACTGTCCGGTAGTACCTAATTGTCCCGCAGCGCCATACTGTCCGGTAGCACCTAATTGTCCCGTAGCGCCATACTGTCCTGTAGGACCAAACTGGGCGGTATTTATCGGGCGGTTAGCCCAACTGGTTGTTCCTAGAGCGCCTCCTCCAGGGGTCACGTATTGGTGTGGACTAATACTGACTTGGGCGCCACCCATAACCTGCTGCATTTGCTGGCTAACTTGATAACAGAGTTGCGCACAACGCTGCAGTTGTTGGGC
>DDKP01000015.1:606-3619 GCA_002339745.1 Firmicutes bacterium UBA2595 | reverse complement strand
TGTGGGGGACAGTGAAACGCTGAAGGAAGTATATGGTTTAACAAACGATGTTGAGGTATTAGTCGATGTATACAGGGAATTTAAAAAACGGATTCGGGTCATCCCGCATATTTGCATTGGTCTGCGGGGAGGACGGATCAGCGGGGAATACAAAGCCATCAATTTATTACGGGAAATTGGCGTTGATGAGTTGGTGTTCTTAATTTTGCGGCCGACAAGAGGCGCCTGTTTCAGTGACAGGCTGCCACCGTCGCCTGAAGATGTGGCCAGAGTACTTTGTAAAGCTAGAATTGACTTACCAAAGGTACCCCTGCATTTGGGCTGCATGAGACCCGGAGGGCAATACAGGCAGGAAGTGGACCGACTGGCCTTAAGATGCGGAATCAATAAAATAGTCCAACCTGCCCCGGGCACAGCAGACATGGCAGCAGTTCTGGGCCTGAATATCAAATGCGAAGAGGAATGTTGTGTGTTATGATTCGGGTTTCTGCAGGTACAGCGCATTTACTGGGTTTTCGCAACTTAAATACCGATGTGATGCCTAAAACCGCTTATTTGATGACAGGTGAACGGTGTATTTACAATTGCGGTTTTTGCCCCCAATCCAAGGACGCCTCTTCCCGGTCTGACCTTCTATCGAGAATTACATGGCAGGATGCTGACATTAACAATTTAGCAAAAAAAATAGCGGTGGTTTTTAACGAAGGGAGGATTAAAAGGGTATGCCTGCAGGTAGTAACCGGTAGGGCAACCATGTCGGGTGTCAGGCGGATAACTTCCACAATAAAAAGCTTGTCGGAAGTTCCAATTTGTATCTCCGCGAGTTTTAAAAATATAGGTGAACTTAAATACCTTGCGGACTCTGGCGCTGACCGGATTACAATCGCCCTTGATGCTGCCAGCCCGCGTGTTTTCAGGGAAGTCAAAGGCGGCAGTTGGGGAAAGACCATGTCAATGTTAACTGCTGCATCTAACCTGTTGCCGGGGAGGATATCGACTCACTTAATTGTAGGTCTCGGAGAGACCGAAGAAGAAATGGTTAATATATTGCAGCATATGCGAAATTTAGGGGTTAGGGTTGGGCTGTTTGCTTTTACACCCGTTCCAGGGACAAAAATGGCATATAAAAATTCTCCGGAACCGGATAGTTACCGGCGGGTCCAGGCGGCTTACTATCTTATTGACAGAGGTTTTATCAACGCAAACGGGTGTAAATTTGATTCTGGGCGTTTGAAGAGTTTTGGGGTGACCTGTTCTGACCTGAGAAAGTACCTAAGCAATGGAAAGGCTTTTGAAACCTCCGGATGCCCGGATTGCAACAGGCCTTACTATAACGAAAAACCAGGCGGTGTGATATATAATTACCCTCGGAAATTGGCTCCGAATGAGATAGAAGATGCTATCAATACCGTGTTACAAACCCTTGAAGGGGTGAGGTAGTTGACGGAAGACTGGCGTTTAATAACTACTGAACCGTACACGGGCTCAATGAATATGGCGATTGATGAGGCTATAATGCGGGCTGTCAGCCGGGGGACTGTC
Source organism: Firmicutes bacterium UBA2595 (assembly GCA_002339745.1). Taxonomy (GTDB): domain Bacteria; phylum Bacillota; class Thermincolia; order Thermincolales; family UBA2595; genus UBA2595. Next base: position 2,077 of record DDKP01000015.1, on the reverse strand, counting down.
CCACCTACAGTAAGATTTTACCAATGGTCTAAACCGACAATAACTTTGGGTTATTTTCAAAGCTACAAAAAGGAAGTAGATTCTGAAAAAAGTAAGGAACTGGGTGTAGATATTGTCAGACGGCTAACTGGTGGAAGGGCTGTCCTCCACCACCGGGAGCTAACTTACAGTCTGATATCACCGGCAAATAACCCGGTTTTAAGGGGAACAGTACTTCAAACATACTTGGTCATAAGCCAGGGATTAGTAAAAGGACTAAAGGAATTAGGTGTTCAGGCTGAAATTTCTGATGGTAAAAAACATTACGGGTCAGCAACAGCAGCCTGTTTTGACTCGCCGTCGCGATATGAAATTACTGTTTTGGGAAAAAAGCTTGTCGGAAGCGCCCAAACCAGGCATGGTAACTGTATTCTACAGCACGGGTCCGTGATAATAAAGACAGAGGCTGATTTATTGTTTTCCTGTTTGAATTTTGATAATGAACAGGCCAGGGAAAAGGCAAAGTGTAGTTTTGTTTCCAAGGCCACTTCTTTGTCTGAAGTATTGGGGCATCCGCCGGAATTTCGGGAGATAGCGGGAGTTTTGGCTAAATCTTTTACAACTGAACTGGGGATTAACCTGATACCACAACAATTATCGGATACCGAACAGGAAGAGGCCCATGATCTGGACCTGGCAAAGTATCGCACCGATGACTGGAACATTAGGAGATGAATGTTTGGAAACTGCTGGTTGGCTACTATGCATACTGCGTTTTAATGGAGGTGTTTATTATGGCCTACAAAATAGTTATCTTGGGCGGAGGACCCGGAGGATATGTGGCAGCCATCAGAGCCGCTCAGCTGGGAGCAAAGGTTGCGGTTGTGGAGAAAGACCAACTGGGGGGGACATGCCTTAACCGCGGGTGTATACCCACCAAGGCATTGGTTGCCGGGGCGGAGATGCTCCGCACTTTCAGAAAAGGGCCGGAATTCGGGATTACAGTTGCTACTCCGGTGATAAACTTTTCCCGCTTCATGGAACGCAAGGACCAGGTGGTGCAAAGGCTGGCAACCGGCATCAATTACCTGTTCAAAAAAAACAAAATCCAGCTCATAAAAGGTACTGGCAAACTGGTATCTTGCAATACCGTTCAGGTGTTAAGGGAAGATGGTTCCCAGGCAGAGTTGGTGGCAGAAAACATTATTATTGCGACTGGGTCTCGACCGGCTCTGATTCCATCTTTGGGTTATGACGGGGAAAAGGTAATAACAAGCGATGAGGTCCTTACACTATCCGAAGTTCCGAAGAGTCTGCTGGTAATCGGGGGTGGGGTTATCGGATGTGAATTTGCCTGTATCTTTTCTGAACTCGGGACTAAAGTCACAATTTTAGAGGTTATGCCTTCAATTTTGCCGGCAATAGATAAGGAAGCCTCGCGGTTAATGCAGACCCTGCTCAAAAAACGCGGTATTAATGTTAAGACCGGGAC
>DDKP01000015.1:0-175 GCA_002339745.1 Firmicutes bacterium UBA2595 | reverse complement strand
GGGCGGGTTTTTAATACTGATGAAATAGGTTTAAATGAAGCTGGCGTAGAGACTGGCTCTAAAGGAGAAGTAATGGTTAATTCCCGACTGCAAACCAATGTCAGGAATATCTATGCTGTCGGTGATATAACAAATAAGATTCAACTGGCGCATGTAGCTTCTGCTCAGGGAATCG
>DDKP01000088.1 GCA_002339745.1 Firmicutes bacterium UBA2595 | reverse complement strand
ATGCAAGGCGGCATGGAAATGTCTGGCGGGATGATGTAAAACGGTTTACAGCAAACCTTAAGGGAGTGTATGACCATGCCTGGGAACACCGGCCGTGACTTTGCGGTTAAAGTTTTTATAATCCTGGCAGTGACCGTAACAATTTTTGTTTTGCTGTACAATGTATTTTCAGGTAACGGGGCCGGTTTCGGATTCCAGGGCCCGGGACTGAACATCAGTACAGTGGTGGTGCCTGTCTTGGTGGTTGCCGTCAAGTTATTATGGGTAGTTTTTATACTGAGCCTGGCCATAGGCTTAATACTCGTTGCCAGGAAGTACCTGGCGGGTGAAAAAAATTCCGGTCAGCACCTACCCATAAAAGCTGGTGAAGCCGGCTATGCCTGCCCGTGCTGCGGTACCAGGCTGGTGGCGGACTTCAAGTTTTGCCCAAACTGCAAGGCGAGCCTCAAGGATACCTGCGCCAGCTGTGGTAAAGAACTCCAGGTGGGTTGGAACTGCTGCCCCCTATGCGGCACAGAACGGAAACAGTAAAACGTATAGTGGAAAACAACAATTGAAGAGAGGTGAATGGTAATGAACAAGACTACGCTGACCGCACTGATCGTTGCAGTGGGTCTGGCTATTATAGGGGTGGCGGGTTATTTGATTCACCATGCGGCCACAGGACAAATGTAAGAATGAGATTTACCGGGCCGGTGATAGCAGATAGCTACCTGGCATTTGCCGGGTAGCTTTTTCTCCAGAATCCATAAAATCTACATAATTTAACTTTAAACTGAGAGCAGAAAACCAAACAAGGAGGTGAGAACAATGTCTCAAAACGGTAAACAGGAGAACCTGCTGAAAACGTTAGGTATCGTAGCATTGGCGCTGGTTGTTTTGGTTCTGCTCAACAATGTACTCTTTGTGAGACAACCCGGTTACGGGATGCACTACTCCACAGGGTACGGCTTAGGCTTTAACGGTTTGCTGGCTACAGTTTTCGCACTGGCAGTCAAATTACTGTGGTTCGTTTTTGTAATCAGCCTGGTGGTGGGAACAGTCCTGTTCATCAAAAAATATCTGTTTGATGACAAAAAAATTAACCTGAAATTCCTCGAAGAAATTTACGAAACCGACCCCGCCTGCCCTGCCTGCGGCACAAAACTGAAGGCGGAGTACAGGTTCTGTCCGGGTTGTGGCGCAGAGAAAAATGCGGTGAATAACATCTCGGGCGGAACAGAGGAGACCGGTAAAACCGATTCCGGAAAGACTGGGGAAGGTGTAAAGACAGATGGATAAATGGTTTAGACTTGCCTTAAATGCCTTCATCGGCATTATTGCCCTAAACCTTATCATGGGTATTCTCTTTGGCGGAATGTTCCTGGGCGGAATATCACTGGCAGCAGTTCTGGTATTAGGTATAAAACTCTTGTATGTACTAATGGTTGTAGGCTTGATAATCGGCGTCATCGCAGCATTAAAGGAAATCATAAGTTAAAGAATGTAGACGAAAGGGGGGTTAAAATGGGCAATAAATGGCTAAGATTAGCGCTGGTCTCTTTTATCGGCATAATAATCAGTGCCTTCAGTCTGTATTTTGTACAGATACTTAACGGGCAGCCAAGCCAGCACGGCGCCGGACAAACTCATCAAACAGGTAGCTACCAGGTAGTGAATCCTCAGGCCGGTTACGGACCAAACCACGGTTACGGATCAAATCACAGTCCTAATCCGTACTTTGGCCAGGGCCAGTACTACCAGGGAATTCCGGTTTCAAACCAGTTTCAGCATCCGGGTTTCACTCCCTACTGGAACCCGCTCGGTCCGGGGTCCAACCAGTACGACCATTTACAAAACCAGCTTTTTATGATGAAGCAGCAGGTTGAATTGATGAAACGCCAGATGAACCAGATGAAGAATAACATGAACAGCATGCAGAACAACATGCAGAACAGTATGATGCCGATGATGTAAGCAAGCCAAGAACTATATCAGGGTAGTACAAACAGTCAGAACCGGTATCAAAAATGACAATAAAAGGAGGAAAGCGAAATGATGATGATGGGAGGCATGGGCTCTTCCAGTGGGTCTATGGACATGATGGACATGGATATGGACATGGACATGATGAACATGGGTATGGACATGATGAATAATATGGGTGGGAGCGCCTCTGGGTCAATTGACATGTCTATGGGGATGAACTTCCCAATGGGCTATATGGATGGAATGGCAGGTTCTTACGGTGTATCGGGTGGGCAGTTTCCTGGCGTGACAGTTCCGTACGAGATATCAGGTCACAGTCCCATGCCGGGAATGATGGCTCCATATGGGTCTCACGGTTACGGCGCCGCTCCCGGATTGGCTGACCAGAGCGCCGCAGCAGGCTCGAAAGGTTTATTGGGTTTCGGAGGTTTGGATTTCGGTTCCCTTCTTAACGGTCTTTTTAACCTGGCTATAGATATTTTCGCGATACTTTTGGTTATTGGGCTTGTCGTGGGAGCTATCGTGCTGATCAAGAAGTATGTTATTAATGGTGAGTTGCTTGCCTCAAAAACTAAAGTGACGTGCGGGTGCGGTCAAACGCTTGCAGCGGACTGGGCCTGCTGCCCCAAGTGCGGTTTAGCTAAAACAGTAGCAGTACGGCCTAGCGGCGCCGGTCTCCAAACCACTTAACAAGTATCTTTTGAAGGGAGTGTCCCATAAGTACATGGGGGATAATGTTTCTGAAAGCCCCAAGCAGTTTGCCTAAATTTGGTCGCTAAAACTCCCAACAAAA
>DDKP01000089.1 GCA_002339745.1 Firmicutes bacterium UBA2595 | reverse complement strand
TCAACAGAACACTGGTGAGGGCACAGGTTGCAGTTGCCCAGCATTTTGTTGAGTATATTGATCCTGCGCTCCATTTCGTTACTTTTTATCAATTCCAGGTAGCCGGGTGAAGTTTTCATTTAACGGGAACCCTCTTTCGCAAGTTTTCTAAAGCGTTCCTTGGCAAGTCTAAATGCCAAACAGTATCAAAATAAATAATAGCTTGGGTAGTCCACCCCAAACTATTATTTCCACTGATGATGAAAATCTGACAGCAAAAATTTTTCCTGCTAGTTTACATAACAAAAAAGTATCGGCGCTTACAGTTGTGGCGTTTCAGAAGCCGCGGGTTTTTCATCCGCTTTAGCTGCTACGGGGTACGAGTATTTTGGATTTGGCGCTGAAGCGGACGGTAAGCTTATCTTGTCCGCCTGGGTTATTTCCAGGGGGATTTTATACAGGTTTCTAAGAAGGTCAATGACTCCCTTGGGAATTGAGATTCCTTTTTCAAGATTACTCGGTTCGCCGATGGCCTTTATGACGTAAGGATATGACAGTTCCCTGCCGTCCATCAGGATAGTGGATAGTTCGCCGGAGGGCAGAAATGAAGTGGCGCCGGTGACCCGGATACCATTCACCGAAATGGCTTCCGCATTGGCGTTCCAGAGCTCATTGACTATATCGATAATATCCTGGTATCCCAAGTAGTTCTGGTTATCTTCGGGAATGGTTATGACAAGACCCGGGCCCTCCACCGGAACTAGACCGGTGGCGATGTTAAGTTTTTGCTGTTCCCTCTTCAATGCCTCCATCAGGAGTTTATTCTTGTCATTGCTCTGCTCCAGCAGCTTGAGCTGGGTCCGCAGGTCCCAAACTTCCTGGATAAGCTGATAGTACTTGGTGTTTAAATCCCTGGAGATGGCGGCCAGGGTCTCATTACTTTGAAAATTTAAGTTATTATCCATAGCCTGATGTGTCCTGAACTGCAGGGAAAAAAGAAGTCCCAGGCACAAGAAGGCAATGGTTAACGTAAGCTGCCATTTCTTTTTAAACATTACTGCACCTCACGGGTAGTGGACTGGGTGTTGCCGGTTTTGTGAAAAAGGTATCTGGCAATTAAATCACGCCTGATAATGGCAATGTTCTGAAATATTCTTACCCCGAATACGAAGACGGCCACGTAATACAGGTCCACGCCGATCCAATCCCCGAGAAGAACCAGGAAGGCCGCAACGGTGCTGTTGATAAAGAAGCCTGTCATCAGGATTGCCCCGTCATACTTTTCCTTTATAACAGCTGTTACCCCACCGAGGGTGGAGTCAAGAGTGGCCAGAATTGCCACGGAAAAGTATGGGGCAAAATTTGCAGGTACTGTAAAAGCCAGTGTTTGCCCAATAAGAAACCCAAGGAAGAGTCCCAAAATTGGCAGCCACATCTTACACACCTTCTTTCGGGGGAGAAGCGTAATTGAAGGTATAACTTCCCTTATACTCAGGAATTAAGACACTCTGGCTCTTTTCCAGGGTTACGGGGAAATGGGCTTGTTCAAGCATAGTATACTCCCCTGCCCTGACTGCCGCCTCCAGATTGTCTGGGTTACCGACAGCGCTGATTTTATAGGGCGGGGCCAGGCGGTTGAGATTTACCGTGATAAATACCCCGGCACACCTGATGTCCGAAGTGGACACTACTCTCTCCCCGTTAACGGAAATAGCCTCTGCCCCGCCGGCCCGGAGGTCGTTAACGATATAAAGTATATCGGTGTAGTGAATAATATAGAAGTCCACTTCCGATTCTTTGGCTGTTTTGGCCTTTTCCTGGTCTTTCAGGGTAATTTGTACTCCCGGCCCTTCGACAGCTGTCAAGCCTGCGAGAAACTTCATTCGATCCAATTCTTTCTGAAGAGGTTCAAGTTCGGTCTGAGCTGTTTTTGCAGTTTGGTACAGCTGTATTTTTTCGCGGATGCTCTTTATCTCCGCTTCCAGTTCGGCTATCTTCTGGTCCTGGGTTTTTATGACATTGACAAGTGTTTTATTCCTGGCGGCCATGGGATTTTCATGGAGGTGCGCTCTTAAATTGGATGTAAACAGGGCGCCGAACAATAGGCAGACCACAGTTATAGATACGTGCCACTTTTCCAGTTTCAAAACGGGCCGCTCCCTTCAAACATCAATGTATCATTACTATTCTATAATCAAAAATAAACTCCTGCTCCTAATTGGCAATGGAGAAGTTACATTTCCAGGAAAATTGAACAAATAAGGAAAAAATGGCTCAAGAAAAAGGGGACGGTTAATCTTTTGTCGAATTACAGACATTAGAATTACTGCAGGCTAACAAGACTCCAAATTACACATAATATTAACGGCCGGTTATGAACTTGCGGCATTCCGGGCAGTTCCGGCGGTTGTAACCGGTAAAAAGAAATGGGGTGTCCTGATTGCCGTTTCAGCTGCCTACAATCAGTTTTATCAATATTTTGGATATGCTGGTAGTAGCGGCTTTAATTTATAAGCTGTTTCTATGGATAAAGGGCACGCGGGCCGTTCAGCTGCTGAAGGGATTGGTTGTACTGGTGGTAGCAACCACTATCAGTGACTGGCTGGGGCTGTATACGATAAACTGGATTTTGACCAATATCCGGACGATGGTTATTGTGGCCATTCCGGTGGTATTCCAGCCCGAACTGCGCCGTGCCCTGGAACGCCTCGGGCGGGGCAAATTTTTTGCCAGGCCTCTTGTTTTTTTGGGTGAAGAGGATGCTGCCAGGGTTATTAACGAAATTGTCAGGGCTGTTTCGGTGATGGCCAAGAACAAAATGGGGGCTCTTATCGTCTTAGAAAGGGAGACCGGTATAAGCGAGTTCGTTGAGACGGGAGTCAGACTCGACTCACTGGTGTCCGGTGAATTCCTGATAAATATTTTTATACCTAATTCGCCGCTGCATGATGGGGCTGTGATTATCCGGGGAGACCGGGTGGCCGCTGCCGGATGTTTCCTGCCGCTGACGGAAAATCCCAACCTGGCCAAGGAACTGGGGACCAGGCACAGAGCTGCCATCGGTATCACTGAAATATCCGACTCCATTGCTCTTGTTGTTTCAGAGGAGACGGGCTCCATTTCCATGGCCCACGAAGGAAGACTTACCAGATATTTAGACGAAAAAGGTCTAAAGGAAGTTCTCACCGATAGATTAATTCAGAAGACTGGCGGCCAAGTATCTTTCTGGAACTGGAGGTCATAGCGTTGGACAGGTTCAGCCAGGGAAACTGGGGAATCAAGATTTTATCTTTAGTTCTGGCGGTTGTATTATGGGTTTATGTATCTTACGAAAAAAACCCTACCAAAGGGCAGGAATTCAAGGATATTCCAATAGAGACCAGGGGTGTCGGGGCTAATCTGGCCGTTTCCCAACTGCCCGGCAGCGCCAGTGTCCGGGTTCAGGCCAACCAGGATGTCCTGGTTAATTTGAGTCCCCGTTCCATAGACGTATTTGTTGACCTCAGCGGGGCCAGGCCCGGCCGGGTTACAGCGCCTGTACAGGTGAAGGTTCCGGATGGAGTGAAGGTTACCGACCTGAGACCCAGGGATATACAGG
>DDKP01000063.1 GCA_002339745.1 Firmicutes bacterium UBA2595 | reverse complement strand
GGGTGTTGAAGGCGCCATAGCAGGCCGTGCGCTGGATATAACTGACCCCGACGTGGGAATTACCATTCGCTCTGGAGCGGAGACATTTTACTGGATTGTTATTATTCTGCCCTTAACGGCGCTTTTGTCTCCGGTCAAAGTGGTTCCCATCGTAGCCCAAACCTTTAATCCGTGGGCGCTGGTTTGGCTTACTCTGGCAGGGATTACCTTTGCTTACTGTTACGTGTCCTGGTACAAATCCTTCCCGTTGATTGGGGTGGGGCGAGGTCAGGCTATTGGCGACCTGTATGGTATTTTTGCCATAATCTTTACCGCTGTGTTTACTCTGAACCTTCCCAAATGGAATTTTGTGATTGGAGCTATCCTTACCATCATAGGCGGGTTTGTAATGTACACGGAAAAAAGTGAAGTCCTGGAGGTAATCAGGGCGATACCACGGTCAACCGAACCGGCTAGATGTGATGTGGACGGAGGGGTGTAATTATGGCTATACATATCAAGGGCAGGATACTGCAGCATCTCGCGGAAACCCCCATGTTATGGGACTACCAGATTTCCGAATTAATCATGAAAGAGTACGGACTGTCGGGTGATTACTGGAAAGGCGCCATCCGCGTTTCCCTTGCCGATTTGTTTTCCTGCGGGCTTATTGAAAGCATTGAAGAAGGCATTGATGACGGCGCTCATTTTGGTTGTGAGAAGGTTCTTTTCCGCTACAGGCTTACGGATTTCGGTAAATCAAGAATGCGGGATACCAGTCTGATGTAGATCTGATGTAGAAAGGAGGTCTGTTTTATGTCTGAGTTTTGGGGTTATCAGGGCGCCCATATCTTGGCTATCATACTGTTGCCCGCTTTGAGTCTGCTCGCTCTGTACCATGCAAGGACTTTTGTCAAAAAAATTTAAAGTAATTATGCCAAACTGGGGAGAGAAAACATGATGCTGGATATTTACAACAAAGTTAAAAAAGCCATAGTTGGCAGAGAACAAGAAATTAAATCTATACTCGCCGCCATGGATGCCGGAAAGCATATCCTTCTGGAAGGCCCGCCTGGCACCTCCAAGTCAACCCTATTGCGCAAAATTGCCCGTAAGGCCAAAATTCCTTTTTATATATTGGAAGGCAATATTGACCTGACCCCCGCCAAGCTGGTCGGGCATTTTAATCCGGCCAAGGTTATGGCGGACAACTACCAGCCCGAATATTTTGAAAAAGGACCCCTTACCAAGGCCATGGAAGAGGGCGGGATACTATACATCGAAGAATTTAACAGGATGCCTGCCGATGTGTCCAATGTGCTGATAACACCCATGGAGGAAGGGGAAATGACCATTCCCAGGTACGGGCTGGTGAAGGCCGTCCGCCCTTTTACCGTGATTGCCGCCCAAAACCCGTATGATGATGTAGGTACTGTCAGGGTCAGCCGCGCTTTTATGGACCGCATATGCCTGATTAAAATGGAATACCAGGATGAAGAAGAAGAACGCGACATCGTGAGGTTGAGAACGGGTTACGAGAATCCCCAGGTAATTAACGCCGCAGTCAAACTGGTGCGCAAAACCAGGGAACACCCGGACATCAAACTGGGGGCCTCGGTCCGCGCGGCCATCGACCTGGTCGATATCTTTGCCAGCCTGACAAAGTTGGCCGACCAGCCGGACCATAATTTCCAGACAGCAGCGCACATGGCCCTAACCAACAAAATATGGCTGAACGAGGTTACCGCCCGGAATGCCGAGGAGATTATCGATGACATCTGGGACAGCCTGCGGGTTGAGACCAAAGGACTTAAAGGTAAAGCCTCCTCACCGGGACTGACGGCCGAAGGCAAAGAGGAAAGCGATAAGCGGGAAGCCCTGCAAAAAAAAAAGATGACCGTTTTGTAGGCAACCGTTTTGTCGATGAACTGTTGATCAATGCATCCTTCTATTTCCGGGTGGCTTCTTACCTGAACGCCCATCCCGAGGAACTTCCACTCTTTTTTGAGAAGGCTGATTCGCTGGAAGTGTTTGCTAACATCTTTGGCATGCTGAAGTCAGATGTACGGGCTAAGGCAGTAAAGATCGCCAGCCGTCTGATTATTAAAATTGCCAGGCAGATTGCGGATACCGGATACCGGTCCGGGCAGCTGAAACTTGTTCGGGGGTTTAACGACGGCGCAGAAATTGAACTTGACCGTAGTCTGGAGAACTACACGGAAGCTCCCGAACGAGGCATCCTGGAAAACATTGTCTCTTATACCAGGCAAAAAGAGAGAAAGGCTTTTGTCATAATGCTGGATCACAGTTATTCGATGAAAGGGCTGAAGGTGATTCTGGCTGCTATAACCGCGGCATCCATAGCGCATCATTTCAAGAGGGACTATGCTACCCTGGCTTTCAGCAATAAAGTTTCGGTACTAAAGGGGGTAGATGATAAGACCGGACCGGAAAGAGTCCTGGAGAGATTGTTTGCCCTGGAACTGCAGGGGGACACTGATATCCGCCTGGTTTTGGAAGCCGGGTTAAGGGAGGTAGGTAAGTTCGAACGGAAGTTTGGCTTAATCCTGACCGACGGCGCCTGGAACCAGGGGGGTGACCCCCTGGAGGTGGCGGCACGGTATGATAAGTTGAGCGTTATAGGCTTTCCGCCGGCCAAAGTGGAAAAAGTGCGCCAATTGGCCATGAAAGGAAAGGGTGAATTCTCCTTTGTGGAGAACGAGAGCCAGATAGCGGAGGCTATCTTGAGGTGCTTAAAATAACCTTGTTGCCATTAACTGGTAATGATAGGATTTTCCGTTTCCTCTATCGAAGCAAATCGATAAGAGGAATGAATACTTTTATTGCTTATCAATATCGCTGTGAGATGACTACTTAAGACTGTTAGACGAAGTTTAACCGGTCTAATAAAGCCTAATTCGGTAGTGGCAGCCCTCGCAGGTTCACCCCTAACAACGTAGTGAAATAATCGGTCTTGCCCAAGTCCGAAAGGATTCCAGTGACAAAAACAACGATAACACTTGTTGGCAACTGTTGGCGCAGTATTTAACAAAAACGGCAAGCAAAAAACCGTTTAAGTTCAATTTATGTATATTTACCTGTTTTTTGTTGATAAGCAGTTACTAATAAATTATACTGTGTTTTAATTTACAGATGTTCCAGAAGATTTTTAAAAAAGACTTTTTGCCTGAGTTCGGCAGGTGGTGAGTACATGACTAAAGGCCAGAAATTAAGAGGTTCGGGATGGCAGGGCCTTGGAATAAAGTCTCTGACTCGTGCAGAGATGGACGACATTCACGGCGCTACGCTGAAGGTGCTCCAGTATACCGGAATAAAAATAATGTGCCCCGAGGCGCTGGAAATACTGGCACAAGGGGGCGCAGATGTCGATTTTGCCACCGGAATGGTCCGTATTCCACCGTACCTGGTGGAGGAGTCCATCGATTCCGCCCCGTCTTATATTATCCTGGCTGCCAGGGAGCCCAAGCATGATGTTTATCTGGGCGGCAAGAGAGTACATTTTACCACTTTCGGCGCCGGTTCGCGGGTGATAGATCCGATGACCGGGTTGATTCATGATGCTACCAAAACAGACGTGGGGCTGACAGCCCTTGTTTGTGATGCCCTGGATAATGTGAGTATATTTACCAGCACTCTGGTTGCCACTGACATGCCTGTTGAAACTGCGGGACTCCATGAAGCGGAGGCTTTTTTGCTTAACACCGTTAAACACTGCCAGCATGACCACCTGGAAGACGGCGAGGCAGCCAGAGAATTTTTCAAGATGGCTGCAACAATTGTAGGCGGATGGGAGGAATTGAAAAAACGGCCTATTGTCTCAACCATGGTCTGCCCGTCCAGTCCGCTCCAACTACCCCGAGGGGTGGCGGAAGTTATTATCGAGTCTGCCCGGGCATGGGTTCCTGTGAATATCCTTCCCATGGTGATGAGCGGCGCCACTGGGCCGGTAACTTTAGCGGGTTCACTGGTAGTCAACAATGCCGAAGTGTTGGGAGGAATAGTCTTACACCAGTTGACCAACAGGGGCGCGCCGGTTATTTATGGGTCTTCTTCCACTATTTTCGATATGAACAATTTGACTCCTCCTGTAGGGGCGCCGGAACTGGGAATGTTGAGCGCCGGCGCCGCCGAGATGGCCAAATTCTATTTATTGCCCAGTTATGTAGGCGGCACCTAGGGTGACTCTAAACTGGCAGACATCCAGATTGGTCATGAAAAATCCATTACGGCCACTGTTCCTGCCCTGGCCGGAGCAAACCTGATTTTCGGCATGGGTATGATCGAACTAGGAGTTACCTTTAGCTTTATCCAGCTAATTCTTGATGATATAATTGTAGGACACATCAAAGATATCATTAAGGCAGATTACGGAGTTACCAAACTTTTCGACCCCGAATGGTTAGACTGCTTGGCGAGAAAAGGATTCCCGCCCAAGTACTGGTCACCGCACAGGGTAAGAGGAAGGAGTCTCTCCAGGGTTGATTATGAAAGTCTCGTGATGAGACCCGACGTAGCTGTTGAAGCTCGTGAAAAAGCCTTGTCAATTCTGAGTTATCATAAGCCTGACCCTTTACCGTCCAACATCAGACAGAAGATCAGAGGGATAATACTAGAGGCTGAAGAGAGGAAGTCCGGACTACAAAGAGGTGGTTAAATTTGATCAGGGTAGACGACTTAATGCTCGTAAATCCCCCTTTTATATATGTTAACGATACGGTGGGCCAGGCGAGAATTATAGCTAATCACAGCTGGTTTAAGAGTATTCCGGTGCTTTTTCAGAACGGGATTTTTGCAGGCATCCTGGATAGAAACCTGGTTTGCCAGGAACGTTTACCGGTGGATTCCGTGGTCGAAAGTTACATAGAGACATCTGTGACATCAATAAACAGCGGCGCCCCGCTGGCAGTTATTTCCGAAATTCCCCTGGTTTCGGGGGTCTCGGTTTTACCTGTTTTAGCCCCTAACGGGACGATGGCAGGCATCATTCCTGACCCCGATTTTCTAAAAACCGTTTGCAAGGATATCATTGATTGTCTGCCATCCGTCTTCACTGACAATAAAATAGACCTGTCAACTCACGGTATTATTGTTATTAATGATGAGGGTAAAATCGTCTATTTCAGTCACAATGCGGAGAAGATTTTGGGGTTGAAGGGTAAAGAAGTATACGGTATCCATATCAATAAAATTATCCATGACTCCAAGTTATGCGAGGTTGTAAAAAAAGGACAACCTCAATTGAAAGACAAGCTGCAGGCCGATAATGTCATCCTCGGCAGCAACAGGTTTCCCCTTTTCAAAGGGAGAGAAGTGGTCGGCGCCATCGCCGTATTTGAGGATATTTCCGAAAAGGAGCAGCTGCATAAAAGGCTGCGCAAGCTGAGAGGGCTGAACCTGGAAATGGTGGGTATCCTGGAGTCCATGAACGACGGGATACTGGTCATGGACAATTACGGAAAAGTAATCCGGATAAATTCGGCTTTTGAAACGATTACCGGGATATCAGCCAACAAAATCCTGGAAGGCGACATTAAATTCCTGATCGACAGCGGTTGCCTGCCCGGATTCATTGTGTCCGAGGTGTTGGAAAAGAAAAAATCTGTGCACGTCATTGATAAAAATAAAGACAGAGATTTCCTTTTTATCGCCAATCCGGTCTTTGACGGTGACGGCAAACTGGTCCGGGTAGTTATCATTTTAAAGGATATCAACTATCTGAATGAACTCATTCTAAACCTGCAGGTCACGCAGGAGCTGGCTACGCGTTACTATCAGGAACTGGAAACGACCAAGGACCGGCTCGGCCGGGAGGAAATGATTGCCAGCAGTATGGCCATGAGACGGGTAGTATCGCTGGCCCACAAAGTAGCCAGGGTTGATTCCAACGTTCTCATTATGGGAGAAACAGGCGTAGGGAAAGAAGTGGTGGCCCGCTCAATTCACAAGTGCAGCCACCGCATGGACGGGCCCTTTATTAAGCTGAACTGTGGGGCGATTCCTGAGCCATTGTTGGAGTCCGAACTTTTTGGGTACGAATCCGGGGCTTTTACGGGGGCTAAAAAGGAAGGCAAAGCCGGGCTGATTGAGCTGGCAGACGGCGGAACCCTGTTTCTTGACGAGGTTGCCGACCTGCCCATGAATCTCCAGGTTAAGCTGCTGCGAGTATTGCAGGAGCGGGAAGTCATGAGGGTGGGAGGGACCAGGAGCAAAAAAGTCGACTTCCGGCTTATAGCGGCTACTAATCAGGATTTGGAACAGATGGTTAAACAGAACACTTTCAGGGAAGACCTCTATTACCGGCTCAACGTCGTACCGGTTTGTATCCCGCCACTGAGGGAAAGAAAGGAAGACATTGTCCCGCTCATTATCTTTTTCCTGAACAAGTTTAACAAGAAGTACGGCTTGAATAAGAAAATCTCTCCTGAAGTCATCCAGAACATGTTGAAATACGACTGGCCCGGCAATATCCGTGAACTGGAAAACACCGTTGAACGGCTTGTAGTAACCAGTGACAGAAATCTGATTCAACTTGAAGATATGAAGGAAAAGACGCGTATAGAAGATATCAATCATAATAATCCTAAAATTCTGCCGGTTGTCCTGGAGGAAACAGAAAAGAAACTTATCTACCAGGCGCTCCAGCACTGCAAGACCACCCGCGAAATGGCGGATATTTTAGGTATCAGCCAGTCTGCGGTTGTCAAGAAAATGAAGAAATACGGAATTTCAAGGATCTTCGAATAAACTCCCGCCGCCCATGGCTGAACGAAGGTTTGTAAACAATGATGTGCTTCGACACAAACGCTTTACCGGGTTGATGACTTGGTGGGCGTTTTTTTAACTGACCCCCTTATTTATGTCATTTTAGCTTACCTATCATAGTATAGTAAAAAACATATTTTGGGGGTGCGTTTGATGGGAGTTTCATTTGTTCAGTCCGGCGGACTGCAGGTTGTTTTAGGTACAAATAAGGATATCTATTTCCTTGGGGAACCGGTAAGAATATGGCTCTATAAAATAAATGTCTCACCCTTGCCGGTGAGCCTGACTTATCCTTCAAGCCAACGTTTCGATTTCAGTGTTTCCGGAGTAACGGGTGAAGTGTGGAGATGGTCGGACGGCAGGGCTTTCCTGCCGGTGGTTGAGACAATTGTCTTATTACCTGGACAGTCACTGTTCTACTCGGAAATATGGCCACAAATAACCAGTATCGGTCGGCGGGTCTTGCCTGGTGTTTACCGGGTTTCAGGCTGGAATACGTTTACCGGTTACGCGGCTTTTCCCATACCTTCAACCTTTATCAGGATAGTGGCGTAAACCCGGCTTACTCTAAATGTCTTTTTCAAAAATAACAGCAAACTTAACGCGAAATTTGGCGGATACAACACCCTAGTTTCGACATGGTTTGAGAGACCATGTGTCCTTTTTCAATATTCAATATTATTGAACAGTATCGGAGTCCTGTGTCACTGTTTAACCATTGGTATATCCTTAGCAAACAGGTAAATAATATATATACCATGTTTTAAGTCCGGAGGGAATACAGGAATTGAACTTACCCAAGTTTAAACGCATTCCTAATCATATAGGGATAATTCCGGACGGCAACCGCCGCTGGGCGGAAACAAGGGGCCTACCCAAAGAAAGTGGTTACCGGTACGGAATTGAACCTGGGCTCCAGCTCTATCGTCTCTGCTTGGCTTTAGGCGTTAAAGAGCTGACCTTCTACGGTTTTACCCAGGACAATACAAAAAGGCCGGCCAGGCAAAAAAAGGCCTTCCAACAAGCCTGCGTAGAGTCGGTGAAAAGACTGGCTTGCTGTGACGCTAGCCTTAGGGTAATAGGAGACATTGATTCACCTTCTTTTCCTCCGGATTTACTTCCTTATACGGAACGAGTCACCTTTGGCAGCGGTTTAATCAAAATTAATTTTCTTGTCAACTACGGTTGGCAGTGGGATTTAAGACACGGGCTGTCCCCCAAAAATGAAAGCCTCGGTGAAGGCCGGGGCATTCAGAGTTTTATTGCCTCTTCGGATGTATCGAGGATTGACCTCATCATCCGGTGGGGAGGGCGGAGAAGGCTCAGCGGATTCTTACCTGTTCAGTCAATATACTCTGACTTTTATATCATTGACGAATACTGGCCGGATTTCAAAAACGAGCACCTGATTGAAGCGCTTAGATGGTATGAAACCCAGGACATCACCCTGGGTGGATAAGATAATAATGACTGGTGGCTAATCACTAAAGTATTGGTGACAGCAAACGGGCTGCGGACTGGCGGATTTTTGCCGGGAACGGTTTAAAAGCAAGGTCAATCATATCTATCTTATCCGAGTTAGCCATATCTGAGGCGAAATCGGCGTCCAGTTTGTCAACAAGTTCTTTATCATATAAGATTGCGTTAACTTCAAAGTTCAACTGAAAGCTTCTCATATCAAGGTTTGCCGATCCGAGGGAAGCCACTTCCCCGTCCACCGATATAATCTTTGCATGGATGAAGCCCGGACGGTAAAGATAGATTTCTATACCCGCCTCCATCAGTTCTTCAAAATAGCTTTGAGAAGCCCAGAAAACCACCTTGTGGTCGGGAATACCGGGAAGAATGATTTTTACGTCTACCCCGCTCAGGGCCGCGGTTTTCAGCGCCAGTGAAATCGCTTCATCTGGGATGAGATATGGCGTGGTTATTTTGATTGATTTCTGGGCTGAATTGATTAAGGCAAAATACGACTGGCGGACCGCTTCCCAGTCGGAATCAGGACCGCTGGCGGCAATTTGTACCAGTTTCCCGGAAAACCCGTTAATCTCGGGAAAGTAGTCTTTATCGGTGTGAGCAGGCAGTTTTTCTCCGCTGACAAAATCCCAGTCCAGCAGGAAAATTACCTGGAGGAAATGTACGGCGGTACCTTCCAACTGGAGGTGAGTATCACGCCACTTTCCCAGCCGTGGATGGTATCCCAGGTATTCATCACCTATATTGAGCCCACCCGTAAACCCGACTTTCCCGTCAATAACTATTATCTTGCGGTGGTTCCGGTAGTTCAGCCTGTTACTGATGAAAGGCATCATTACCGGCAGGAATGGTTTGATGTTTACTCCGCTGTCCTGCAGCTCTTTAATGTATTTTCCGGAGAGGGCCCAGCTTCCTACCGCGTCATAAATAACCCGCACCTTGACCCCGCTTCTCGCCTTGCGGGCCAGTACTTCCTTGAGCCTCTGCCCGATATTATCGTTCCGCAGGATATAATACTCCAGATGTATATGATGCTCGGCTTTTTCCAGAGCCGCAAAGATGTTTTCGAAGGCTTTTTGGCCGTCGGACAAAACTTCTGCGCTGTTGCTCCTGGTGAAAGGAGCATTGGCATTGCGCAAAAGCAGGTTAATCAGCTGTTTTCTCGATTTAAGGGGTTCCTGGTCAAAATCGCGGCTGTGCTGGATGCATTCTATCTGGCGGTCAATTATACCCTGCAGGTGCTTCATTTCGTTAATGTACTTGAACCTGATGAGTTTCCGCTTACGAAGGTTCTGGCCGAATACCAGGTAAATTAGAAAACCGAGAATGGGGAAGACGTTGAGCACGGCTAACCAGGCTATAGTCTTATAGGGGTTTTTCTTTTCCATGAAAATCAGGAAACTGACTACAACCACAAGAATGGTTGTCGAAATTGAATATAACCCCACAATTGTTTCACCATATGAAGACCAAAACTGTGACCACATGTTACCCCCTCCAGGAGTTCAACGGTCTTTATATTATATAGACTTCGCCCAGCAACGGGAAAGTCCTTTTGTTATTAAAGTCCAACATAAAACCGCTATAAAATTCGTATTGATTCAGGCGGATATGGTAAACCTAGAGATATCGGGGATCATAATTTTCAAAGAGTATGAGAGATGCGCAAACAAAGTGAAAAAATTAAAGGAAGGATGATGCATGTGGTCCGCAAAGCGCCTGCTACCACGAAACATAAAGGAAGCCAA
>DDKP01000085.1:9760-11729 GCA_002339745.1 Firmicutes bacterium UBA2595 | reverse complement strand
GTCTTCTTTCTTTTTCTAATCTCGATTTTCTTTGTTCTTGCAAATTGTGGGTTGGTATTATATACTATTTTTAGTACCAGGTACTAAAATTTCGGTGGTGAGTCTTAGTGGTCAACAGGTCTTTGCCAAAACCTTTGAGGCTCAAAAAACTAAGCCAACAGATAAAAGAAAATCCCTTTTTAACCGATGAGGAACTGGCCAGGGGTTACAGGGTCAGTATACAGACCATAAGGCTGGATAGGCTGGAACTGGGGATCCCTGAACTGAGGGAAAGGATTAAGAAATACGCGGAAGAGTCATATGCACAGGTCAAATCACTGCAAGGTCAGGAGATTATTGGTAACCTGCTGGACCTGGAACTGGAAAAGTCGGGTTTATCACTCCTGGAAATTACGGAGGAAATGGTATTCCAGAAACACAGGATTGCCAGGGGCCACATCCTGTTTGCGCAGGCCAATTCCCTGGCGGTGGCCCTGGTAGATGCTGAAGTGGCCTTAACGGGTATTGCCAGGGTGTCATTTCAGAGACCTGTCAGGCTTGGTGAAAAAATTGTGGCAAAAGCGGTTATAAATAGTAAAAGAGGAAACAAATATAATATTTCGGTTACTTCTCGATCCGAAAACGAAGTAGTTTTCCTGGGGGATTTTATTATTTTTGCCGTGGAACATAAGGAGGGTACAAGGTGAAAATTGTTGTTGACGCCATGGGAGGAGATTTCGCTCCTGTTGAAACGGTGAAAGGAGCCGTTGACGCGGTAAAGGAGTTGGGTATAGAAGTTATTCTGGTCGGTGATGAAGATAAGGTAAACGACGAACTGGCCCGGTACAGTACCGGTAAACTGCCTGTTTCCGTTATTCATGCGCCAGAAGTCATAGAAATGGGTGAGCCACCGGCAGTGGCTCTCAGAAAAAAGAAGAATTCTTCTATTGTAGTTGGCACAAAGCTGGTCAAGGAAGGGGTCGGAGATGCGATAGTGTCTGCCGGCAACACGGGGGCAGCCATGGGCTCGGCTCTCCTGGGTTTCGGCCGGATTAAAGGCATTCACAGGCCGGCTATTGCCAGTGTGATTCCTACCGTCAAAGGAAAATCGCTGATACTTGATGTGGGCGCCAATGCCGAATGTGATCCGCAAAATCTGTTGCAGTTTGCTGTGATGGGGAGTATATACTCCAAAAAAATACTGGGTGTGGAAAAACCTAAAGTAGGATTGCTGAATATCGGGGAAGAAGAGACTAAGGGCAATCCAATCTACCTTGAGGCTTACAGGCTGATTAAAGACACTGATTTGAATTTTATCGGGAATATTGAGGGCCGGGACATAACAGCCGGTATTGCGGATGTTATAGTATGTGACGGTTTTGTTGGCAACGTGGTCCTCAAATTCGGCGAGGGCCTCGCCAAAGACCTGATGTCAATGATCAAGGAAGAATTGAAGAAGAACGTTTTTGTCAAATTAGGAGCGGCAATCATTTTGTCGCATGCAAAAGGGTTAAGAAAGAAGATCGATTATTCCGAATATGGTGGAGCTCCTCTCCTGGGGATAAACGGCGTATGCATAATCTGCCACGGCACTTCACAGGCAAAGGCTATTAAGAATGCTATCAGGGCTGCTAGGGAATGTGTGGAGATGGACGTAGTAAACAGCATTAAGCGGAGTATCGGTGAAAAATCGATTGGAGATGGTTCTGTTGCCAATGGTTAAGACAATACCTGCCGGAATTGTCGGTACAGGCATATACCTGCCGGAAAGGGTCCTGACAAATGCCGACCTGGAAAAAATCGTTGATACGTCGGATGAATGGATAGCTGCCAGAACAGGCATCCTTGAACGCAGGATAATCAGTGAGGACATGACAACTTCGGATATGGCTACCTCCGCAGCGAAAATGGCAATGAAAAATGCCGGTGTTTCACCCGGGGAAGTTGATTTAATCCTGGTTGCCACCGTGACGCCGGACATGATGTTTCC
>DDKP01000085.1:0-9362 GCA_002339745.1 Firmicutes bacterium UBA2595 | reverse complement strand
TCAGCCGGCTGTTCCGGCTTTGTTTACGCGTTGGATATTGGGAGCCAGTTTATCAAGACGGGACAGTACAGAACAGTGTTAGTTATTGGCGCCGAGTCCCTTTCCCGCATAACCAACTGGAATGACCGTAACACATGTGTTCTCTTCGGCGACGCCGCAGGGGCCGCGGTTTTAAGACCAGTTGAAGAAGGATTTGGAATCCTGTCTGTTGTACTTGGCGCTGACGGTTCCGGTGGAGATTTGCTGAAACTGGAAATTGGCGGGACCAAAGCCCCGGTTACCGAGGAAACCTGCCAAAGCTCTGGGAGGTACATCTACATGGCCGGCCGCGAGGTATTCAAGTTTGCTGTGAAGATTATGGGTGACTGTTCCCTGAAGGCATTGGAGAAAGCAGGTTTGGGTAAAGGAGATATAGATTATCTTATTCCCCACCAGGCAAATATAAGAATAATTGAAACAGCGGCTAAAAGGTTAAATTTGCCGATGGAAAAAGTACTTGTGAATGTCCAGAACTACGGAAACACTTCAGCGGCTTCCATTCCCGTAGCTTTACACGAGGCCGTAACAGGAGGTAAAATAAAAAAAGGTGATAACGTGGTACTGGTAGGATTTGGCGCCGGTTTGACCTGGGGCGCCAGTGTTATCAGGTGGGCTGTATAGATAGAAAGATTCTTTAGCAGGAGAGAGGTTTGCGAAACACAGAAAAACGGGGAGGAAGAATCGTATGATTAAAACATCCTTATGTGATTTACTGGGCATCGATTACCCGATCCTGCAGGGAGGTATGGCGTGGGTATCTACAGCAAAGCTGGCGGCGGCGGTTTCCGAAGCGGGAGGGCTCGGAATAATCGGATCGGGCCACAATGACGCTAAATGGGTAAAGGAACAGATAAGCCAAATAAGGAAAGTGACGGTAAAGCCGTTTGGAGTAAATGTAATGATGATGTCGCCCCACTTGGAACAGGTCATGCAGGTGATCATGGAAGAAAAGGTTCCGGTGATAACAACAGGGGCCGGCAACCCGGCCAAGTACATACCACAGCTGAAGGAAGTTGGGACCAAGGTAATCCCGGTAATAGCTTCGGTGGCGTTAGCCCAACGCCTGGAAAAAGCCGGCGTCGATGCCGTTGTGGCTGAAGGGATGGAGTCCGGAGGGCATATCGGGGAATTGACCACCATGGCCCTTGTGCCGCAGGTGGTTGATGCGGTGAAAATTCCTGTCATCGCCGCCGGAGGAATAGCTGACGGAAGGGGTTTGGTAGCTGCACTGGCTCTCGGGGCCATGGGGGTTCAAATAGGGACCAGGTTTATGTGTGCTACGGAATGCGAGATACATGACAATATCAAAAAGATGATAATAAAGGCCAAGGACAGGGACACGGCAGTATCGGGACGTACGACGGGGCATCCTGTTAGAGCGCTGAAAAACAAATTAACCAAGGAATACGACGAGCTTGAAAAGAGATGCGCGCCGGTTGAGGAATTTGAAAAGCTTGGCGTTGGACGTCTGAAGGCTGCTATGATTGACGGAGATTCGGAATTCGGGACGGTAGCATGTGGCCAGATTGCCGGCATGATAAAAGAGATTAAACCGGCCAGAGATATAATTAAGGACATTTTGACCAAGGCCGTGGAAACCATGCAGGCCCTGGGGGTGAAGCGGTGTTGAAACTTGCTTTTATTTTCCCCGGACAGGGTTCCCAGAGTGCAGGTATGGGCAGGGAACTGTATGAAAACTTCCGAGAAGCCCGCGATATTTTCGAACAGGCTAACGAAGCACTGGGATTTGATATAAAAAAGTTGTGTTTTGAAGGGCCGGAAGAACAACTAAGGCTTACCTCAATCACTCAGCCGGCTATCCTTACCGTTAGCATCGCATGTTGGACCATGGTAAAAAAACATGGCATAACCCCGTCCGTAGTGTCAGGACACAGCCTTGGGGAGTATTCAGCCTTGGTAACTGCGGATTCTCTGAAATTTGCTGATGCCGTGAGGCTTGTACACAAAAGGGGAATATTTATGCAGGAGTGCGCTCCCCACGGTGGTATGGCGGCAGTCCTGGGTCTGGACGGGGATTTGGTACTGAAGGCATGCCATCAATCATCGGCATTTGGAGTAATCGAGATTGCCAACTATAACTGTCCCGGACAGGTTGTTATAGCAGGAGAAAACAAGGCTCTCCTGGAGGCCATGGAATTGTGCAAATCGTATGGAGCCAGGAGGGTGGTCCATCTCCCGGTAAGCGGGCCGTTTCACTCCAGTTTGATGACCGGTGTCGGGGAAAAACTGGCTGCCGAGCTTATGAACGTTACTGTAAATGAACCCGCCTGCCCGATAGTTTCCAACGTAACTGCTGAACCGGTCGATACAGCTGCGCAAATTAAAGATTTACTGGTAAAACAGGTCAGCAGCCCGGTTCGCTGGGAGGAGAGCGTTAGGAGGTTAGAAAGGATAGGAGCAAGTGTGTTTATTGAACTGGGACCGGGGAGGGTTCTAACAGGACTGTGCAAAAAAATTGTCAAGGAAACAAAACTTTTTAATATTGAAGACATATCTTCATTAGAAAATACCCTTGATAATTTAAAGGAGGTTCTATAGAATGGTTCTAAGGGACAAAATCGCCCTGGTTACAGGCGCGTCAAGAGGCATAGGGCGGTCAATCGCCCTGGCCCTGGCAGAAAACGGGGCGGATGTGGCTTTAGTTGACATCAGCACAGGCGGGTTATCCGAGATTTCGGAAGAGATCAGGAAACTTGGCCGGAGGGCGCTAGCCCTTGTGGGGAACGTTGCCAACTCCACTGATATCGAGAACCTTGTCAAAAAGGCGTCAGAAGAATTTGGCAGGATAGATATCCTCGTGAATAATGCAGGTATTACCCGTGATACACTCTTAATGAGAATGAAAGAGGAGGACTGGGATGATGTCATAAATGTTAATCTGAAAGGCGCATTCCTCTGTACCAAGGCTGTTTCCAGGATTATGATGAAACAGAGGTACGGCAGAATTATAAATATATCATCTGTAATTGGGCTGATAGGAAATACCGGTCAGACTAACTACGGCGCTTCCAAAGCAGGCTTGATTGGATTTACCAAGTCAGCGGCCCGGGAGTTGGCTTCACGGAACATAACGGTCAACGCTGTCGCTCCAGGCTTTATAGTAACCAGCATGACGGAAGCGCTGCCTGAAGAGATAAAGAACAGGTTGATGAATCAGATACCGCTCGGAAGACTGGGATTGCCCGAAGATGTCGCTAACGCCGTATTATTTTTTGCATCAGATACCGCAGGGTACATTACGGGACAGACCCTTGCGGTTGACGGTGGAATGGTTATGCAATGAGGAACAATGATAATTGAATACATTCGTGGAAGGAGGTGGCAGAATGTCATCCATATTCGACAAAGTTAAGGCAATTATAGTGGACCAGTTAAGTGTTGAGGACGAAGAGGTTACCATGGAATCCACGTTTGTTGATGATTTAGGCGCGGACTCTTTAGACATTGTCGAACTGGTCATGGCCCTGGAGGAGGAGTTTGATATGGAGATTCCGGACGAGGACGCCGAAAAAATCAGAACAGTGGGGGATGCTGTAAAATACATTGAAGAAAGGGAAAATCAATAAACCTGATTAACTGAAAAGTCCCGTGGACGCCTGCGGGACTTTTTCTGAATCTGCCCTCTTTGTCTCTTTGTATTAAAGATTGGAGGAAAAAAGGTGATATTTCCGGAATTAAAAATCGGTGACCTGATTCCCAAGCTGCCCATTGTCCAGGGGGGCATGGCGGTAAGGATTTCCACTGCGCCTCTTGCCGCGGCTGTGGCGGAGGAGGGGGGAATCGGCTTAATCGCGGCTACCGGAATGAGCGTTGAAGAATTAAAAAAGGAAATAGCCCGGGCCCGTGATCTGACAAAGGGCATTATCGGAATCAATATAATGTTTGCAGCTACCCAGTTTGCCAACCTTATTAAGGCTGCCATCGAAGAGGGCATTGACCTGATAGTTACCGGGGCAGGTTTTTCCAGGGATGTTTTTTCATGGGGCAGGGTAGCCGGAGTTCCAGTCGTCCCAATTGTTTCAACGCCCAAGCTGGCTCAACTGTCAGAAAAACTTGGGGCTGCGGCAGTTGTTGTGGAAGGCAAGGAAGCCGGAGGGCACTTGGGTACGTGTGAATCCATGAAGGACATAGTTCCCAAGGTGAAGCGGGCTGTCAACATTCCTGTAATCGCGGCCGGTGGCATCATTAACGGTTCTGATATCAAGGAGGCATTCGAACTCGGAGCGGACGGGGTCCAGATGGGAACAAGGTTCGCGGCCAGTAAGGAAAGCAATGCTTCCGATGAGTTTAAAAAAATATACCTTGAAGCTAAACCTGAGGATGTTGTAATAATACAAAGCCCCGTCGGTCTCCCGGGCCGAAGTATCTTGAATACATTTGTCAAAAAGTTGTTCAACGGTGAAAACTTAAAGCCCAGCCAATGTGACAACTGCCTTAAAAAGTGTTCGAGAACGTTTTGTATTTTACGGGCCTTGATCAGATCACAGCAGGGCGATACAGTCAACGGTTTAGTCTTCTCCGGCGAAAGAGTCGGAGAGATCAAGGATATTCTCCCCGTCAGGGATATAATTAATAAACTTGTTGTTGAGATGGAAATGGCTTAAAGTGGGGTGTGATTTTGAAGAGAAGAGTCGTAATAACTGGAGTGGGCATAGTTTCACCGGTCGGTATAGGGAAAGAGGTCTTTTGGGATTCCTTGATTAATGGCAGGAGCGGTATTGTGTCAATTTCCAGGTTCGATGCCAGTGATTTTCCAACCCGCATAGCCGGTGAAGTCAGGGATTTTGATCCTTTGAATTACCTTGATAAAAAAGAAGCCCGGAGAATGGACAGGTATACACATTTTGCCTGCGCTGCTACCAGGTTGGCCATGGAAGATGCCGCCCTTAATCCTGAAACGTTGGACAAAGAAAAAGTGGGGGTTATCATCGGTTCCGGTGTGG
The DNA here is from genome assembly GCA_002339745.1 of Firmicutes bacterium UBA2595. Taxonomy (GTDB): domain Bacteria; phylum Bacillota; class Thermincolia; order Thermincolales; family UBA2595; genus UBA2595. The sequence goes on along the minus strand of DDKP01000085.1, from coordinate 4,359 downwards.
GCGGCATTGAAACCGTTGAGGAACAGGCCAGAGTCCTTCTAGCCAAAGGTCCAAACAGGGTCAGCCCGTTTTTTGTTCCTATGATGATAGCCAATATTGCCGGAGCCCAGATTGCTATCAATTACGGATTTAAGGGTCTCAACTTGACGACAGTCAGCGCTTGCGCATCCAGCTCGAATTCAATCGGGGAGGCTTTCAGGTTGATCCAAAACGGTGACGTGGATGTCGCAGTGGCAGGCGGCGCCGAAGCCCCAATTATTCCGTTGTCGATGGCGGGATTCTGTGCCATGAAAGCGATGTCCACTAGAAACGACCTGCCCGAAAAAGCCAGCCGTCCTTTTGACAGGGACCGGGACGGTTTTGTAATGAGTGAAGGGGCCGGTATTTTGATACTTGAATCCCTTGAACATGCCATGGCACGGGATTCCTATATTTACGCCGAAGTGGCAGGCTATGGGGTGACTTGTGACGCTTATCACATAACGGCCACTGACCCGGAAGGAACCTGGGCGGCGAAAGCAATGGAAAATGCCATTAAAGATGCCGGTTTATCACCCCAGGACGTGGATTACATTAACGCTCACGGGACATCAACACCGATAGGGGATATCAGCGAAACGCTGGCGATAAAAAGGCTATTCGCAGAAAAAGCCGCCGATGTGGCGGTAAGTTCCACAAAATCGATGACAGGTCACCTCCTGGGGGCCGCCGGAGGCGTTGAAACCATTATCTGTGCCCTGGCGGTGGAGAAAGGCGAGATCCCTCCAACTATAAATTATGAGAATCCTGACCCCGAATGCGACCTCAATTATGTTCCCAATAAGTCGATCCGCCGGGATGTCAGGGTGGCTATGTCCAATTCCTTTGGTTTCGGAGGACACAATGCTACCGTTGTTATAAAAAAATTTGAATAGGCAGTGATTTTTCGCTAACCGGGTGGTCCTATGTTTAATGATAAATCTTTAGAAAAACTGAAAACAACTCTGGGTATTGAATGGAAAAACCCCAAGTTGTTAATCCAGGCAGTGACCCATACCTCTTACGCTCACGAGAACAAACACCTGAACCTGGAGCACAACCAGCGGCTGGAATTTCTTGGTGATGCGGTGCTTGAACTGGTAGTGAGCGATTATTTATACCGCATGTATCCTGATTTTCCCGAAGGGACCCTTACCAAGATAAGGGCTGGTGTGGTTTGTGAGCCGTCTCTTGCTTTTGTTGCCAGGGACCTGAACCTGGGGGAGTATTTACTGATAGGAAAAGGAGAGGAGCGCAGCGGTGGCCGGGAGCGCCCTTCAATCCTGGCAGACGCAATGGAGTCAATAATCGGCGCTATTTATCTTGACCAGGGCATAGGAAGCGCTTTTGAATTTGTCAGGGATAAGCTGGGCGCTGTTATTGAAAAGGTGGCGGAGAATGGAGGAATAGTAAGCGATTATAAAACTAACCTGCAGGAGTTTGTGCAGCAGAAGTGCGAAAACCTGTTGTCATATAAAATCGTAGATGAATACGGTCCCGACCACTCTAAAACATTCGTTGCGGCAGTAGATTATGAAGGAGAAGTCTGGGGTTGTGGGAGCGGCCGGACGAAAAAAGAGGCCGAACAGGCAGCCGCCAGGGATGCCCTGGATAAAATAAAAAACGGTCAGTTGAAGGTTATAGACTGTGAAGAAAATGGGTAAATTTCATTATATAATACCGGTATTTGTCCCTGATTTGGGCTGCCCTCACCAGTGTGTTTTCTGTAACCAGAAAAGAATTACGGGTTTGGACGATGTTCCCGACCGGGAAAAGGTCGCGGCCCTGGTGGAGGATTACCTGAAAACAATGCCCGGCGGGCCGGGGATAAAGAGAGAGGTTGCTTATTACGGCGGTAGTTTTACAGCGATCGAACCAGCCCTGCAGAGAGAACTGCTGGCGCCTGCTTACAGGTTATTGATACAAGGTAAAATTGACGGTATCAGAGTTTCCACTAGGCCGGATTCGGTTTCGGAAGACATCATGGCCCTGCTGTCCAGCTATGGAGTGAACACCGTGGAATTGGGAGTGCAGTCAATGGATGACACAGTCCTGTTTAAATCCGGTCGGGGTCACTCCAGCAGGGATGTCCTCAGGGCATCGGCGTTTGTCAAGGCGTGGGGCATGAACCTGGGATTCCAGATGATGATAGGGCTGCCCGGCGATTCGGAAAAGGCTGATTTATATACTGCTTCGGAACTTATTGCTCTAAAACCTGACCTGGTCAGAATTTATCCGTGCCTGGTACTGAAGGGCACCCGCCTGGCGGAAATGTTTGAACATGGGGAATACAATCCTCTAACGATAGACCGGGCAGTGAAAATATGCCGGAAGCTGCTGCTGATGTTTGAAAGGGCCGAAGTAAATATAGTAAGAATAGGCCTTCAGCCCAGTGAACAGATTAACCTGGAGGGGGATGTCCTGGCGGGGCCCTATCATCCCGCATTCCGGGAACTGGTCGAGTCCGCGGTGGCAAGGGACCAGGTGGAATACCTGTTGAAAAAGGCCGCTGTTGAAAAAGCAGTTGAGATTGAAATTACCGTCCCTGAACAGGACGTTTCTTTTGTTAGAGGGCATAAAGGGGGTAATGTTGAGTATTTTAAACAAAAATACGGAATAATCCGATATGCCACAGTTATCAATTTTAATCTCCAAAGGGGTATTGTTAAACTTACGGGGGTAGACGGCAGGAAAGTCGACTACACCGTCAGCAGGAAGGAACTGCCGATTGTTGACAAAATACTGGAACGTTAAGAAAGGCTGACTACTTTTTCAGTTTTTAAACCTGGAACACCATAATTTCTTCTATCAACTTTTGAGCCCAGGATTTCATATACCCAAGTTTGATAAGTTCACGGCAGTGGTGAATACTTTTTTTACTGGCTTCAGGTTTTATTTTGTGCAGATCATAATAAACCTGGGCCAGGTTGGCGTGAATCCAGGCTTTGTCCTCCTCTTCAACTGCTATGTCGAGAGCGTGGGTGAGTAAGCGCTCGGCAAACTCCAGTTTTTTATCAGGCAGTGAGTTGGCAGCAGTTGCCCAGAGAAACTGGGCTGCGCTGGTTACCGTGAAACAACCGGGACAATCCGGAGAGCAGCTCAATATCTTGCCGGGATAACAGGAGAGATTCCTTGAATATTTTTCTAAAGCTGCTTTGTCTTCAACAGAGAGGGAAAAGTAAAACTGCGTCAGGCCAAAGGATTTGACCGTCTTTAACAAATCTGACATTCTTTGGCTCCTATTTACTTTTTACAGTTTACTTTTCCCGATAAGAAATATTTTATGTATTTTACATGCAATTTCCTGATAAAAGTAACAAGATTTTATAGTCCAAGATCCTGGAAGGTGGCCATTTCGTGGAGGATTTTTATTGATGCGTCCATCAGGGTCATTGCCAGGGCGGCGCCTGTACCTTCGCCCAACCTCATTTTCATATCAAGCATCGGCCGCAAACCTATTGTTTCCAGCATTGAACGGTGAGCCTGTTCAGCCGAACAGTGGGAGGGTACCATGAAGCCTACTGACTTTGGCGCCAGCCGGCCAGCTATCAAAGCCCCGGCGCTGGAGATGAATCCGTCTACCACAACGGGAACCCTGTTGGCTGCTGCTGCCAGGATTATACCCGCAATGCCGCCGATTTCAAGGCCGCCCACCTTGGCCAGGACATCAATGGGGTCATTTTTGTCAGGTTGGTTTATTTCAATCACTTTAGCTATAATGCTGGCTTTGTTCCTAAGGGCCTCGTCATTTATCCCGGTACCACGGCCAGTAACTTGCTCCGGAGAAAAACCACCCAGTACTGCCAGGATTGCACTGCTGGGAGTAGTGTTGCCGATTCCCATGTCTCCGGTACCCAGGACGGAGGCCCCTTTTTTAATTTCTTCAATTGCTGTTTCAATACCGACTTCGAGGGATTTTACCGCTTCTTCCCGTGACATAGCGGGGCCTTTGGCCATGTTATCAGTCCCGGGTTTGATTTTTTTGTTCAACACTCCGGGATGATCTACCGGTGATGCCACCCCGATGTCAACAGCGGTCACGGTTGCGCCTGCATGCCGGGCCAGAACGCTGACCCCGGCAACCCCGTTGGGAAACTGGGGCATCATCAGAGTAGTCACAATCGGCGGGAATGCGCTGACCCCTTCTTCCACAATTCCATGGTCACCACCCATAACTATGATCGCTTTTTTCCCTATCTTGGGCATCGGGTCGCCATAGATTCCGCTGAGCTGCAAGGCCAGTTCTTCCAAAACTCCGAGACTGCCCGGGGGTTTGATCAGGTTATTCAGCCGCTCCTGGGTCTCAGCCATAGACTCCCTGTCCAGGTCACCAATCTGCTG
>DDKP01000094.1:2464-3356 GCA_002339745.1 Firmicutes bacterium UBA2595 | reverse complement strand
TTGCAAAATCACAACTGAAGTATAGCAGGATTTAAGAGACAGCGTACTTGTTGAAGGAAATAATATTCGTCGGGGCGAATTCTATAAAAAGACTCTTGACATTATCCGGAGGCTGTTTATGAAGTCTGACTACGTCCACCTTCACGTTCATACCGAATACAGTCTTCTTGACGGGGCGGCGCGGATCAAAGAACTGGTAGCGGCGGCTGCCAGGAAGGAGATGAAGGCCCTGGCTATTACCGACCATGGGTCCATGTTTGGGGTGATTGATTTCTATAAGGAGTGCCGCAAGGCGGATATGAAGCCTATCCTGGGATGCGAGGTTTATGTAGCGCCTAGGACCATGGAAGAAAAAGAGGCTGGGCGGGATGACGCCAATTACCATTTGGTGCTTCTTGCCGAGAACGAGACGGGTTACCGGAACCTTCTCCGTATCGTCTCAGAGGCTTACATTAGGGGTTTTTACTATAAACCAAGGACGGACAAAGAGACCATGCGGAAATACAGTGAAGGGATTATTGCCCTGAGCGCCTGCCTGGGCGGTGAAGTTCCCACGGCCATTATAAACAGGCAGTTTGACCGTGCCCGTGAAGTGGCAATGGAGTATGAAGATATCTTCGGGAAGGGCAATTTCTACCTTGAACTGCAGGATCACGGGTTGGCCGACCAGCCGGCGGTAAATGCCGGACTCATTAGGATGAGCCGGGAAACGGGTATTCCATTGGTGGTTACTAACGATGTCCATTATGTAAAAAGGCAAGATGCCGAAGTACAGGATATCCTGCTGTGCATTGGCACGGGTCGGACCTTGGAAGACCAGGACAGAATGCAGTTCGGCACCCCGGAATTTTACCTAAAGGACGGAAAGGAAATGGCCCTCCTGTTCGGCGAG
>DDKP01000094.1:0-2072 GCA_002339745.1 Firmicutes bacterium UBA2595 | reverse complement strand
ACCCTTGATTTTGACAGCACTTATCTTCCGGATTACAGGATTCCAACAGGGTATACAGCTGATTCATTCTTGAGAAAGATATGCCTGGAGGGATTGGAGAGGCGCTATCCCAATGCGGGGCAGGAAATCCGGGACAGGCTGGAATATGAGCTCAAAGTAATAAACGATATGGGTTTCCCGGGGTATTTCCTGATAGTTTGGGATTTTGTCAAGTTCGCCAGGGAAAGCCGGATTCTGGTGGGGCCGGGCCGGGGCAGCGCCGCCGGGAGTCTCGTGGCGTACGTGCTGGGAATAACAAATATCGATCCTCTTAAGTATGACCTGTTGTTCGAGAGGTTTCTTAATCCTGAGCGGGTCAGCATGCCTGATATTGATATAGACTTCTGCTATGAAAGACGTGAGGAAATAATCCGTTACGTAATAGACCGTTATGGAGCCGACCGGGTCGCGCAGATTATTACCTTTGGAACAATGGCTGCCAGGGCTGCTATCAGGGATGTAGGTCGAGCCCTCAATATGCCATATTCAGAAGTAGACCGGGTGGCCAAAATGGTTCCAGCCGAGTTGGGCATGACCCTGGACAAAGCGCTAGAATCCGGCAGCGAACTGCGACAGTTGTATGATTCGGACCCCGGCGTAAAAAAGCTGGTCAACATGGCCAGGGCTATCGAAGGAATGCCCAGGCATGCATCAACCCATGCGGCCGGTATCGTTATTGGTCGGGACCCGCTGACTGCCTATCTCCCCCTGTACAGGTCAACGGACGGGGTTGTGGCTACCCAGTTTCCCAAGGATACCGTTGAGGAGATCGGCCTTCTGAAAATGGACCTGCTGGGCCTCAGAACACTGACTGTCATCGGCGATGCAGTCAATATCATTAAACAGAGAACCGAACTGGATATCGAAAAAATCCCGCTGGATGACCGCGCTACCTTCGAGATGCTTGGCAGAGGAGACTCGATTGGCGTGTTCCAGCTTGAAAGTTCCGGGATGCGCGCTATTCTCAGGGAGTTAAAACCGGAGGTTTTTGAAGACATAATAGCCCTGGTGGCCCTATACCGACCTGGCCCGCTGGGGAGCGGTATGGTAGAGGACTTTATCCGGCGCAAACACGGGGAAAGCCCCATAGAGTATCTTCACCCTTCTTTACAGCCCATCCTGCGTGAGACGTACGGAGTTATCCTCTACCAGGAACAGGTTATGCGGATTGCCAGCGACCTGGCCGGTTTTACCATGGGAGAAGCTGATTTGCTCCGAAGGGCTATGGGGAAAAAGAAGCCTGAGGTGATCGCCGGACTGCGCAGCCAGTTTGTGGAGGGAGCCCAAAAAAACAAGGGAATAGAACCGGAGACGGCGGGCCAGATATTTGACCTGATGGAGTATTTTGCCGGTTACGGGTTCAATAAGAGCCATAGTTCCGCGTACGCTATGGTTTCATACCAGACCGCTTACCTGAAGGCCAATTACCCGGTGGCCTTTATGGCAGCCCTGCTGACGAGCGTCATGGACTCTGCCGACAAAGTAGCCCTTTATATAGAAGAGTGCCGCAAGTTGGGAATTGAAGTCCTGCCTCCTGATATCAATGAGAGCCATGTCAATTTTACCGTAGTCGGGAATAAAATCAGGTTTGGCCTGGCTGCCGTTAAAAACGTGGGGCGGGGGGCCATTGAAACCATTATTGAAACCCGGGAGCGTGAAGGTTTGTTCAGATCATTCCAGGATTTTTGCGACCGCGTCGACCATCGCCAGGTAACCAAGAGAGTGCTGGAAAGCCTCATCAAATCCGGGGCCGCAGATTCCGTGGGATCCAGCCGGGCCTGGCTGCTGCAGACCCTGGATAGTTCTGTAAATGCAGCCCTAAAAAGGCAGAGGGACCGGGAGAACGGGCAGATTTCTCTGTTTGATATGGCCGCAGGGACCGCTGGCTTGAATCATGGAGATGTTAGCCTGCCCCAGGTGTCGGAGTACTCTCAAAAAGAACTGCTGGCCATGGAAAAAGAGGTACTGGGGTTATATATCAGCGGCCATCCCTTAAGAGAATACGAACACATTCTAAAAGAGAGGGTCTCTCA
>DDKP01000103.1:31288-40510 GCA_002339745.1 Firmicutes bacterium UBA2595 | reverse complement strand
GGGAAAAAAACATTGCCCAAGATTAAACAGATAAGGGGCGAGCTGTCCGAGATTGTCCTGGAGAGGAAGGAACTGATAGACGGCTTGTTTTTAGGGATGCTTACCGGGCAGCATGTCCTGTTTATAGGACCCCCTGGTACCGCCAAGAGTATGCTGGTCAACGAGTTCGGCAGCAGGTTAAGGGGGGGACGGTATTTCTCCTACCTGATGACCAAGTTTACCAAGCCTGACGAAATCATAGGTTCCGTTTCTCTGAAAGGGCTGGAGAAAGACGAATACAAACGGGTTCTGACCGGTAAAATTGCCGATGCCCATTTTGTTTTCCTGGATGAAATCTTTAATTCCAACAGTAGCTGTGCCAATACCATCCTGACTATACTGAATGAAAGGCGCTATTACAACGGGCCAGAGATGGTAACCGTACCTCTTATTATGATGGTTGGGGCTACCAACGAAATTCCCGTGGAAGCGGGGGAGGAACTGCAGGCATTTTATGACCGGTTTTTATTTCGGTATGAGGTGGATTACATAAAAGATGTCGGTAATCTCCGGCAGCTTTTTGAACTGACTACCCCGGATAAACCGCGGACCTGTTATACCTTAAGGGAGCTTCGCCGGTGGCAGGCCGGGGTGGGACAGGTGGAAGTTCCCGAGGATGTTGTCAATAGGGTAATAAGTATTGTAATTAAACTCAGGAAAGCCGGCGTGAATATCTCCGACCGCCGTTTTAAGGAAAGCAGAAAAGTCCTCCAGGCTCATGCCTTTTTAAGGGGCCGGAAAAAGGTCGGCATCGAGGACCTGAATGTGCTGCGCGACATTTTCTGGATTCAGCCGGCGGATAAGAAGGTATTTGAGGAGATACTATATACTGTAAAACTAACAGTCGAAGTCCAGGCTGCCGAGCTCTTAAAAGAGGCTCGTCAGATCAGGGCGAAATTTGAATCCCTCGACGACAGGGGCAGGAAGCAGGCCATGGGCGGGGAAATCAACGCCAGGCTTGTGGAAATTGAAGACCGGCTGCGGGAGCTTAAGGAGCTGTCCGGCGTACCCAGTTCGGTCCTGGCTGACGCTGCGAAAAGGGTTGAAGAGATCCACGCGGCAATAATCAAGGAGTGTCTCGGGCTGGAGGCAAGAACTATTTAGGTGTGATTTATGGTCGGACGAAGGCACGTGATTGATGTCAGAGTTCCCGTTGAATTTGACCGGATGGTACAGAATTCAGCGGTATTCAGAGAGCTCAGGGATGAACGGGAGAAGATACTCAGTTCATTTCCTTTCCTCCTACAGGATATTTTCTATGCCCTTTTTCAGGAAATGCCCGCGCTTCTGCCGATTCCGGAGGTATCCCCCGGCGCCAGGCTCAACCGCCTGATTCTTGATCAGTTAATGAAGAACCGGGAGTTCAAGAGGGCAAGAGTGTTTACGAGGCGGGACCCGGTCGGGTCGGCGATGGTTTCCATGTATTTTGCCGAACTTGTTTTCCACGTTCTAAATCATGAAATCATTGATGTGGCCAACGAAATAAGCAGCTTGGAAGACGAATTAAGAGACGCTTTACTGCAGGTGAAGGTGGCTCAAAAGATAACCGGCATAGCGGCCGCCGAAGCCAGAGAGGATGCCGCCCGCCTCTACCGGGAATCAGCCGACCAGTGGAATCTGGTGGCCGAACAAAAAAATAAAAATTTGAGGGCCCTTGCCGCGCGGCTGAATATGCTGTGGAATACCTCCGGACAGAAAAACCTCGCGAGTTCGGGCGACGGCAAAAAAGGTGAAAAAGAGGGCCGGTTTGAGTCGGGAGCAGAGGGTTTAGGCGATAATAAGGGTACCTGGACAAGAGGGGACTTAAGTTCGCACCTGAAGCTGGTCGAAAACTACCTTAATTCGCCTAAACTGAAGAGACTGGCCCAGAGAGTCGGAAGGCTCAGAGAAGTCAGGGAACAGAAGTCCGGCTCTGCGTTTATTGAGGATACTACAGAAATTCGGGGCATTGATTACGGTGATGACTTGTCCATGGTCGTTCCTGAAGAATGGGTTGATTATTTTGATCCGTTGAAAAGACCAGGTTTCCAAAAAAGGTACGCAGAAGAGGCCCTGTGTTTGTATGACATGAAGGGAAAGCGCCGCAAGGGAAGAGGCAGCCTGGTAATCTGTATCGATAATTCCGGTTCGATGCAGGGGCCGAAGGAAGAAACTGCCAAAGCCATTGCAATTGCTTTAATGGAAATTGCCGCCGGTCAAAAACGGGATTTTGTGGTGATAATGTTTGGCGGTCCGGAGGATGAGTTGAAGGTGTTTGAAGTTCCGCGGGGGCGCTGTACCTTTGGACAATTGGTGGAAATCGGGGAGCATTTTCTCTGTTCCGCAGGCACGGATTTTGAAAAACCCCTGCAGGAAGCGGTGAGGTGCCTGGAGAAAGACAAATACCGTGGGGGCGATATTGTCTTTATCACCGACGGGGTCTCTAGAGTCAGCCCGGAGTTTCTGGATACATACCAGCAGCAGAAGAGGGCTAAAAGCTTCCGGACCATTACCGTAATGGTAAACTATGGCGATATTTCAACGGCTCCGGTGGAGGTTTTTTCGGACGAGATCCTTTTGAGCAAGGATTTGAAGGGGATAGATATTGCCGGCGATCTTTTCGGCAGAATGCGGAGAAGGTGATTCCATTGCCAGTGGATTATCATATTCATACCAGGATGTGCGGCCATGCCGTGGGAGAGATGGAAGAATACGTCGAACAGGCAATAGCAAAAGGCCTGCGGGAGATAGGTTTTGCCGACCATGCCCCCATGTACTTCTTCCCGGTTGAAAAGCGTGACCTGTCAATCGCCATGCGGGAGGAAGAGCTGGCGGATTACGTGGCAGGAGTCAGGGAAGTACAGAAGAAATACCGTCCTTTTCCAATTAAACTAGGTATCGAGGCCGACTACACAGCCGGTATGGAGGATAAACTGGCGGCAATCCTCAACAAGTATGATTTTGATTATGTTCTGGGTTCTGTCCATTTTCTTAACGGGTGGGGGTTTGATAATTCCAGGTACATTGACGAGTATGCCAAGTGGGAAATGAACGAACTATATGAAGTGTACTTTTCAACCCTCAGCCAGGCGGCGGAAAGCGGCCTCTTTGATATACTGGCCCATCCCGACCTGATCAAAAAATTTGGTTTTAAGCCCGACATGGATTTAGTCCCGCTTTACGAAAAAACGGTAAAGAAAATTGCCAAATCGGGTACCTGCATTGAAATTAACACCGCCGGCCTGCGGGTGCCGGCGGGCGAGATATATCCCTCCCTCAAGTTTCTTGAAATCTGCCGGTCATATGGAGTTCCGGTAAGTTTGGGCTCCGATGCCCATAAGCCTGAACAGGTGGGGTACAATTTTGGTGATGCTGTAGATATGTTGAAGGCGGCCGGTTACAGCGAAGTAGTAACATTTACCACGAAAAATAAAAAATTCTTTGGAATATAACTGCTTTAGTAGTGCAAAATTTTTCAAAATATGTTATACTAAAAGTTGTATTTCTATTAAATTATTTAGTATTTTTCCTGTTTGAAAGGAAGGATTATTTGTGGACCTGGTTTCGCACGGGCTGATGGGTACCATGATGGCGGGTTTAGGCCTGAAGAAGAAGTTTGGTTTTGTCAGTATCGTTACAATGGTAATTGCCAACATTGCTCCCGACCTCGATGTTGTAACGGGCCTGAAGGGGGCCAAGACCTTTTACAAGTACCACAGGGAAGTTACTCATTCCCTGCTGGGGGCTGTCATTCTATGGATATTGATCAGTGTAGGAGTATATCTCTTTACTCCTCTGGACAATCTGCTTGCAGTAGCCGCCATGGTGGGGGCTGGTCTGGCCGCCCATCTGCTGATGGATTCCCTGACTCCGTGGGGGCTGCCGCTGTTTTACCCATTCAGCAGTAAGAAGTACGGGTTTGACTTGATCTGGTTTTTTGACCCGGTTATGATTTCGTCCATGGTGGGAGGGGTCTACCTAGCCTACCATCACCCTCAGCATGAAGTAATGTTCTATATTGGTTCCTTCGCGGTTATCGTGGCGTATCTGCTGCTGCGGGTTATCCAGAAGCGCCGGGCCTGTCGGCTGGCTGAAACGGAGCTAACCCCCAGGTACAAAGGGTCTGAGGTATATGTTTTGCCTTCAGCAATCAGTCCTTTTTTATGGGACGTAATCTACAAGGCCAGGAGCCAGTACCTTTATGTCAGTGTTGATACACGAAAAGACGAAGTTCTCGGTTCACGGGAATTCACGTCATCTCCTTATCATAGATGTGTCAAGTCCGCGTGCCAGTCTGACCTGGTGGACGTCTTCCTGAGGAGAGCCCGTTTTCCATTCTACAATGTAATCAGGGAAGACGGGTGTTATACGGTTGAGTGGTCTGATGTCCAGTTGTTGAACCTCGGAGGAGTTCATGGCGTAACGGTGAAAATTGATGAGAACGGCCGGGTTGCCGGCCAGAAGCTCCAGGTTAAAAAACCGGTGCGGCGAAAGAAACGGAAAATCGAAGATTACCTCCAGGAGGAGGCTTCTTAAGGCAGGTACGATTACCTGCCTTAAATTTTTTAAAATTTCCCAGGGCAGAAACTGCCTGCATACTACAAATAGGGGTTAAAACTGAAACATTACACTATATATTGTGCAATTTAAAGCTATAGCGAAAAAGCGCGAGAAAAACCGAGATTTTGGAGAAAAAATTTTAAAAAAACTATAAAGTTTAGAAGGAATTTTCACGATTATGGAGAATAACAGTGGTATAAAGTGGGGGAAAGTGGGAGAGAGCGCTCCTAGAAACCACTTTGTAGATAAGCAGGTGACAGCGCGATGTTCATGGGGGAGTTCCACCATACCATAGATACGAAGGGGAGACTCATTATCCCCCATAAATTCAGAGATGACCTGGGTGACAATTTTGTTGCTACCAAGGGTCTCGATAACTGCTTATTCATTTATCCCAGAGAGGAATGGCGGCAACTGGAACAGAAATTGAAATCGCTCCCATTCACCAGGGCGGATGCCAGGGCGTTCGTCAGGTTCTTCTTTTCGGGGGCCACTGAATGCGAACTTGACAAACAGGGAAGGATATTACTCCCGGCCAACTTGCGGGAATATGCCAAACTGGAAAAAGACGTGGTGGTGCTGGGGGTTTCCAGCCGGGTTGAGATCTGGAGCAGGGAAGAGTGGGAGAAATACAGCAGCAGGGCGGAAGCCACCTATGAAGAAATCGCCGAAAAAATAGTGGATTTTGACCTGGGACTATAAAAAAGATTAGAAGGTGAAGGCGGGATGGAATTCCACCATGTCCCGGTAATGCTGGAAGAAGTAATTATGTACCTGGACTTGCGGCAGGGTGGAACGTATGTGGACTGTACACTGGGTGGAGGCGGGCATACATCGGAAATTATAAAGAGAATTCTACCCGGTGGCCGGGTCATAGGCATCGACCAGGACCCCAACGCTCTAGAGGCTGCACGAAACAACCTCGAACCTTACAAGGACTGTATCACACTGGTTCACAGTAATTTTTACAGGTTAAAGGAGATTGCGGCAGAGCTTGGACTTGGGGAAGCAGATGGGGTCCTTTTTGACCTCGGCGTTTCGTCTTTTCAGCTGGATGAAGGTGACAGGGGGTTCAGCTACATGCATGATGCTCCCCTGGATATGAGAATGAACCCTGAGGAACCGGTTACAGCAGAGGTTCTTGTGAACACTCTTACCGAGGATGAATTGGCCAGAATAATAAGTGAATACGGCGAGGAGCGCTGGGCCAGACGAATTGCCAGGTTTATTACAGAGCGCCGCCGAATGAGACCGGTACGCACTACGGGCGAGCTGGTTGAAATAATTAAGAAAGCAATTCCGGCCGGGGCCAGGAGGGAGGGCCCTCACCCGGCCAAGCGGACTTTTCAGGCCCTGCGGATAGCCGTTAACGATGAGCTCAACAGGTTTGCCAAGACACTGAGAGATGCTGTCGATATCCTCAAGCCCGGTGGAAGGGTTTGTGTGATATCGTTTCATTCCCTGGAAGACAGGATAGCTAAAGAAGTATTCCGGGAACTGGCCAGGGATTGTATCTGCCCGCCTGAACTGCCGGTGTGCCGCTGCAAAAAACGGAAACAGGTTGAAATAATCACAGGCAAGCCGGTGGTGCCGAGCTCCAGTGAAATTGAAGTCAACCCCCGGGCCAGGAGCGCACGACTCAGGGTGGCCCGGAAATGCCGGGTTCTAAATGACAGGGAGGCTGAATAAGCTTGTTAGTGGCAAGAGAACGCTTCGACTATGACCTTCCGCTGCACTATGGCAAGCGGCCGCAGATCAAAAGGGTGCGCAGGATCAGGACACAAACCAAAATGGTCTACTGCTCTATTGTGCTGGTCACGTTATGCCTGGCTTTTCTGGTCGCGTCCAGGTATGCCGAGATAGCCAAAACCGGATATGACATATTAGCCTTAAAAAAACAGGTGCAGTCCCTGGAAGTGGAAAATCAGGCGTTTCAGGCCAAAATAGACGAACTGAAATCCCTGAAAAACATTGAGTATCTCGCTACTACCCGCCTGGGCATGCAAGAACCAGAATTGGCGGAAGGGGTTCAGTTTGTTCCTGTAGAATATTCTAAAGCCGGCTCAAAAGAAGCCGTTGGAATTGCTTCAGCAGATGACACAGACAAACAGCCCGGCCAAGAAAAACAGAAACGAAATTTCCTGGTTCAAACCCTGGCCAAGATAATCAACGGCTGACAGGGGGCGGTGTCGTAAAGTGTTGAAGCAACCATAAGGCCACAGAGGGGTTGACTTCAAATGAGCGCCACTAATATCGTGATCCGGAAAAGAGTTACCAAACTCTTTCTTATTATTGGACTGATTTTGATTTTACTCATTGGAAGGCTGGCGTGGATACAGTTTGTCAGGGGAAATGAACTGCGGGACCTGGCACAAAAAAACCGGATGGATGACATTCCTGTTCCGGCTGACAGGGGAACTATATATGACAGGAACGGTAAAGAGCTGGTGGTTAGCATCAGCTCCGATTCTGTTTTTGCCATTCCTCCGGAAGTAAAAAAAGGTGACCCCGAGAAAACCGCCGCCGAATTGGCCCGCATCCTGGACCTGAATTATGAGGATGTTTATAAACGGATTACCAAGAACTCGAATTTCGAATACATAAAAAGAAAGGTTGACCCGGAGAAGAGCAGGGAAATAAAGAAACTCGCACTGCCGGGCATAGATATAGTAGAGGAAAAACAGCGTTCTTACCGGAAAGGCAAATTTGCTTCCCATGTTCTTGGCTTTGTCGGAATAGATAATATCGGTCTGGAAGGACTGGAAAAAAAACTGGACCGGGATCTGGCCGGAATTCCGGGGAGAATAATAACTGAGAAGGATGCAACGGGTAGGGCCATTCCGCAGGCGCTTCATACGTATAAGCCGCCGGTCCCGGGTAATGATGTTTACCTGACCATAGACGAAACAATTCAGTATTTTGTGGAACGGGAGTTAGAAAACGTTATTGCCCAGTATCAGCCCAAAGGGGCAACCGTTATAGTCATGGAGCCAAAGACTGGTGGAATACTGGCCATGGCCAGCCGGCCGGACTTTGATCCCGGAGCCTACAATGATTATCCGGCAGAGTCAAGGCGCAATCTTGCTATTCAGCTGAACTACGAGCCCGGGTCCACATTTAAGGTGGTCACGGCGGCGGCAGCGCTGGACGAAGGGGTCGTTACGCCGGAGAGCCGCTTTTATGATAAGGGGTTTACCGTGGTGGGAGACCATAAGATTAAGTGCTGGAGATTTCCCAGAACCCACGGCTCCCAGTCTTTTGTGGAAGTAGTGCAAAATTCCTGCAACCCCGGGTTTGTTGAGATTGGCCTTGACTTGGGAAAGGAAAGGTTTTATAAATATATCAGGGCCTTTGGGTTTGGTGAGAAAACGGGCATTGACCTGACCGGGGAGGCCGTGGGGATTGTCATCCCCGAAAAAGATATCAAACTCATCAATATTGCTACAATTTCCATTGGTCAGGCAATTTCCGTGACTCCCATTCAACTGCTGTCGGCCTTTGCCGCTGTGGCCAATGACGGGGTGATGATGAAGCCCCAGCTGGTCAAGGAAATCCGGGACAAGAAAGGAAATATTGTTAAAGAAATCAAACCGGAACCAGTCCGGCAGATCGTTTCCAAAACAACGGCCAGGCAGCTTTCAGGGATCCTGGAAGGAGTCGTCAGCCAGGGTACCGGTATAAGAGCCTATCTTGAAGGATACCGGGTTGCCGGGAAGACCGGAACTGCCCAAAAGGCGGGGAAAGGCGGGTATACCCAGGGGAAATATATCGCCTCATTTGCCGGTTTTGCTCCGGCCGATGACCCGAGGGTAGCAATCCTGGTTCTTATTGACGAGCCTCAGGGGGGGACCTATTACGGGGGCGCCATTGCTGCTCCTGTGTTTAAAAACCTGGCCAAAGATATTCTGCGCTACCTGGGTGTGACTCCTCAGTTAAGCGAGGAAGAAATCAAGAAGAGGTCAAAAAACACCGAGATACTTGTACCTGATGTAGTGAACACATCGTTTGAAGACGCTCTTCGCATACTACAGGAGAGCGCCCTGGAGACAAAAGTGGAGGGTGAGGGGACCTGGGTCATCAGCCAGCAGCCCAAAGGAGGAGCCAGGCTTCCTGCCGGGGCAAAGGTAGTGGTTTATCTCGGACCGCCAGGGAAAGGCGTTCCCGATGGCCAGGAAGTTACAGTGCCCGATTTGACAGACTTGACCATGAGAGAGGCCGGGCAACTTCTGGGGAGACTCGGTTTACAGTTGAACCCGGTTGGAACCGGGGTGGCAGTGGAACAAAAAACGAAACCAGGAACCAAAGTAAAGGCCGGTTCAGCGATAACGGTCACCTTCTCACCGCCTGTCCCTGAACCGTCCCCGTAAAGGCAAGAGCCCTAATCGAAATCGAGAATATAGTTACATTAAAGCAAGCTGAGCTGGCTGGGCGACACGATAAAAAACCTCTTCAAACAGCCGGCTCAGCTTTGGTTGTAATAAACTGCGAATTGCCTGTTTTATTTCGAGAAGGTTAGCTGTTTTTGGATAAATTGGTAGTTTGATGCCAATAATATAGAGTACATAATTGTCAGTCACATTGGAGGATCGAATGAATACTCTCCGAGAAATCATCCGTGAAATTGAAGTTATCGAAACCAGGGGA
>DDKP01000103.1:7008-30897 GCA_002339745.1 Firmicutes bacterium UBA2595 | reverse complement strand
GGTTATGTATTTGTCTGTGTCGAAGGTTTCAAAACAGATGGGCATAAGTATGTCTCCGCGGCCCTGGAGCAAGGGGCCGCCGCCGTGGTGGCCCAAAAGCCGGTAGAGGTTCCGGAGGGGGTACCCCTCGTGATTACCCGGGACACCCGTAAAGCGCTGGCCCTAATAGCTGCCGCTTTTACCGGCTACCCATCCCGCAGGCTGACTGTGGTCGGGGTTACGGGAACAAATGGGAAGACGACAACGACTAATCTGGTGGAGGCGGTTTTCAGGGAAGCAGGACATAAGGTGGGGCTTATCGGCACTATCATGAACAAGATTGGAGACCGTGTGCTGCCTGTCACGAATACCACCCCCGAGTCCCTGGACCTTCAGGTCCTGTTGAAGGAGATGCTGGAAGAAGGTATCAGACACGTGGTCATGGAAGTGTCCTCTCATGCCTTGGAACTGGACCGTGTGGCAGGCGTGGAGTATGATTACGCGGTGTTTACCAATATCACCCAGGACCACCTTGATTTCCACGAAACCATGGAAAACTACCTGGCCGCCAAAAAGAAGCTTTTTAGCGGGCTGGGCAGCCATGCCAACAAAGCCAAGACGAAGTACGGCATTATAAACATTGACGACCCCAACGCCAAAAGCATTATTGAAGCAACCACGGGCCGGGTCCTGACCTACGGGGTGGAAAAAGAGTGTGACATCAGGGCCAGGGACCTGAATTTAAGGGATAACGGAGCCTCCTTTTATGTATCCACGCCTGGCACGGAACTGTACCTGGAACTGCGTCTGACAGGCCTGTTTAATGTTTACAACGCATTGGCAGCCCTCTCGGTGGGTTTGGCCGAAGGTATTAACCCGGATTCTGTGAAAAAAGCCCTGGAATCAGTCAAGGGTATTCCCGGCCGGATGGAAAAGGTTGACGAAGGGCAGGATTTTTCTGTGTTTGTCGACTATGCCCATACCCCCGACGGGTTGGAGAATATTATCAGAGCCGCGCGGGGGTTTGCCAGGGGCCGTGTGATAACCGTGTTCGGCTGTGGCGGAGACAGGGACCGGACGAAACGGCCCATTATGGGAGAAATCTCCGCCCGCCTAAGCGATTACACGATTCTGACCTCCGACAACCCTAGAACCGAAGAACCCCTGTTTATTATTTCCCAGATCGAAGAAGGAGCCAGGAAAAAGATTGACAGGTCCAAATACTCAATCATTCCGGACCGCAGGGAAGCTATCGGTTACGCGATCAAGATGGCCAAACCGGGCGATGTAGTGCTCATTGCGGGTAAAGGCCATGAAACCTACCAGATAGTGGGGGAGAAGGTATTGCATTTTGATGACCGGGAAGTGGCGAGGGAATTGTTAAAGGAATTAACTAAGTAGGTACGAGGTGCCAGCTGCCAACTGGACACTTGTCACTGGTTACTATTTAGAGGTGGATGGCATGAAGAGCTTGACCGCAGCGGAAATTGCCGGGGCAGTAGCCGGCCAACTGGTGCAGGGTGACCCTGGCGCAGTGATCGAAAATGTTTCAACCGACACGAGGAAAATCAGTAAAGGCGATCTTTTTATTGCCCTGATAGGGGAACGGTTTGACGCCCATGACTTTATAGACAGGGCCATAGCCAGTGAGGCCGGGGGTTTGGTTGTTAGCCGCCCGGTAGACACCGGGTCGTGGGAAAAACCGGTTATCCTGGTTAAAAATACCCTGGAGGCCCTGCAGAGCCTGGCCAGGCACAACCGGAGGCAGTTTACCGGTCTTGTGGTGGGAGTCACTGGAAGCAATGGTAAGACCACTACCAAGGACATGATTGCTTCCGTTCTGGGACAGAGATACAAGACCCTGAAAACAGAAGGCAATCTTAATAACCAGATTGGCCTTCCCCTAACCCTTCTGAAATTGGACGAGTCTTACGGGGCAGCGGTTGTTGAAATGGGCATGCGTGGCCTTGGAGAGATTGACCTGTTGGCAGGTATCGCCCTTCCTGATGGAGCCGTGATAACCAATATCGGAGAGACTCACCTGGAACTTTTGGGTTCGGTTGCCAATATCGCCAGAGCCAAGGGAGAGATTCTTGACCATATAGACCCGGGTGGTTTTGCAGTTCTAAACGGGGATGACCCGTTAGTCCGGGAGCAATCGGCCAGGTGCCGGGGCAGGGTTATTTTTTACGGTACAGCAGGTGATGTGCCGCTTTACGCTGAAAATATAAAGACCGTCAATGGCAGGAATATAAGTTTTACTTCCAAAACACCGGCCGGGTATATTGAGGTGAACCTGCCGCTCCCTGGCCGGCATAATGTGCTGAATGCTCTTGCTGCGATCGGTGTTGGGCTGACAGCGGGCCTATCGACAGAAGAAATTAAAAAAGGCCTGGAGTCAGTCCGGCTGACTTCCATGCGGTTGGAAATCATTGAGACCGAAACGGTAACCATAATTAATGACACATACAACGCCAACCCCGCTTCTACCAAAGCGGCCCTGGAGATCCTGGCGGGCCTGTCCCCTGGACAGAGGAAGATTGCAATTATGGGTGATATGTATGAACTGGGGCAGCGTTCGGTGCAGGGCCACCGGGAAGTGGGGGCGGCAGCCGCGGAAACGAAGGTTGATGTACTTATTACCGTTGGAAAACTGGGCTGTGAAATCGCGCTTGGAGCCAGCCTGACGGATGAACCACCGGCCGAGATAATAAGCTTCAACACCAATGCGGAAGCCAAAAACTACCTCAAAAGAATAGTCCGGCCCGGAGACATAATCCTGGTCAAGGGGTCACGGGGAATGAAGATGGAAGAGATTGTAAACGATTTGCTGGAGATGACCAGTTGAAATTGGGGGAGAGACCTCGTGGAAGTGATTTTTTACAGCTTTGGCACAGCTTTGGTAGTGGTGCTGCTGATTGGGCCAATCCTGATCCCTGTGCTTTACAAGTGGAAATTCGGGCAGTATGTAAGAGATGATGGGCCCAGGAGTCATCTCCGGAAAGCCGGAACCCCAACCATGGGGGGGCTGATGTTTCTTGCCGGTACGGCTGCCGGAACCCTGCTGATAGGAGAAAAGGCAGGCCATAGCCTTCTGGCACTCGGTACAACCCTGGCGTTTGGGGTTATCGGGTTTCTGGACGATTACATAAAAGTAGTCCTCAAAAGACCCCTGGGGCTGAGAGCCAGGGAAAAACTGGCCGGCCAGTTCGGGGTTGCTATCCTGGCGACTCTTACGGCTGTGTTTATACTGGGGAGAGGGACAGATCTCATTGTTCCTTTTACCGGGTATAAGCTGGCGCTGGGACCGGCGCTGTACCTGGTGTTTTCTGCTGTAGTGATAGTCGGTACAGCCAATGCCGTCAATATCACGGACGGGTTGGACGGGCTGGCGGCCGGTTCAATGGCCATTTCCGCTGCGGTTTTTGTCCTGGTTGCCTTGATGATGGGAAAACCTGTCAGTGATGTGGCGGTTTTTGCCGCAGCCCTGGCAGGCGGATGCCTGGGTTTTTTGAGATACAACGTACACCCTGCGAAAGTATTTATGGGGGATACCGGTTCCCTGGCTTTGGGAGGAGCCCTGGCTTCCATAGCAATGCTAACAAGGACCGAACTGTTTCTCCCTTTAATTGGGATTCTGTATGTTGCAGAAACCTTATCGGTGATAATCCAGGTTATTTCATTCCGGCTTACCGGGAAGAGGGTTTTCCGAATGAGCCCGCTGCACCATCACTTCGAACTGGCCGGATGGCCTGAGCAGAAAGTGGTGAGGGTATTTTGGCTCTTCTCATTTGCCGGCGCCGTAACCGGTGTAATGGGTTTATACAATATAGGATAGGACGGCCTTCTGTTTATATTAGGTTAAATATGTCTATACATAAGTAATAGATAGGATGGCCAAAAGGCCGCAGAGAAAGTAGGGAACAGTGAATATGAAAGAGAGTGAACGCGGGCCGTTTGATGTTCAGGGCAAAAGAGTTCTGGTGGTCGGTATTGCCCGCAGCGGGGCAGCTGTGGCGAAATTCTTGACGGCTAAGGGTACGAGGGTTGTACTCACCGACAAAAAAACAAAAGAGGAACTGGCCGACACCCTGAAAGAGTTCACCGCCGCACCGGTTGATGTAATAGCCGGGACATATCCTGAGTTCGGTCCCGGTGACTTTGATTTTCTTGTTGTCAGCCCTGGAGTTCCTCTGAATGCGCCGCCAGTCCGGCGAGCTTTTGAGACAGGCACGCCTGTGCTGAGCGAACTGGAAGTGGCTTACAGGTTCGCCAGGTCGCCCATTATTGCTATCACCGGAACAAACGGTAAGACTACAACAACCACTCTCACGGGGGAGATATTCAAAAACTGGGGTAAAACCGTCTGTGTGGGGGGTAATATCGGGCTTCCGCTGGTCCTGGAAATAGAAAAGTATGGGCCTGACGATGTGATCGTGGCCGAGGTGTCCAGTTTTCAGTTGGAGTGTATAGACCGGTTCAAACCCAGGGTCGCAGTCATTCTTAACATAACGCCTGACCACCTGGACCGGCACGGTACAATGGAGAATTATATTGCTGCGAAAGCCAGAATATTTGAGAATCAGGATTCCGGGGATTTTACCATCCTTAACTACGATGACCCCGCTGTAGCGCTATTGAAACAAAAGACTACCGGGAAAGTTATATTTTTCAGCCGCAGGCATAAGTTAGAAGAAGGAGTATTTGTCGAGAACGGACAGATCACTGCCAGATTTGGCGGTACAACCGACAGGGTATGCCCGGTAACGGAAATCTCCATCAGGGGCGCCCACAACCTGGAGAACGCCCTGGCGGCAACCAGCGCGGCGCTGGCCATGGGGATTCCCGCCGGGGTGATAGCCCGGACCCTTAAGGAATTTCCCGGTGTGGCTCACAGGCTGGAACTTGTCACAGAGTTGAATGGCATCAAGTTTATTAACGAC
The DNA here is from genome assembly GCA_002339745.1 of Firmicutes bacterium UBA2595. GTDB lineage: Bacteria > Bacillota > Thermincolia > Thermincolales > UBA2595 > UBA2595. Next base: position 25,975 of record DDKP01000103.1, on the reverse strand, counting down.
TCCAAGGGAACAAACCCTGATGCCTCGATAAAAGCCCTTGAGGCTTATGATGAACCGATAGTCCTCTTGGCCGGGGGCAAGAACAAGGGCAGCGATTTCAGCGAATTTGCCAGCCGCATAAAAGAAAAAGTCCGCGTGCTGGTAATCTACGGCGAATGCAGGGACCAGATCAGGGAAGCGGTGGAGAAAACCGGTTTTGCCCAAATTTTTGAAGCCGGGTCCTTTGATGAAGCTGTCCGGACAGCGGCGGAACAGGCCAGGCCGGGGGAGGTAGTCCTCCTGTCACCCGCCTCTGCCAGCTGGGATATGTTCAGAAATTTCGAGGAGAGAGGGGATCGTTTCAAAGAAGTAGTGATGAGTCTAAGGAGGTAGTTGTTTTTGTATCCCCGGAGAAATTCTCCCGACATCCTCTTGTTTGCGGCAACCATACTGCTGTTGGGTATCGGCATCATTATGGTTTACAGCGCCAGTCAGGTCACGGCTTATGAAAAAATGGACGATACCTTTTACTACCTGAAAAGACAGGCGACCTGGGCGGTTATCGGATTAACTGCCATGGTATCCGTAATGAAGATAGAATACTGGCGGTACAAGAGATTTGCGGTGCCATTTCTGATCCTGGCCTTTTCCCTCCTGGTCATGGTTTTACTGCCGGGTATCGGGAAAAGCGTCAAGGGCGCCCAGCGCTGGCTGGGGGTGGGGCCCCTGACTGTCCAGCCTTCTGAAGTGATCAAACTGTCCCTGGTGATATTTATGTCTTACGGCTTAGCCAGGTATAAGGACCGGCTGCGTTATTTTCTTTCGGGTGTGATGCCTTTCCTGGTTATCCTGGTTCTGGCCTGTGGTTTAATTCTGCTGCAGCCGGACCTGGGAACCGCCGTTTCTATTGCCGGTACGGTTTATATTATGCTTTTTGCGGCGGGGGCAAAAGGAAAACATTTGTTTTACCTGGCCCTGGCGGGTCTTGCGGCTGTGGGATTGGCGATTGCGGTTGAGCCATACCGCCTGAGCCGGTTCCTGGCTTTTCTGGATCCATGGGCTGACCCCACCGGAACGGGTTATCATATCATTCAAGCCCTTTATGCTCTTGGTTCCGGAGGGTTGTTTGGAGCAGGGCTGGGCAACAGCCACCAGAAGTTCTATTACCTGCCCGAACAGCATACAGATTTTATTTTCGCTGTTTTGGGAGAGGAACTGGGTTTTTTTGGGGGTTCTCTTGTAATCATCCTGTTTCTTATCTTTATTTGGAGAGGTTTCAAGATAGCCCTTACTACCCATGATTCCTTTGCCAGCTTGCTGGCGGTGGGGGTTACTTCCATGATTGCCCTCCAGGCTATAATAAATATCGGTGTTGTAACGGGATCGCTCCCCATTACCGGAATTCCCCTGCCGCTTCTCAGTTTCGGCGGCTCTTCACTGGTATTCACCCTGATTGGTGTCGGCATGCTTCTGAACATCTCACGCTATGTCTCACCGCGTTAAGAGCCGGGAGAATCCATTTGACAAAAATCCGCTTTCATATATAATTTTAGAGGAAACTTTGACTTTTATCACTGGCTGCTGGCCACCGGCTAACGGCCTCTGAAAGCAGGGGGAGAAAATAAATGCGGGTTGTGGTCACCGGCGGGGGGACAGGGGGACATATTTACCCCGCAATAGCAATCGCCAAGGGGATCAAGGAAGATAACCCGGAAGCCAAAGTCCTTTTTGTCGGGACCTCAAAAGGGCTGGAGGCGGATATTGTACCGCGTGAAGGATTTGAATTTCGGACAGTGACCGTGGAAGGATTGACCCGCAGGGTTTCGCCGCGGGTCATTGTAACACTGTTTAAGGCTTGTAAAGGTTGTTACGATGCGTATAGGGTACTCAAAGAATTTAAACCCGAGGTGGTGGTGGGGACCGGCGGTTATGTATGTGCTCCAGTTGTTATGACAGCCGCTGGTTTAAGGATTCCTACCCTTATCCACGAACAAAACGCTTATCCCGGGATTACCAATAGGCTTTTAGCCAGAATCGTCGACAAGGTGGCCGTCACGTTTGAGGAATCCGCGCGTTTCTTCAGTCCTAAGGCTGACATCACCGTTACCGGCCTACCGGTTCGCCCCGAAATTTTATCAGCCCGCCGGGCAGCAGCTATATCCCGTCTCGGTATTGACAGGGACAAGTTTACCGTGCTGGCGATGGGGGGAAGCCGGGGGGCCCGCAGCATAAACAAGACAATGGTGGAGGTTATCTGCCGGGCATGCGGTTACAGGGACCTGCAGTTTTTACATATGACGGGATACCAGGGATACGAAGAGACTGTTAGTGAATTGAGAACCCGGGGAATAGACCTGGTTACTTATAGGAATATTACGGTAACACCGTATCTGTACAATATTCATGAGGCACTGGCCGCGGCCGACCTGGTAATTTGCCGTGCCGGAGCGACAACAATAGCTGAGATAACTGCCCGAGGGCTGCCCTCAATACTGATCCCATACCCGTTTGCTTCTGCTAACCACCAGGAGTATAATGCCAGGGCGCTGGTGACAAATGGAGCCGCAGTCATGATTTTGGATGCCGACCTTAGCGCGGATATACTTTGGGAAACCATATGGAACTTATACACGGACAGAACGAGGTTGTCCGTTATGGCTAAAAAATCCCGGGAGCTCGGCAAGCCGGATGCCTTAAAACATCTTCTACAACTGGTCAATGAGCTCGGCGGGAAGTAATCGACCCGGCCTGTTTAATGGACAGGCACCCGATTCTGCTGGAACAAACCAATTGGTGACTGCATACTATGGGGATAGGGTGGAGATTGAGAGTTTACAGTCTTTATGGTTTTTTGGGTATATATTTAACCGTTCACTTTAGAGAGGGGCTGGATTTGGTGAGAAACGGACAGGGGAACATTCATTTTATCGGCATAGGCGGATCAGGTATGAGCGGAATTGCCACTGTTTTACTGCAGAAAGGATTCAAGGTCAGCGGTTCAGACCTTAAAGAGAGTGGAGTGACTTTGAGGCTAGCCGAGCTGGGCGCTTCGATTTTTATTGGACATGACAGGGATCACATAGGACATGATACCGATATGGTAATCATCTCTTCGGCTATCCGGGAGGATAACCCCGAACTTGTCACAGCCCGTGAAAAGGGAATAGAAATAGTTAAAAGAGGAGAAATGCTGGCCCGGCTGATGGAGGAGAAAAAGGGCATTGCCGTAGCGGGAGCACATGGGAAAACCACCACTAGTTCCATGATTGCTCTTGCTTTTGAGAGAAACGGTCTGGACCCCACGGTCATTGTAGGCGGCGATGTCAGCGAGTTTGGCGGCAACGCCAAACTTGGCCATGGGGAATACCTTATAGCAGAAGCCGATGAAAGTGACGGTTCTTTCTTACTTTTGTCACCGTTCATAGCGGTTATTACGAACATCGAGGATGACCACCTGGATTATTACGGAAGCAGGGAGGCCATCAAGAGAGCTTTCGAGGAGTTTGTCGGGCGTGTTCCTGAAGGCGGTTACACCGTAATGTGCGCGGACGACCCCAACGTGAGAGAACTGACCGAAGGGTACGGCAAACGGGTTATTACATACGGGATAAACCATCCTGCTTATTATTCAGCCGGCAATATCAGGACGGAAGGTCTTCCGACTACGGCGGAGATTTACTACAGGGGAGATAAGCTAGGTGAACTGGAACTTAATGTGCCGGGAGTGCATAATATAAATAATGCCATGGCGGCAATTGCTGTCGGACGTATCGCAGGACTTGATTTCGAGGCAGTTGCCAAAGCGCTTCAAAGTTTCCGGGGAGTCCATAGAAGGTTCCAACTGTTAGGAAACGTGAACGGCATCAGAGTAGTCGATGATTACGCTCACCATCCGACGGAGGTGAAAGCAACATTAAGGGCGGCTCAACAAACAAAGGCCAACCGGGTTATAGGTGTTTTCCAACCTCACCGTTTTACCAGGACCAAGTTTCTTCATAAAGAATTTGGCGAGGCTTTTTCTGATGCGGACATCATTATCATCAATGAGATATATGCCGCCGGGGAAACGCCGATTGAGGGCGTTTCGGCTGAACTGATTGTCAGGGCAATAACAGACAGGGAGAAAAGGCCTGTATATTACTTCGGCACTACGGAGGAAATCACCGATTTCCTGTGCCGGACGGCCGAGCCGGGGGACCTCATTCTAACTCTGGGTGCAGGAAATATCTGGACGGTTGGCACGGAACTTGTGGAGAGATTGAAAGCGAGGTAAGGTATGGATCTACGTACAGTAGAACATGACCTGGGACGTCTGATAGATGGACGCATATTGACGATGGAGAGTATGAAAAAGCATACCTCCTGGCGGATAGGCGGTCCGGCCGACATTATGGTAATGCCGGCCGGTGTGGAAGATATCAGGCGATGTCTCCTTTTTGCCAGGGAACAGGAGATACCACTGCTCATAATGGGCAACGGTTCCAACCTGCTGGTTAAAGACAACGGTATCAGAGGTATTGTACTGAAAATTTCCCAGGGCTTTAACGAGATTATAGTTAGAGGTACCGACATTACTGCAGAGGCTGGCGCCTTGATTCCGTTAGTAGCAAAGCGGGCGGCTGAGGCGGGGCTTAGCGGCCTCGAATTTGCTGCCGGTATTCCAGCGTCTGTCGGCGGAGCTGTCAGTATGAATGCGGGGGCTCACGGCAGGTGTATGGAAGAAGTCGTCCGAAAAGTGAGAGTCTTGACTCCGGAAGGGTTAACCGTGGAGCTTAACAAAGAAGAAATTGGCTTTCGATACCGTGGAAGCAGTATAAGGGATAAAAAACTCGTGGTGCTGAGCGCGGTGTTTATGCTGGAACCGGATGACCCGGATCAGGTCAGAAACAAGAATGAGGTCAACCTGGCTAAGCGCAGGAATTCCCAACCCCTTGAGTACCCGAATGCAGGGAGCGTTTTTGCCAACCCCCCCGGGCAGTGGGCAGGGTGGCTCATCGAGCAGGTTGGCGGTAAAGGTATGAAAGTTGGCGATGCCATAGTCTCCGAAAAGCATGCCAATTTTATAGTAAACCGGGGAGAAGCTACGGCTTCCGACGTTCTAAAACTGATAGACTGGATAAAAAGCCTTGTTCTTGAAAAATTTAATATCGAGCTAAAACTGGAGGTTCAGGTTGTCGGCGAATAACCTGAATCTGGAGGTGGCCACGTGGAAAAGTTCATTGTTATCGGTGGCAAACGCCTAAAGGGGTCGATAAGGGTGAGCGGAGCTAAGAATTCGATACTTCCCATCCTGGCGGCCAGTTTGCTTACCGAGGGGATAAGTACCATCCATGAGGTGCCGAAACTCCTGGATGTTGAGGTGATGAAGGAAGTGCTCACCTACCTGGGAGCAAAAATCCATTGTGAAGGCAGCACACTCGTGGTGGACGGCAGAAATGTGAAAAGTCTCGAAATTGCTGAAGACCTGATGCGGAAAATGAGGGCATCAAATCTTGTGATGGGGTCTCTAATAGGCCGATTTGGTTATGTGAAGGTTGCTTATCCCGGAGGGTGCGCCATCGGCTCCAGGCCTATGGACCTGCACCTGAAGGGGTTTACTGCGCTGGGGGCAAAGATTACCGAAAAGCATGGTTACGTGATAGCGGAAACCGGAGGTCTGCAGGGCGCGGAAATTCACCTGGATTTTCCCAGTGTGGGAGCTACTGAGAACATAATGATGGCAGCGACACAAGCCGTGGGACAAACAATAATCCGAAATACAGCCAAGGAACCTGAAATAGTTGACCTTCAGAACTTCTTGAACGGCCTGGGGGCAAAAATCAGGGGAGCCGGGACTGATACGATAAAGATCGAAGGGCCTACCAAGCTGGGTTCAACCAGCCACACAGTAATTCCAGACCGAATCGAAGCGGGAACTCATATGGTGGCGGCAGCCATAACCGGTGGGGACATAGTTGTGGAAAATGTTATACCCGAACATGTCGAAGCAGTTATTGCCAAGCTGAGGGAGGCGGGCGTAAAGGTAGAGGTGGGAGAAGACCGGATCAGGGTAATAGGCCCACCCAGGCTCAAAGCCGTTGATGTAAAAACCCTATCATACCCAGGTTTTCCTACCGATATGCAGGCCCAGATGATGGTGCTGCTGACGGTAGCCGAGGGAACTGGAATAGTATCGGAAACGGTTTTTGAAAACCGTTACAAGCATGTTGATGAATTGCGGCGGATGGGCGCCCATATAAAAATAGAGGGCAGGGCAGCCATTGTAAAAGGGATACCTAAATTAAGCGGGACATTTGTGGAAGCGACTGACCTGAGAGCAGGCGCCGCATTTGTCCTGGCGGGGCTGGTAGCGGAGGATGCCACGGTAATCGAAAATGTCTGGCATATCGACCGGGGATATGAGAGCCTTGAACGCAAATATGCGGCACTGGGAGCCCGGATTATGAGGGTAAGCGGAATATAAAGTTTGGTGAGCAACGGTTGAGAAGGGAAGGTGCAGCAGGGAGCTGCTTTTTTTAGTTTTCGGATGGACAAGTTTATTTGTATATATTTTTATTTGAGTTTTTGGTATAATAATAAAGAGGTGACACCTATGCCCGCTCTTCAATCCGCAAAATACTCGAATTCCCGCAGGGGACGGTGGCATATAGTACAAAGCCTTTTTTTTATTTTTGTCTTTTCACTGGCAGTTTTCTTTTTTCTTCATTCACCAGTTTTCAGTGTGAAGGAGATCACGGTAACTGGAAATAAACAACTGGGCCAGGAAGAGGTGGTGACCCTGGCAGGTCTGAACAAAGGGGTTAACATCTTCAAGGCGAATTTGATTCAGGCAAAGGACCGGGTTGCCGTACATCCACTGGTAATGCAGGTGGAAATATCAAGGGATTTTCCCTCAACGATTATTATCGATATAACTGAACGAAAAGCGATTGGGCTGGTCCCTGACCGGGGTTGGTTCATTGTCGTCAGCGAAGACGGTTGCTATCTTGCCCGGGTTAGCAGCCTGAGCAGTATCAACCTTCCCATTATTACCGGCGTCACTCCCGGCTCTGTGGGACCGGGGCAGAGGATTCCCGGCGAAAAGCTGAAGGCCGCGCTTGATTATTTAAATGCCACACCGCTGAATATCAGGGCGGCGATTTCCGAGATTAATGTTTCGGACCTGAACAACATCAGGATTTTTACTATGGACAAGGCAGAAGTCAGGTTCGGTGACACCGCCAGAATTAAAGAAAAAATCCAGCTGTACCAGGAAGTCATCAGTCAACAATATCAGGAAAGCATCCAATATATAGACATAAGTTATAAAGGAAACCCGGTGATTAAATTTATCGAACGGCCCCGGCAGGAGAAAGAGCAACAGCCATAGAACATTTATGCAGTTGAAGCGAGGTATGCAGAATTGGACAGATCAAGGATATTAGTAGCAGTGGTCCTGTTTTTTTTGGGAGTCATGATGGCCGTTCAAATTCGTTCGGCCCGGGATATACAGCCCAATAGCCCGGTGGCAAGGGTCCAGGAACTGACTGCAAGGCTGAAGGAAGTCAGGCAGGAAAGGGACAACCTGAAAGATGAGGTAGAAGACCTTAGAAAAAAACTGGACCAGATAAGCGCGGGGACAAAGACGGCGGACCAAGCCCTCAGGGACCAGTTGGAAAAGGCCAGGGTTGAGGCTGGACTTCTTCCCGTGACCGGACCGGGCGTCGAGATTATTCTTAATGATAACCCTAAAGAAATACAGCCCGGAGAAGACCCAAACCTATATATTTTGCATGAAGAAGACCTTCTTAAAGTGGTCAACGAACTGCGAGCCGGTGGAGCCGAGGCGATATCAATAAATGGGGAGAGGCTTTTGGCTACTTCGGAAATCAGGTGTGCCGGCAACACAATACTTGTCAATACCAGGAAGATCGCTCCTCCCGTTGTCATTTTGGCTACCGGTGACCCGGATACACTGCAGAGCGGCCTGGAAATAAGGGGAGGAATTTTCCAGCAGCTTAAATTCTGGGGACTGGTTGCGGAAGTCCGAAAAAAGGATAATATTACTGTTCCGGCTTATACGGGTACATTGATATTCAACTATTCAAGGCCGGTAAAATGACGGGATTAGAACCAGAACTTTTGAATGCCGGGAGAAGGTGAGTAGTATGTGGTTGCCTTTACTGGGTTTGATTATAGGTGTAATTATCGGACTGCAGGCCCCATCGCTGCCCCAGGCGTGGGCACAGTACATGTCTGTGGCGGTCCTGGCAGCCATGGACTCCGTTTTCGGGGGAATAAGGGCCGGTATGGAAAAAAAGTTTGATGACATCATTTTTGTTACCGGTTTCTTTAGTAATGTGCTGTTGGCTGCCGGGCTGGCTTACATCGGGGAAAGAATAGGTGTAGCCCTGTACACGGCGGCGATTTTTGCCTTTGGGGTAAGGATATTTCAAAACCTTGCCATTATAAGGCGCCATATTTTAAAAAAGTAGAAAAAAATATAATTCAAAAGAGGGAAATTCATTTCCATGTGGAATTTTACCAATTAAAGTGGATGTGTTCGAATTCTTTTTTATGAAGGGTTTTGTCCCCGTTCATTTGGATGCTTCAGCGAGGCAAAAGGAGGTCATAATTAATGCTTGAATTCGAGATTGATACCAGTCAGTTTGCAAATATAAAAGTTATTGGGGTGGGCGGCGGTGGAAGCAACGCTGTTAACCGCATGATTCAGGCCGGCCTGAAGGGTGTTGAATTTATAGCTGTTAACACTGATGCCCAGGCGCTGCAGATGGCCCATTCCACTAGCAAGATCCAGATCGGGGCAAAATTGACCAAGGGGCTTGGCGCTGGCGCTAATCCTGAGATTGGGCAGAAGGCCGCAGAAGAAAACCGGGAAGAACTGGTACAAGCCCTCAGGGGTGCAGATATGGTGTTTGTCACTGCCGGAATGGGAGGGGGTACCGGAACCGGGGCAGCCCCAATTGTAGCCGAGATAGCCAAAGAAGTGGGCGCTCTGACGGTCGGGGTTGTCACCAAGCCGTTTACATTTGAAGGACGTAAGCGTCTTACCCAGGCTGAAGGCGGTATTTCCAATCTCAAAAACAAGGTAGATACTCTTATTACCATACCTAATGACAGGCTGTTGCAGGTTATTGACAGGCAGACATCTATTGTTGAAGCTTTCCGGATTGCAGATGATGTGCTGCGCCAGGGAGTTCAGGGGATATCAGACCTCATCGCTGTCCCCGGTTTGATTAACCTTGATTTTGCCGATGTTAAGACCATTATGACAGAAACCGGGTCGGCTTTGATGGGAATCGGTATCGGGACAGGCGAGAACAGGGCTTCTGAGGCCGCCAGTGCAGCCATTTCCAGCCCTCTTTTGGAAACCTCCATCGAGGGGGCCAGAGGGGTACTCCTAAATATAACCGGCGGTTCCAGCCTTGGCCTTTTTGAAGTGAATGAGGCCGCAGAAATCATTGCTCAGGCGGCGGACCCGGAAGCCAATATTATCTTTGGGGCTGTGATTGACGAATCGATGCAGGATGAAGTGCGAGTAACCGTAATTGCTACCGGTTTTGATCAAAAGTATCACCGCAGAGAAATCAACGCCGAGCTTGACATCAAGCCTTTCGCGGCAATTGAGGACCTCGATATCCCAGCATTTTTACGAAGGAAATAGAGCCAACTATTAATTTAGCGAACTTACCGCCAGTTTTGCTGACCTCGGGCTGGATCTCGTTTCAGCGGAACTGGCTTCTGTACTATGGTCGTTTTTATTCAAGCTGGTACTGGTACTGTAAAAAACGAATTAATTCAGGATATCCCGCGTATGTTTATAGAGGGATACTAGAACGCTCTTGAGTGAGCGGTTATACGTATGTCCGGATAAACGGAGGTGCGACAGGTGAAATGCCATGAATGCAGGTACCTGATGTTCGATTATATTGATAAAAAGTTGTCAGAACCGGTTATAGGAGAAATGGAAAAACATATGGAAGAATGCCCTTCCTGTGCCGAGAGGATGGCAAAACTTAACAGGCAGCAGGAAGAGGAAAAGCCCAGTGGGTTATTCTGGTATCTGTTAATGCCCTCCGGGGGATTCAAGAGGTTTTTCTTTGTAGGCGCCATTTTTACATTTATCCTGGTGCTGGCCCTTATCTCATTCCAGTTGAAAAAACCGCTGTTCAGGCTGTTTTAGGAGAACCAGTTTTGCGAAATTTGTTTACTCTTTGCCTTGGTTTACAGAAAAAGGCGAGAGATTTTTTTTTGTCTTTTCACCCATTGACAAATTTTTGAAGAAGCCCGTTGTATAATGAATGAGACGGTTGTAGGGAGAGTTTTAATACTTGTCATAACTACTGTCTGACAGTCATATAATGTTACTATGAATTACAAGCTGGTGGTGGAGTAATGAGTGTCCAGAAGGTAGTATATGTTTACCCGGACGTTGCTTTTGCCGTCAGTTTTCTAATGAACTCACTGATCCTGTGGGGGACTGCCGCCATCAATAAACTGGCTCCGCGGTGGCCGAGGATTATTGCCGGAGCGGTTGCCGGCGCGGCCTATTCCTTTGCTGCCGCCTTCCCCCAGATGGAATTCCTGCATAACTTTTGGCTGAAAGTGATGTTTTCGGTAGGCATGTTTGCTGTAACCTTTGCCCCCCTTAACCTTAGGCAGTTTACCGTTTGCTTGACGGTTTTTTATATTGTTTCGTTTTCTCTCGGGGGTTTCTTTATCGGGGTTCTATATTTCTTCAGGTCAAGGCCTTTCTACCCGCCTCTCAATGATTTTTCGCATCAGGTGGCTACGTATTTTTTGCCCGGTCTTTTGATAACCGTTGTCCTTTATGTTTTTTTTACCCGATTTGCCAGCCGGTTGTTGCGGAAACGTGCCGTTCAGAGCCTGTTCAGAGTTCCAATGAGAGTATTATTCGGCGACTCGGAAGTTGAGGTTGAAGCTCTGATCGATACCGGCAACCAGCTCCAGGACCCGCTCAGTCGGATACCGGTGGTAGTGGTTGAATATAACGTACTGAAACACCTGTTCCCGATTGAGGTTCAGATGGCATTTGAAAGCGGAAAGGACCCCGATTTGATGCTTATTCTGGACTCCCTCGCCGAAACAGGGTGGTCCACAAGATTCAGAGTAATTCCTTTTACGTCGCTGGGGAGGGAAAATGGTTTACTGATCGGATTCAGGCCGGACCGGGTGGAAATTATGAATGGAGAGAACCGGGTACTGACCAGGAATGTGATAGTAGGGGTTTATCACCAGCAGTTAAGTCCTGGAGGAGGGTACAGGGCCCTTTTGCATCCTGATGTGCTTGACAGCATGTCAGCCTAATTAGTGACTGGTGACTGGTGATTAGTGATTAGTAACTATTGGATACAGACGCCGCATTATTTCTTTATTTTTTAAGTTAACTGCTCAATTTGACATTTGGCTGAAGATAAAAACACCAGGCCGACGGGGAGGATATTGGGTATGTTAAACTGGTTTATGAGGTTGAAGTGGACTTTAAGGCTTAAGGTCCTGAGACTGTTTTTCATACTGGGACTGAAATCGGAGGTCTATTATGTCGGCAGTAGTGAAGCCCTGCCGCCTCCCTTGTCAAATGATGAGGAAATTTTTCTGATTTCAAAGCTGGAAGCTGGTGACAAAACCGTCAAGAGCGTCCTGATTGAACGGAATCTTCGGCTGGTTGTGTATATAGCCCGCAAGTTTGAAAATACCGGGATAGGAATCGAGGACCTGGTTTCTATCGGGACCATCGGGCTGATTAAAGCAGTCAACACTTTTGACCCCAACAAAAAGATCAAACTGGCCACTTATGCCTCCCGCTGCATTGAGAACGAAATTCTGATGTACCTCAGGAGAAATAACAAGACCAGGTCCGAGGTGTCGTTTGATGAGCCTCTAAATATTGACTGGGACGGGAACGAATTGCTGCTTTCCGACGTCCTGGGAACGGAAAGCGATGTCATTTACAAATACCTGGAGGAAGAGGTAGATAAAAGGCTGCTGAACATTGCCCTCCAGAAACTGAGCGGCAGGGAGCGGAGGATAATGGAACTGCGTTTCGGACTGACGGACGGGGCCGAAAAGACCCAGAAGGAAGTGGCCGATATGCTGGGGATTTCCCAGTCGTACATATCACGGTTGGAGAAGAGGATATTGAAAAGGCTGAGGAAAGAGATTCACAGGATGGAATAAATTTCAGGGAGTGTCCCATAAGGGGCAAACTCTTTGCAGTATTGAGAAACGGGATGGGCGCGTTCCAAAAGGGCGGAATGAATTCAGTTGTACGTTTGAGAGGCAGGTGTGTTCCTGCCTCTTTTTGAAACTAAACCGGCTTGGTAGTCTAAGCCGGCATTTTTTCTTTACCACAAAGCTAATAAGCATTTCTCTGTGGTCCAAGATTATAAAGAAAGACCACAAAGATGTCCATACCGCTGACGCGGTATTTTTTTCCCATCAGCCTTATTCCCATAAGTAAATGGAGGCAGCTACTCTAAATTTTGGCCATAAATAAGGGAGGGGCAGATATGTTCCGGAACGACGGACTGATGTCCGCTTGTCGGCGATCCGCGTATGCGGGAGCCGGTAACAAGCTGAATTGTTGCCGTCGTGGTGGAATATATCTGCCCCTCCCTGTCCTTTCATAAATAAAAAACAAAGTTTTCCATTCCCGGCCAAGAGGCGCCCTTCTTTTGTATAAACATATTTGCTTTGGGCAATAATCCTAATGATATACCAATATAAGCCGGAAAGGGTGTCTCGATTGATGATCAACAAAGTAGAGATCTGCGGTGTTAATACATCAAAACTGCCTGTACTGACCAGCAGCGAGATGCGGCACTTGTTTGAATCCATGCAGGCCGGTGATAAAGACGCCCGATCCAAACTTATAAACGGAAATTTGCGGCTGGTTCTGAGCGTAATACAGCGTTTTACCAACAGGGGCGAGTATGTTGATGACCTGTTCCAGGTGGGCTGTATCGGTCTGATGAAAGCCATCGATAACTTTGACCTGAGCCAGAACGTCAAGTTTTCAACCTATGCGGTCCCTATGATCATTGGCGAAATCCGCCGCTACCTCAGAGACAATAATCCTATCCGGGTATCCCGTTCCCTCAGAGATGTTGCATACAAGGCGCTGCAGGTAAGGGACAGCCTGGTCAACAAACTGTCGAGAGAGCCTTCCATAAACGAAATTGCCGGGGAATTGAAAATGCCGCGGGAGGAAATAGTTTTTGCCCTGGATGCCATCCAGGAACCCATATCACTGTTTGAACCTATTTACCATGACGGCGGAGATCCTATTTTTGTAATGGATCAGATAAGTGACGAGAAAAACCAGGACGGCAACTGGCTGGAGGGAATTGCCGTCAGGGAAGCCATGCAGAAACTGAGTGATCGGGAAAAATTAATCCTGTCTCTCAGATTTTTTGAGGGAAAGACCCAGATGGAGGTAGCCGAGGAAATAGGTATCTCGCAGGCCCAGGTTTCCCGCCTGGAAAAAGCGGCCCTTAAGCATATGCGCAAGCATATGTGAATGTTAGGCGGCAGGTTATTGCTGATCAACATTAAGGAGATAGATAAAAACGAGGAGGCATTTTTATGCGGAGTAAAATCATTAAATGTACATTGATTACCGGCACAATCGTGGCGGTATTGGCGACGGCAGCCCTATTAACGCTGGCAGTAACAGGAACAGAGATACCGATTCGACCCGGAGGTGCGGAAAGTGGTGTTTCAACCGCCGTGTATTTGGAGCAGGGTAAAACGGATAAGACCCTTAATTTTCGGGATAACCTGATCAGGTTTCATGTTGTTGCCAACAGCGACAGTGAGAAAGATCAGGCCCTTAAGAGAAAAGTAAGGGATCTGATAGTCCAGCGGATGACACCCGAGTTGGCAAAGGTTAAAACGGTGGGTGAAGCCCGTGTTGTTGTAAGGGCTCGTCTGGATGAAATCAGGTCAATAGCTGAGAATGAAGTCAGGAACCATGGTGAACGCTACCCGGTGAAAGCCATGATAGGGAATTATGATTTCCCTGTAAAAAGCTACGGAAATTTGACATTACCCGCCGGTAATTACGAGGCCGTCAGGGTCGTAATAGGCCGGGGCCAGGGAGCTAACTGGTGGTGTGTACTTTTCCCGCCGCTCTGCTTCGTGGATGTGTCCAAGGGGATGCGTTCCGATGGCCTGGACGGCATGGCGGTAGTTTCTTACCCCGGACCCGGCGGTGAACTTTCCGTCAGCGGCACTGCTAAAAACGACTTGTTGATTGACCCGGGCACAAAACAGGAGACTGTAAAAGTGAGGTTCAAAGTTGTGGAAATGCTTAACCGTCTGCTGGATTAAGCTGGAATTCTTCGGCGGAAAAAAATAAAAGGCGCGAACAAAGGAAATGAATGGAAAGCCCCCCAACAGTGGGGGCTTTCCGAGCTGATCACATTGATTCACCGGCAGGAATCGCTAACTGACAACAGAGAAAAAAATAAGCTCCCTGCACATCATGACAACCTCCCACATATAATATGGTGAGGAGGTGGAAGACTAAAATGGTCAAAATCTCGGACCTGCGCATGAGAGAAGTCATCAACGTTATGAACGGCAAGAAACTGGGCCTGATTAAAGACATTGAGATTGACCTGGACGCCGGCCGCATAAAATCGGTGGTTCTGCCGGGAAACGGAAGAATTTTAGGGCTATTCGGCCGGAACGATGATGTAGTGGTTCCCTGGCAAAAGATAAAAAAACTTGGGATGGATGTAATCCTGGTGGAACTGGCGGATTACACCGATACGAACCAAAGTGTGCTATATTAAGAAACAAAATGACTACCTTTAAGCAAGGTAGCCATTTTTTTGTGCAGAACGCCGCCGAAACGTGCCTTTTATCAATAATACATCTTGATTATTTATTGAGATTTACCTATATTTTCGCAAAATTTAAACTTTATTTCCTGGTAAGATTTACCTTGACTGCACAAGATATAGTATTCTATAATAAAAATGTGCCCCATATATTGTGGCGCTAACATTTAAGAGTAACATGATATACAGTTTTTATTCTACAATGACAGCCTAAATCCTTTGGCAAATAATTCTGAATTTTTAAGGTGGAGAAAAAATGAAGTGCCCTTTTTGCGGGTATGTTGACAGCAAAGTATTAGACTCCCGGCCGGCAGAAAACGGTAACGCCATTCGAAGAAGAAGGGAGTGTACGGAGTGCGGCCGGAGGTTCACGACATATGAGAAAGTTGACGAAATACCACTGGTGGTGGTTAAAAAAGACGGCAGGAGGGAAGTTTTTGACAGGAATAAAGTCCTTGGGGGAATAATCAAGGCGTGTGAGAAGAGGCCGATTTCCATGAGCCAGCTGGAAGATATGGTTGATGATATTGAGAAAGAACTGAGGAATAAAATGGATATTGAGGTTAACTCGGAAGATATAGGGGAGAAGGTCATGGAGAAACTGAGAAACCTCGATGAAGTGGCTTATGTCAGATTTGCTTCGGTATACCGCCAGTTCAAGGACGTGAACAGTTTCATCGAAGAACTGGAAAAGCTGTTAAAGAAAAAATAGTATAGGAGATGATACCCGGATGATTCAGGAAAAAGAACTTTTTGAGGCAGCTAACTTGACCCAGTTACGCTCCAGGGCAGAAACAGGCTTTAAAGCTATCAGGAAGAGGGACGGGAGACTGGTTCCTTTTAATGAAAGCAAAATCACAGATGCCATCTTCAAGGCAGCTCAAGCTGTTGGGGGAGAAGACCGGACGCTGGCGATGGAGCTGACCCTGGAAGTAATGAAGCTCCTCCGCCGGGAGTACGGGGACAGCATATTTTCCGTGGAAGATGTTCAGGACTGTGTGGAAAAGGTCCTGATTGAGAGAGGCCACGCCAGGACGGCAAAGGCTTATATATTATACAGGGCTCACCGCACCAGGATCAGGGAGGCCAAGTCCGAGCTGATGGATGCCGTGGAAGAGATCCTGGTGGAAACCAACAGGGAAAACGCCAACATCAGCAATTCACCTTCCGCGAAAATGCTCCAGATTGCCAGCGCAGCCAGCAAGAAATTTTACCTTACCAGGCTAATTCCCGAGGAGCAGGCGCAGGCCCATATAAACGGTGATATTCATATTCATGACCTGGATTTTTACGGCAAGACCCTGACCTGTGTACAGATTCCCCTGGGGAGACTGCTGAGAGAAGGGTTTAATAACGGGCATGGCTACATAAGGCCGCCCAAGAGGGCGACTTCGGCCACTGCTTTGGCTGCTATCATTCTCCAGAGCTCCCAAAATGACATGCACGGCGGACAGGCCTTTCCATTTTTTGATACGGATATTGCGGAATTCGTAAAGGACGCCGATGACAATGAAATTTACCAGGCCATGGAGGCGCTGATATACAACCTCAACAGCATGCATTCCCGGGCCGGCGCCCAGGTGCCGTTTTCCAGCTTAAACATAGGTACCGATACATCACCGGAAGCCCGGGCGGTGGTCAAAAACCTGCTCCTGGCATACGAAAAAGGATTAGGCAGAGGGGAGAACCCTATCTTCCCCAACATTATTTTCAGGGTTAAGGAAGGTATTAATTTCAATGAAGGAGACCCAAACTACGACCTTTTCAAACTAGCCATCCGGGTAGCGTCCAGGAGATTAAATCCGACTTTCAGTTTTATGGATTCGTCATTTAACAAACGTTACGGTGCCGAGGTCAGCTACATGGGCTGCCGGACAAGGGTAATTGCAAATGTCAACGGACCTGAAATCTCTGAAGGACGCGGCAACCTGTCGTTTACCACTATCAACCTTCCCAGGATTGCCATCAAATCCGGTACCAACATCGACAAGTTTTACCGGGAACTTGACAGGATTCTTGACCTGGCCATCAGCCAGTTGCTTCACAGGTACAAAATCCAGGCCAGTCTTAAGGTCAAGGACATGCCCTTCCTGATGGGGCAAGCCCTGTACCTGGATTCCCAGGGACTGAAACCCTCGGATACCATTGAACCGGCTATCAAGCACGGGACCTTGTCCGTCGGATTTATAGGGTTGGCCGAGACTTTGAAGATAATCGTGGGTAAACATCATGGAGAATCACCGGACGCCAATGAACTTGGCTTACAGATAGTGGAACATATGCGCAAGAGAATGGACCAGGCTACCAGGGAGCACACCCTCAACTTTACCCTGCTGGCCACTCCTGCCGAAGGGCTGTCAGGCAGGTTCGTCCGGCTGGACAGGAGAGAATACGGGTTGATACCAGGTATTACTGACAGGGAATACTATACTAACTCGTTCCATATCCCGGTCAGCCATGAGATCAGTATATTTGATAAAATTGCCATCGAAGGCCCATATCATAAATTTTGCAATGCCGGCCACATCAGTTATGTGGAATTCCCGTCGCCCCCAATACATAACCTGGATGCCATTGAGACCGTTTTGAGGACTATGAAGGATGCGGATATAGGTTATGCCGGCATTAATTTCCCTGTGGATTATTGCACCGGGTGTAGTTACACGGGGGTAATAAACCAGGATGAATGCCCCATGTGCGGTTCCGCTGATATAAGGCGCGTCCGCCGGATTACCGGATATCTCAGCACAGTTGACAGGTTTAATGATGCCAAGCAGTCGGAACTCCGTGACAGGGTTTCCCACCTGATGGAGAGGGAGTAAAGATGTGCGTGATGCAGCAGGGATAAAGGAGGAGATTTGATGTCCAGGCCCTCTTGGCACAAGTATTTTATGGACATAGCCGAGTTGGTTGCTACCAGGTCTACATGTTTGAGGCGCCAGGTTGGCGCTGTGGCCGTAAAAAACAAGAAAATAGTCAGTACCGGCTATAATGGCGCGCCGTCGGGGGTTACCCACTGTGAAAAGAGGGGCTGCCTGAGGGAAGAATTGAAAATTCCTTCGGGAGAAAGGCACGAGCTCTGCTGGGCTGTGCACGCCGAAGCCAATATTATCGCCCAGGCCGCCCTGCACGGTGACGTGCTGGAAGGGGCCACTGTTTACGTCACGCATCAGCCGTGCGTATCATGTGTCAAGCTGTTGGTCAGCGCTGGGGTTGACAAGGTCATTTACAAGGGAGATTACCCTGACCAACTCGCCCAGAGAATGGCTGATGAGGCTTTCCTGGATCTGGTGAGGTACAAGGATAAAGATTAATTTAGCCGGGAGAGGTTTACCGTAATAACCGGAAGACCCGGGAGAATAAGGAGCGGCGGTATGGAACTGAGGATTGCAGGTCTAATACGTGAGTCTGTTGTTGATGGGCCGGGCATCAGGAGCGTAGTTTTTGCCCAGGGATGCCCCCGGTCATGCCCGGGCTGCCATAACCCTGAGGCCCTGGATCCCAGCGGCGGCAGGGTTGTTGAGGACAGGGAAATCCTTGCAGTGCTTGAAAAGAACAAGCTGCTCAGGGGGGTTACTTTTTCCGGTGGCGAGCCGTTTATGCAGGCCGAAGCGTTTGCCCAACTGGGAAAACAAATCAAAGAGAAGGGGCTTGATATAATGACTTACACGGGATATACCTGGGAGGAACTGCTTCACATGGGAAAAAAAAACCGGAAGGTTATGGAACTGCTTAGCATTTCCGACTACCTGGTGGACGGGCCATTTGTTGAAACCGAGAAGGACCTGAACCTCGCCTTCCGCGGCTCCAGGAACCAGCGGGTCATTGATGTCAGGAAATCTCTGCGGAAAAGGGACGTCATTCTCGCACGGTTTTCATAATTTAATAACTCATACGGATAACTTTCACACCGAAACCATAATGAGAACCAAAAGGACGCAATAAACCGGGGAAGGGTTTCTGCGTCCTTTTATTACTTTTCGCTTTTTCAATCTAGTGTCCCTTTAAGTAATTAACCTTAATTTTTAAATCCGAACCACTAAGACCCCAGCGCAGCAGAGCTGCAATCAAAAGTTAGTGGCCGTGAGTGAAGGATTCATTTTAAGCAGTTATAAAAACAA
>DDKP01000103.1:0-6604 GCA_002339745.1 Firmicutes bacterium UBA2595 | reverse complement strand
AACATTACATTATTGGTCCCATTTCCTGTATCATGGTTATTTATGGTCCTGCTGGTTATTTTTACGGTCTTAACCAGTACTGGAAAATCGTTTATACTATAACTTGTCCAAGTATATGCCGAATCCGAAAGGTACGGAGGAACCAACAAGGCCTTGCGGCCAGGGGTGAATCATTTGCCGCTTGGGCGGTGAAGTAGGGTTATCCTTTCAACCGAACCCGTCAGCTAACTCCGGAGGCAGTAAGAAAGGAGGATAAGATGAAAAGGATTCTTGTAACAGTGTTCCTGGTTAGCGTGTTTTCTCTTTTTTTCTTGGCCGGGTTTGCGGAGGCTGCTACAACTTATACGGTCCAGAACGGCGATTCTCTTTATCTGATCTCAAAGAAATTTGGGGTTACAATCTCTGCAATCAAGTCAGCTAACGGTTTATCCGGGGATGAAATCTTTCCCGGGCAGAAACTGTTTATCCCGGACGGTTCTGCCGGTTCGGGCACCAGGTATACAGTTGTCAAGGGGGATACTCTGTACCTGATTGCCCAGCGTTTTGGTGTGTCCATTGATTCCATCCGAAAAGCCAACAACCTGTGGAAGGACATAGTTTACCCGGGACAGGTGCTGTACATTCCCGGAGGAAGTTCAAGGACTGTTACTACCGTTTCCAGGAGTTTTTCGAGGAGTGACGTGGACCTGCTGGCCCGCACCGTTCATGCCGAGGCAAGGGGGGAGGAGTACAGGGGTCAGGTGGCCGTGGCGGCTGTTATTTTGAACCGGCTTAAAAGCCCTGACTTCCCGAATACTGTTCCCGGCGTGATTTATCAGCCATGGGCTTTCACAGCTGTCAATGATGGGCAGATAAATCTGCCGGCCAACGAAACCGCCTATAAAGCCGTTCAGGACGCACTAAATGGCTGGGATCCTACCTATGGTGCACTTTACTACTGGAACCCGGCTACTGCCCAGAATAAGTGGGTATGGACCAGGACTATAACGATCCAAATCGGCAACCATGTTTTCGCTAAGTAAGAGGAGAACCCGCTGAAGATGCAGCGGGTTTTTTGTTGCATTTTTTATTACAGGCCATATTCTCTGGCCAATTTTTGAAAGGTCGGTAAGGAGTTCAAAATAATCTGTTTATCGACACAGTAAGCTATCCTGAAATAGCCGGGTTTCCCGAACCCGCTCCCGGGAACCAGCAGTAAGTTAAACTTCTGGGCTGTTTTTACAAACTCAACATCGTCGGGAATGAGAGACTTGGGAAAAAGGTAAAAAGCCCCGGAGGGCTTGACCATCTCAAAGCCCATGGCGGTCAGATTTTCGTATAATATGTCCCGCTTCTCTTGGTACTCGGCTATATCCACGCGCTCTCTCTGCAGGTGAGTAACCAGCCTCTGCATAAGGGCAGGGGCATTGACAAATCCCAGGATCCTGTTGGCAAAGGTCATGCCTTCCATAACCAGCGGCAAGTTTTTAACCCGGGGGCTTACTGCCAAGTACCCGATACGTTCCCCGGGCAGGGCTAGGTCCTTGCTGTGGGATGTGACTACTATACTGTTGTCTATGTAATTAAAAATACAGGGTACCTTTACCCCATCGTAGCTGATTTTGGCGTATGGTTCGTCTGAGATAACATAAATATCGTTTCCAAGCTCAGCCTCTTTTTTCTTCAGCATGTCTCCCAATTCTTTCAGGGAGGGGGCATCATAGATTACTCCAGTGGGATTATTTGGTGAATTGATGATAATGGCCTTGGTTTTTGGGGTGATAACTGCCTCAATAGCTTCGACATCCAGCTGGAAGTTGGTCTTGGTGGGCGCTTCCTTGAAGATGCCACCGTGATTATCAATATAAAACTTGTATTCCACGAAAAACGGGGAAAGGATGACCACCTCATCTCCCGGATCCAGCAGTGTCTTTAGAACAACGTTGAGGGAGCCCCCGGCCCCAACGGTCATAACGATATAGTCCTCAGTGAAAGCGAGGCCTGATTCTTCTGTCAGAACTTCAGCTATCGCCCTCCGGGTTTCGGGGTATCCGGCATTGCTCATATAGCGATGCATACCGGGGATGGGGTTAAAGGCCAGTTTTTTAAGCTCCTCATTAAAAGCGGCAGGAGGTTCTATGTCCGGGTTGCCGATAGTAAAATCGTATACTTTATCAGCGCCGTACAATTTTTTCAGTTTTTCACCTTCTTCAAACATGGCACGGATAAATGAGGCGCGTTTCAGGTTTTCCTCGATTTTCCTTGCTATAGGCAAGTTCATCACTCCTTAAAGTGTAGTGAGTAGTGGATAGTGAGTAGTAAGCAGTGGTCAGTGAAAGGCGGACAACATTTTTGTAGTAATAACAGCATAGTCATGCTATATTATATCATGGACGGTAAATTTATCACAATATGAAGGAGTTATATAATGAAGGAGTTATATAAACAACAGGTGAACTATTTTATCTGGATATTACCATTAAACGCCGCCCATGTTGCCGGCCGCCGGTCAAGTTATTTCAACTGAATAGTGGTCACTGGTCAGTAGCCACTATTATTCTAAGGAGGAATGTACTGGATGGATGGAGTAGAAAGGGCAGTACGGAGGATTACAGGCAATGACAGGTTTGCCAGGATGGCAGGAGTAAAAATTGAGGAAGTGAGGCCCGGGTATGCCAGGGTGAGCATGAAAGTTGAAGAGAAGCACCTTAATTCGGTAGATATTACTCACGGCGGCGCGGTCTTTACCGTCGCGGACACGGCATTTGCTCTGGCCTCCAACTCGCATGGGCAGGTGGCCCTGGCCCTCAATATGAGTATAAACTTCCTGAAAGCTACAGGGTTAGATAGTACGCTAACTGCTGAAGCGACTGAGGACAAACTGACCAACCGGACAGGCTTATACCGGATAACTGTTAAAGATGAAACAGGGGACCTGGTTTCAGTAGCCGAGGGGTTGGTATATAGGAAGAAGGATAAGATTTAAGTATTAACCACTTAGGAGCATTTTCTCATGCCCAAACTGCGGGCAGCAATTTATGTTATGGGAGGCCATAAATAAAAGGGAATATGATAACGTTCAAAAAGAATGGTGATGTAAGATGACAGGGGAGAGTTAATTTCCCTTTTTATTTTTGGTTTCTTCACGGGAATAAATTGAACGGCCAGAACCAAAAATACCATTAACAGCAAAGTAATAAAAGACTTACGAAAGAAGATGGCGGTTTTGTTTCGAGGCCTAATTTGGGTAGAATTGTTTTTTATGTTCATGTTCGCCGTGATTATAGCGGTCCCGCGTAATCAAATAATTCGGTTACTGCCTGTTGGGTTTTTCGGGGGCTTTGGGCAGGCGATTCTTATCCTGGGCCTGCTGGTACCGGTCCTTGGCTGGTGGAGGTTTAACTATACCGACTTTTTTTCCGTTGCCGGTATCCCTTTGTTTATTGCCCTGGCCTGGTTACCGGTTGTGATTATTTACGCTTATTATTTGAACCGGGTAAAAAACAGGGAAGGACTCATAGCTTACATAACGGGGTTTTCCCTGTCAACAGCCTTGTATGTTCACTGGCTAATCCGGGCTGGATTTCTTGTTTTTGTGAACTGGAACAGCCTGTTTACTTTTTTGGTGGCCATAATACTGTTTTCGCCGGTTACATACTACGTGGTAAAAACGGAAAATATTTTAGGCTCATTGAGGGAACTTGAGTAATTAGGGGGAATTATGAATTGCAGCGGGTGGAAGAAAGGACTTCTTTATCTGTTTTCAAGGTGGCCGCTACTTATATCGGGACAGTGGTGGGAGCCGGGTTTGCGTCGGGACAGGAGGTAATGCAGTTTTTTTCGCATTTTGGGATAAATGGGTTGTGGGGTCTGCTGTTGGCCACCACTTTATTCGGTGTTTACGGGTGGGCCATTTTGGAATTGGGTATGAAGCTTAACGCCCGCTCACACCTGGAAGTCATCCGGTATGTGGGAGGACGATGGCTTGGTTCGGCAGTAGATTATGTCATTACTTTTTTTCTTTTCGGCGCTTTTACAGCTATGGCGGCCGGGGCAGGGGCTATCTTTGCGGAACAGTTTCAGTGGCCGTCCATTGTCGGAAGCGGCATAATGGTCGTTATTACCCTGCTCACCGTTATGCTGGGCCTTAATGGCGTGATCAATTCGATTAGCCTGATGGTTCCGCTTTTGATAGGGTCAGTTTTCGGGATCGGAATCTGGACCGTAATAGCCACCAAATTTTACCTGAATCCTGTTATAGGTGTGATACCTGTTAAGGCTGCGGTGCCTTTTTGGCCTTTTTCAGCCGTTATCTATGTATCTTACAACATCGTCATGGCTGTAGCAGTTTTAGCCCCTCTGGGGGCCAGGTTTAACCGGCCGGATATCCTTTTAAAAGGGGGTATTCTCGGTGGAGCGGGCCTTGGTTTAGGCGCTCTCGCCATATTTTTGGGCTTAGCTCCTTATCTTCCCCTGGCTGCGAAATACCAGATCCCCATGATATTTGTAGCCGGTAAAATTAACCCGGTACTGCGGATGGTTTACAGTCTGGTACTGTTGGCCGAAATCTACACTACGGCAGTAGGCAGCCTGTATGGCTTTGTGGCCAGGCTTACCTCACCGGAGGGGCCGATGGCCAGGTATTTTATTATAGGGGCAAGTGCGGGGGCTTTCCTGGCCAGCCAGTTGGGGTTCACCACAATGGTCAGGACTCTCTACCCGTCGGTAGGGTACGCAGGCTTGCTGCTCCTGGCCGGATTGACTTATTATTTGATAAAACGAGGGAAAGTGCCGGGTGATCAGGCTGGATATTGAAGGAAATAGGACCTCCGGTGTTGAAATTGATTAAATACGGAACCGCCGGCTGTTTTAAAGAGTCAAATACACAGTTGGTTATTCACCAGGGGGGTTATAAATGCTGAGACGGGTCATTTTGGTTTTAGCTGTAATATTCGCGGGGTTATCGACCGGTTACTACTCCGAGCCTCTGTATGATTTTATTTGGCCTGAAAAGGAAACCAAGATCGGTTCCGGGAACTTTGACAAGAGTCCGGAGAAGGGATTGCCGGCACAATCGGAACAGCTAATATCCAAAGGTGACGCTATAAATTCTGTCAAAAACTTCCCAGCTGTGGAGAAACTGGAGAAGGTCTCCGAACTGGACGGTACACAACTGATATTTGAGGCCGATCAGGAACCCACTCAGGATTTCCCCGTTTGGGTGCTGGAAATCAAGGAAAGACATCCCGATAAGCTTCCGGAGAGCAGTTATTTTCAGGTTGATGCGGTGACAGGTAAAGTTCTTAATCTGATAATGGATGAGCTGAAAATTTCCGGTACAGGCTTATCTATTACCAGGAAAGAAGTGGAAGAGGTACTGGGCAGGCCTGAAAAGAGCGACAGGGTTTATGACAGGGATATGAAACAGACCGTAAGGATCAGTAGTTATAACGGGTTGAAAGTTATTTATGACAGCAATGGCCGGACTGTCCGGCTGACGGTGGACAACCCGGAACACCCGGGCCCTAGAGGAATTAAAGTTGGGGATTCAAAAACGGAGGCCATAAGGATGTTCGGCAAAGCGGCTCAAGCTCCGACCGGTTTTTTAATCTACAATGTTGAAGATGACCGGCAGGCCAGTCTTGTAATCAAGCTGGGCGATAATGAACGAATTGTGCAAATTACTATCCAGGCCGGTCAGTAATAACAGGACAGATTACTTTTCATGGAAAATTAATTCATTAATGGAGATGATGCAATTGCCTGACCGTTGGCTGCTGGGGCTTATTCAAAATACAGTGGTGGAAGACAAAAAGACCAATATGGACACGGCGAGAAATATGATCACCAAGGCGTCCGGCAGAGGGGCGCGGGTTGTCGTGCTCCCCGAGATGTTCAACTGTCCTTACAACAGCCGTTTATTTCCGGAGTTTGCAGAAGAGTATCCGGAGGGGGAAACTATAGCCATGCTGGCGGAGTTGGCTGCCGCCGAAAACATTTACTTGTTTGGAGGATCTATTCCCGAGAAAGAGGGAGAGCAGATATTCAATACCTGTTTTATTTTCGGTCCTGACGGGAGCCTTCTGGCCAGGTACCGGAAATGCCACCTTTTTGACGTGGAACTGAAAGAGGGATTCGCTTTTAAGGAGTCCGGCACTCTGGGTCGGGGCGACTGGATTACCGTGGTTGACACCCCGTTTGGAAAAATAGGAGTTGGTATCTGTTATGACATCCGCTTTCCCGAACTGGCGAGGGCTATAGCTCTTCGCGGAGCGATTCTGATGGTTCTGCCTGCCGCTTTTAACATGATTACCGGGCCTGCGCACTGGGAACTGACCCTTCGGATGCGGGCTATTGACAACCAGTTTTATGTGGCCGGAGTATCTCCGGCCCGAAACGAGCAGTTGTCTTACGTGGTTTACGGGCATTCAATGCTGGTGGACCCGTGGGGCGCAGTGGAGAAAGAGCTGGACGAAAAAGAAGGTATTATTTTAGCTGAAGTAGACCTTAAAAAACTTCACCAGGTGAGAGATGAATTCCCTCTTCTAAAACACCGCCGGGTGGACCTGTATGAACTTAGAGAGATATAAGGGCTGTCCCATAAATAACCGGGGCCTGTTGTCAA
>DDKP01000161.1:9223-11428 GCA_002339745.1 Firmicutes bacterium UBA2595 | reverse complement strand
CCTTTCGCCCGATTTCCAGACCAAAGAAAGTCGACCTCATAACAGTTATCCCTCCCTTTACAAATACGGTTATTTATGAATCAAATCTTACGGTCAAAAATTTTAGCGCCCGAATCTGGTTTTTCATCATCTTGCCCATACATTGAGGTTCTGCTGCTGGTAAGAATATCAATAGAAAAATTAATGTAATCAAGCGAATTTTTTATCAGCTCGGTATTTACCTCATTTACGCCTGCCAATTCTTTAATCACCGCGCTCATCTCTTCTAATAACTGCTGAAATTTCAAACCGGTTTCGCCGTCGACCCGCTTCATTATCTCTGACAACGTAACTTCCTCGGGAGAAAGTACAAAATGGTTGGTCAGGGACCGGACCAGGGACTGCCTCTGTTCCTCCAGCCTGCCAACCTGCAGTATCAATAGTTCTTCTTCCTTGGTGATCTTTTCAAGCTCGGGGATCTGGCCTTTAACCAACACCGGCTGTTTCTCGTGCGCCAAGACCAGGAACCGCCGGTATATTGCCAGCTGCTTTTCCATGGCCGTCAACAGCTCGGTATAATCCTTTTCCACACTTATTCCCCCAATTCCCGGTCAAGTCACACCAGCTTATCCACCAGACTCCTGCCGATCATTTTCTCGGCAACCTCTTCGTCCTTAACTTCGTACGTTCCGGATTTTACCTGTTTTTCTATTTTGGCCAACCTGTCTTCTCTTATATCCGGCAAGTCCCTGATTGCCTGCCTGGCCGCGTAATAAGCCTCCACATCCCGGTTTACCGAAAGCTTGTACGCCTCCTCCTGAAAAACCTTGGCTCCTTCCTCTTTTTGGACAGGAGAACTTTTGGCATCCTGTCTTAGATACAAAGCAAGTAATCTCTGGATTTGATTGTTTGAAATTATCATACCGGCCACCTCTTGCAGGTAAAATACTAAAATTTACTCTCAATGTCGGATGATTACTGTTTTTTATTTAGGCCGGTTTTCCTGATAAATAATCTATTTATATCCTCCTTGCTTTTAATCTCTTCGAATAACTAACCTACAAAACTCCATCAGATATTTTTCTGAAAATTGCGTTATTTTCTTCACAAAATCGGCTACACAATCAATCTTTGTCTCTTAACCGGTCAGCCACGAACATTCCTGAAAATTTAGATTCTTTTGGTTCCTCAGGCTCCTGCGCCACCGGCCGTGACCTGGAGATTGACTTTATCTGACTGGCCAGTTCCTGAGCACACCTTGAGCAGAGATTCCCCAGGGAAATACTCGCTCCGCACCGCCGGCATGTAACCGCGGCGGCAACCCGGTAACTGGCGTCAATGCGGCCCTCCCTTATCCATTTCAGAATTTTGTCTTCATCCACGCCTGTGACCTGAGAAATCTCCGGTACCGATGCCCCGGGGTATTCCTTCAGGAACTTTCTTACCTCCTCGAAGTCCTGTTCTTCTTTGTCAATACATGCCGGACACAGATTCCGGTTTATTTTGACAAAGACCTTCCCACAACTTGGGCAGTTTCTTAATTCACCCATGATCATCGCCTCCGGGATACAGGTGTAATTTCACCTTTTATTATGGTTTTTCGACAAATTCCTATATTCCCCTTCTTTTCCATGACCAATTTTCCATTAATTTTTCCTGGATCCCCGAAGAAAGGGTTAAAACGCACACACTTTTCGCTCCTGCTCGCAGTAAAACGCAAGAGCATTCCCCGGCTGTAGCGCCTGTTGTCAATATGTCATCAACCAGCAGGACATTCATCCGGTTAACCGTCTTACAAGCCGCAAACACCCCTTGAATATAATCCTGGCGCGCCGCTCCAATTAGACTGCTCTGGGCGGGTGACTGTTTTAGCCTGGACAGGGCTGTACTGACTGGTAGATTTAGAATTTTTGCGGTTTTTACGGCCAGTAATTCCGATTGGTTAAAACCCCTGACTTTTAATTTGTCCTGGCTCAACGGAACGGGAACGATAACATCGGTTGAGGAAAAACCGGCTTCTTTTAAAAAGACCTCCGCCAGCAAAGGAGCAAAAAAATCCGCTAATGAACGGTACCCGTTATATTTATAGAGATGGATAGCCTCCCTGAGAGCTCCCCTGTATGGTCCCAATGACCTGGCCAGCATAAATACGGGTAATGCCTCCCGGCATTCCCGGCATAATTCAGAACCGCTTATTTTTCTTGTGCTTTTAGGTCGATACCGGCC
>DDKP01000161.1:0-8795 GCA_002339745.1 Firmicutes bacterium UBA2595 | reverse complement strand
AGGCATGTCCTGCTAAATGGAAAGAGCAATGAAACAACCTTATGAAAGATTTTTAAACCCGTTCCAGCGCCCAGTATTCCGGACTTCATCTGCCTCACCCTCTTTTATCATCGACATATTCCATTTAATACCTCATAATCCGTCTATTTCCTGCCCAAAAACCCCGGTTGAGCGTAATTTTTCACAAAAAAAGAGAGCCTTTGCTCTCTGGATCCTACTTTTATCAGGATTTTTCGGCCAAAGTAGTGACCGGTACTTCTGACCACAGTGACACCCTGTTTTTCCCTGTTTCCTTGGAGTAGTACAAGGCTTTATCAGCCATTTCAATCAGTTCATTTACATCGATTGTATCCTGGGGAGCGCTGGAGATACCTATGCTGACAGTAACCCGCACCGGGGGATGGTCTTCGGAGACCGGGAAATAAGTATCCTGAACCGCGCGGCGGATCCGTTCGGCAACAACCCTGGCGCTGGCAGCATCCGTCTCAGGGAGGACGATGGCAAACTCCTCTCCGCCGTACCGGCTGACGACATCTATGGCCCTTGTTCCGGCTTTCAGTACCTGGGCCACATTGTACAGAGCATTGTCTCCAGCCCGGTGCCCGTATTTATCATTAAACTTCTTGAAATAATCCACGTCAATCATAACCAGGGAGAAACTGGTTCCGTATCTCTTGGAGCGTTCTGCCTCTTCCTCGATTTTTTTATAGAAGTAACGGTGGTTATAAACCTTGGTCAGACCGTCGGTGATTGCCAGTTTCTCAATCTTCTTGTACAGCATGGCATTGGCCATAGCCACGGCCGCCTGCCCGCCCAAACTGCTGAGAATCTGCATTTGTTTGGGGCCAAAGGCGTAGGGCTCCTTTTTGCCAACAGCCATTATACCGATCAACTTATTATCCATCATCAGGGGAATAACCATCAACGCCCTCAAAAACTGGTTAATGCCCGGCATGCTTCGCAGTTCCCTGTCTTTCTTGGAATCGAACACGATCTCGGGTTCCTTGGTTCCGGCAACCCGTCCAATCAGCCCTTCCCCCAGCTGAAAACACATGTTCTTCAGGTCTTCGGCATAGGGACTTCGTATCGCGGTAGGCATAAGGGTCTGTTCTTCTTCTTCCCATAGGTAAATGATCCCCGTATGATAGTTAACCACCCTCTTGGTTTCTGTCAGTATAAGTCCCAGAGTTTTAGTAAGATCAAGGCTTGCACCCATGTTTTTGGCCACTTCGTAGAGGGCTGACAGTTCCTTGTTGGCCATTTCCAGATTAACATAAAGCCGCAAGAGGTATTTCAGGGTCAGTAATGGAATGAAAAGTAAAACCGCTCCAAGGTTTCCGGTTTTTTCATAAATCAGGACCATTAAAATGCCGATTGGAGCAGTAAACATATAGGTGATTGTATCCCACTTCAGGGCGGAGCGCCACATGGTCCAGGTCTGAAACCGGATTGACGGCCATAAAAAGAGTGTTACCAGGAAATGGTTTGCGAAAAAGTACGTGAGGACAAAAACAGCCAGCGGAATTATATTGGGAGCCGATACTTTGTCTGATAATTGTCCTCCTGCGTAATAATAAACCGTCGCAGCGGCAAAAGCGGATATCGTGTACTGTGCCCCGTTAAACAAAGTTGAACGAAACAAACCGTCTTTACTGAAGATACTATTGGCAATGAATGCGCTTAAAACACTGATCACAACTGTGGTAGTAGCATCAAACCTGATAAACGAGGCAAACACAATAGCAAACCCCAGAGACAGGCTTCCCTGAGGTACGGAAACAACAAACCACTCAGCCAATACGCCAAGAACAACTAAAACGGCATATTCTCTCCAGAGGTCAATATTCAAAGGGTTTTGCTGAAGCAAGGTAATCATTACACCGTAACCGGTAAAAATTACGAGCCATACATATAGTCCGTGAACAAAACCTTTCCTGGCCCTTGCCATGCAGTCCACCCCCTGTATCCGTATTTCGACATATAAAGGGCGGTTCCCTGCAAAAATAGCAAAAAAAGACATTTAATGGGGTGTATCCGCCGGTTATTTAGTCATAAATGCCCAGGCGGTCATTTACGGCAGTTCCGGTAGAACGTATCGTATCAGCAGGTAATTCAATAACATATTCTGCATTTCGCACAACCGGCGAAAATCTGAAGGGCGGCAGGTTCGCCAGCAGATATACAACCGTTCCCCGGCTGTCGACAAACAGGACATCAATATTAAATTTCATAAAACACGTATGCACCGAGTTGCAGGGTTCCAGGACCAGGCAGTGGCCTTCCGGCAGGCAGTCCCTTAACAGCAGGCCCCTGAGCCGGGAGCGCCAGGTTTTCGCCGTCTGCACCCGGTCTGCCAAAACCATTCCTCTGGTCTGATTGACAACCTTCAAACCGTTCACCTCTTGCCCCATTACTCCGAATTAATTAAAAACGTCTACTATCTTGAGGGCCGCAGGGCCCAAGACCACTATGAAAATGGTTGGGAATATGAACAGTATCAATGGGATAAGCATTTTAATGGGGGCTTTCATGGCCTTTTCCTCCGCCCTCTGTCTCCTTTTCTGTCGCATTTGTTCGGACTGGACCCGCAAGACATTGCCTATACTTACGCCCAACTGATCAGCCTGGATAATCGAACTCACAAAAGCCACCAGGTCGTCCACCCCTGACCTGTTTCCCAGGTCCCTGAGAGCCTCCCTCCTGGGTTTACCCATTTTTATTTCCTGTAAAACCCTGGCAAATTCCTGGGATACCACCCCTTTGGTTTTTTCAACTACTTTTACCAGGGCGGCATCAAATCCCAGGCCGGCCTCCACGCTGACAGTAAGCAGGTCCAAAACGTCGGGGAGGTTGTCCTGAATCTCCTCCCTCCTTTGTTTGGCCCGCATCTTCAGGTAGTAATCCGGAAGCAGGAACCCGGCGGCAGCGCCGATAGCCATACCGAACATAATGAAACTCATGTTCCAATTGAGAGGTAGGGCAAATAACAGAACACAAATGGGGAGACCCAGGGTAAATCCGTATTGTATCACCAAAAACTCTCCAGGTGACAGGTTTGCCGGGTTGCCGGCCATTTGGAGTTTCTTCTGCAGGCTTACCTTCTTTTTGGCCGGGGTGGCTTTACCGATGGCCTGTGCCATTCTTTCCAGCACGGGACGAATCACGCGTTCGAAAAAAGGTTTGCTCAACTCGTCATCAAGGCGCCGTCTCTGTTGAATGCTGCTGGCTATCTCCTGCAGCCTCCTGGTAATCAACAGGCGTTCTTTGTTGACTGCCATATAGCCGCCGTATAAAAACAAAACCACTGTCAGGAAGCTGGTAACCCAAATTAAATAAATCATATGGGAACCCCCTTAACTATACTTTGATATCTACGGTTTTTTTGATTAAAGCGACTCCTATTAGCTGGGAAATAGCGCCGGCTATAAGCATGGCCCATCCGGCCGGACTGGAAAAAAGCGCCTTGATATATTCGGGGTTAATCACAGATAAAACAAGGCCAATCACGATAGGAAGGGCGGCGACGATAATCCCGGAAATCCTCCCCTGGGCCGTAAGGGTTTTGATTTCTCCTTTGATCCTTATGCGTTCCCGGATAGTAAACGAAATATTGTCAAGGACTTCCGCCAGGTTGCCTCCTACCTGCCGCTGGATTAAAACAGCGGTCACTACCAGGTCAAGGTCTTCACTTTCTATCCTGTTGGTGAGGTTGAGCAGCGCTTCTTCCGTTGGGGTACCAAGATTGATTTCCCGGAGGACTCGGGCAAACTCGTCGGCAATCGGCGGAGGCATCTCCCGGGATACCATTTCCATAGTCTGCAGAAAACTAAAGCCTGCTCTCAGCGAATTCGACATCACCACCAGGGCATCTCCGATCTGCATATTGAATTTTTGGATGCGATTCAGTTTAATCCTTTTTACGAACAACCGCGGTACGACAAAACCGGAAATTACACCAAACCATGCGAGGATAACATTCCTGGTAACAAAGAGCAGCAGAAGGCCTAATCCTGTCATAATGAGGAAATTAATCATGATGAACTCCTCGCCCCTTAAGGGTAAATCTGCTTTAAGCAATTCAGCTTCCATCTTCTTGGTAAAGCTTTTGGCAGCAAATACCTTACTGGCTTCCTGAAACGAGGCCTTCCAGTTAAAGTCCTTTAGTCTTTCAACTAATCCGGTTTTTCGATCCAATTCACCGATTCTGGCAGTGTAAGTCTTCATCCGCTCCGCCATTTCCAGTTTCCCGGCAGTGGCAGCCAGAAATGTCCCATAGATAAACAGGGAGACAGTCAGAAAAACCATTATCAATATTGCGGACAGCCACATTTGATTCCCTCCCGCTTAAAATGAATGGACCATAAACACATCATCAGGGACCTTAATACCGGCGGCTTCTATTTTACTCAGGAACTTCGGCCTTATCCCGGTGGGCTTGAAGCTGCCTATAATTTTACTATTATCGTCCACACCCTTTTGTTCATAGATGAAAATATCCTGCAGAACAATCGTTTCCCCCTCAAGGCCCAGTACCTCTGTGATATGTGTAATCTTCCTGGAACCGTCTTTCAGCCGGTTTTGCTGGACGATCAAGTCTACGGCAGATGCTATCTGCTCCCTGATAGCCCTGACCGGAAGGTCCATCCCGGCCATCAAAACCATTGTTTCCAACCTGGCCAGCATATCTCGCGGAGAGTTGGCATGACCGGTAGTGAGTGAACCGTCATGGCCTGTGTTCATAGCCTGCAGCATATCAAGGGCCTCGCCGCTGCGGACCTCGCCGACCACTATCCGGTCGGGACGCATCCGAAGGCAGTTTTTGACCAGATCCCTGATGGTCACGGCGCCTTTCCCTTCAATGTTGGCCGGTCTGCTTTCCAAGGTGATTACGTGTTCCTGTTTAAGCTGAAGCTCGGCGGCATCCTCACAGGTTATAATCCGTTCATCGTTGGGTATAAAGGAGGAAAGCACGTTTAGTGTTGTGGTTTTTCCTGAACCCGTCCCGCCTGATACCACTATGTTCAGCCGGGCCTTAACACATGCCTCCAAAAACGTGGCCATCTCAGGGGTTAGAGTGCCAAACCTGATCAGGTCCTCAATCTGTAGGGGATCCCTGGAGAACTTCCTGATGGTGATAGTTGGCCCATTCAGGGCCAGTGGCGGGATAATGGCATTAACCCTGGAGCCGTCGGGAAGCCGGGCGTCCACCATAGGGGAGCTCTCGTCAATGCGCCGGC
This sequence comes from Firmicutes bacterium UBA2595, assembly GCA_002339745.1. Taxonomy (GTDB): domain Bacteria; phylum Bacillota; class Thermincolia; order Thermincolales; family UBA2595; genus UBA2595. The sequence continues at coordinate 3,558 of DDKP01000161.1, read as the reverse complement.
CGAGCGGAGCTACGATTTTCTCTATAATATGGAGGACATGTTCATTGTCCCTGAAAGATACATCCGTTTTTACCAGTTTTCCGCTGCGCTCAATATATACCATGTTGGGCCCGTTGACCATAACCTCCGAAACCGTGGGGTCATTAAGGAGAGGGGTTATCGGTCCCAGAGCGATAACTTCATCAATAATCTCCGAAATGATTTTGGTCCGGTCAGCTCGTGGAATATAGGCGGCCTCTTTATCAAGCATGTCATTGACCAGGTTCTCAACACTCTCACTTATTTTTTCAGAACTTGGGTCTTTTTGCTTTTCATCGCGCAGGACTTCGTTGTCAAGTTCTTCTATGACCTGCTTGTGAATCTTGATTTTTAATTCCCGGTAGGGATCCTGTTTTGCTGGCGCCAAGGCTGAAGACTTCTCTGTCTTTTCAGGGCCTTCCACGGTTGTTGACTTTTCTTTTTCCAGTCTCTTTAACAGCGACATGTCCAAACACACCTTTCAGACGGATATTATCCGAATAAGCGCCCGAAAAAGCCCTTCTTTTCCTCTGCCCTCGGGACTGCCTGGCGCTTCGCCTCCCGGAGCATTACCATTTTAGCCAATTTGTCAATGCTTTCAGATATTGCTGTATTTGGATGGGTGATTACAAAGGGATTCCCCTTGTTTACCGAAGCTATTACCGTCCGACCGTCACTGGGAATATGGGCGGCAACTTTTAGTCCGAGGCTCTCTTCCATGTCTTCACACTTGATTCCTATTTCAGTGGACGACCTGTTGAGGACCAGCTTAACCTTGCCTTTTAAATGCAAAGAGTCTAAAACTTCCAATCCGAGTTTTACGTTTTTGATAGTGGGAAGATCAAGGGAAACCAGCAGTAGAATCTGATGGCTAAGGTCCAGAGCCGTAAGGGTTGTCTCGTGAAAAAACGGGGGGGTATCAACAACGATGTAATCGTAATTGTGCTTTAAAATACCCAGTATTTTCTCAACATGGGCGCCTGTAATCAATTCGGCATACTCCGGTCTTGTAGGACAGGGAAGCGCTTTTACTCCTGTTGGATGGGTGACCAGGTAGCTTTCCAGGAGATCGGGGTCCATCTGGTTGATATCCTGAATTAATTCAGTGATCGTTCTCTTGGGTACAACATTCAGCATTACAGCTACGTCTCCAAACTGCAGGTCCAGGTCAATAATGACCACTTTTTTACGGGTCTGCCGGGCCAGTGTGACGGCAAGATTTGTCGCAACCGTGGTCTTGCCGACACCGCCCTTGGTACTGAAAACCGTGATAATCTGGGGGTCCCGCCGCAGCTCCCGGACAACTGCCGGTTCAGACAGCTGGGCCCTCCGTTTCTGTTCGAAATCATAAACCTTCCTGATGGTGTTGACCAGCTCATCTGTACTGAACGGCTTGACCATATACTCCCGGGCCCCTGCGACCATGGCCTTTTTAAGGTATTCCTGTTCACCCTGGACCGACATGATAATGATTGAAGCTTTTGGGTACTCCAGAGATATTTTCTCGGTGGCAGTTATCCCATCCATCACCGGCATGTTAATGTCCATCAATAATACATCAGGGTTGAGTTTTTCGGTAAGTTTTACAGCTTCTTCACCGTTAGCCGCTTCCCCGACCACCATCATATCCTTCTCGAAGTAAAGCAGGCGTTTAATGTTTTCCCTGGTTTCGGTAACGTCATCAACAATTAATATTTTAATAGCCATAAACTAGCACCCCGCTTATCTGAGAAGTTCCTGGGCATCCATGGGCGGCCTGTCCTCTTCGCTTTTATCAGCCGGCGCGCGCAGGGCAAGGGTCAGTTTCCCCTTGTTATTGTCTATGATAGCTACCAGTAACTGTACCTGGTCTGCCTTTACTGCCAGCGTTACTGTTGCCGGCACGCTCTTTTTCTGGTCCTTACCGTCTCCCTGCTGGCCTCCGGGGGCAGAGTAGTTCTGACCGACAGCCAATACCTCAACATTTTGCAGGATAAGATGGGTTTTGGTCAGTTTGATGGTATTCACATTTGGGTCCCTGCTGGGAATCTCAACCTCTACGGTACCCAAGACATCCACCCTGTCTCCCGGATTCAGCAGTCCTGCAACAGCGGTCTGTTCATTAACCGAAACCGATATAGCCCTCATGCCCAAAGGAACTGTGTAAGCCAGGGTTGCTCCGGTACTTTCCCTGGGTACAAGCTTAGTCTGCAGGATTTGTTCGCCGGCCTCTATTTCAGCGCGTGTCATATATCCTACTACCTGAGAAGGGTCGGCAGCCGCGCTCCCATGGGCAACATTCACCGGAATATCCTTAAATGATATCATTTCAGGCGTAATCAGTGTTCTTGACGGAATCCTGGCGTTGGCAAAAGCCACTTTTTTGGTTTTTACGTTGCTGGCAGCTTCCCTGACAGACTTTAGGTAGAAGTTTACAGCAACAGCAGTAATAAGACCGCATATCAGAGCCAGCAGTAAAACCTTTTTATTCGACATCACTTTCCCCTCTTTCCCGACTGGATAGTCTTGGGTAAAATTATTCGGAGAGCCTTACACTGGTCAGATACGAGTTGATAATGGAATCATCCGTTTCCCCGGAAACGCTGTAATTTATAAATGTAGCGTAAATTCTGTTGTCATTGCCTTTGCCGTTCTCGTTGCCCACCCTTTCGAGGAATACCGCAGCAAAACCGGTCACCCGGACTTGCTCACCCATGTCGCGGTAAATTGGGACAAGGGCTACGCGGGGACAGCCGGGCCGGTAATTATTCCATGTACATCCGTCTTGACAAGCTTTAATGCGGTCCTCTATGCCCTGCTCCGCAGGCCCGGATTTATTGCCCGGGACCTTGCCCTGGATATCTCCGATGGCCACGGTTCCGCCGTAGCCATTGCGGGCCAGATCCCGGTAGTTGTCCCCTCCTTTCCCCTGGCCGGGGTATTCAATAATCCCTCTCCACGGGGCGCCGTCCTGGGAACCTCCCTTGATCATGTATTCGGTTCCGGCAGACAGGGGCAGCAGGCTTTCATTAATTCCCAGCGGGATCAGACCTTTTACCTCTTTAACCGGAGATATCCTGGCCTTGGCCCGGGCCGCCACGGCCTGGCTGGCAAACCCCAGCGCCCTGGCAAAATACAGGTCAACGGTTTTGTTTACAACTACCGAGATTTCTTTACGGTCCGGGGAAAAGCTGAGAGTCATTGTGTCCGGGTCTATCCCGTTCAGCCGGGCATACTCCAGGGCCACAGTCTGGGCCTTAGACGTATCGGGTAATTCCTGGGCCCCGGCCAGGGCGGCGGCATCCGCCGCCCTGGAAAGGCGGGTATGCTCAAGGTAGAGCAGCCCGGTGTCTACGGCCAGGGCTGTAAATCCCATCAGTACCGTAAAAGCAACGGCTATAATGACAATTACCGAGCCTTGTTCATCTTTCAAAAGTTTTTTAAACAACATGGCAACCACCCTCTCCACTCATTCCGTTAAGACCCCTGTCTGTAGCGGAAGAGGCTCCGGACATTATTCCACCAACCGTACGCTGTTCAGATATGAATTCGTTACGGTAT
>DDKP01000156.1 GCA_002339745.1 Firmicutes bacterium UBA2595 | reverse complement strand
CACAAAATTATTGACAGACCCTCAACTCTTATTTTTGTTAGGAAAAGGCTTAAGGAGTTACCCGTATTACGCCCATTTTTACATTGCCTGCTGAGAAAGTCTGATAAGTTGCGTATGGGTTTACTGCGGCAACCCAAAGGCAGTACCAACCTAAGCCACGATTATCTCGGACAATCAGGCTGTTGATACCAAGGAAACTATTGAACCATTATGTGAGGCAGCCGACCTTTTTTCTCTATGGGGAAGGCAGTAACATATTATTCGATATGGCGAGAATAATATGTTGTCTCCGGGATTCGTACCTACGGCATGTACTCAATGGATTTCACCGGAACACGGGAGGTCCGGCGGTTTTCGCAGGGAAGCGAACAGAATCAAACAAGCCGACAACAGCAAGGATGATTCGAGTAGTATTTACATCGTTAGCACATCACGTAACCAAAGAGCTGATATGGGACAGCCTAAAACAGATGTCAAGAAATACAGCCCCTGGAGTAGATGGCATCGATGTAACTACTGCAGAGAAGGAATTTCAAATATGGGTTGATGAGATAATAACAGCAATCCATAGGAAAAGCTATAAGCCACCAGGGTACGCAGGGTATGGATTCCGAAACCCGGAAAGGTCGAAAAAAGGCCCATAGGAGTGCCTGGCGTGACAGACAGAGCACTACAAAGAAGCGTATCTACAGTGCTAAACGCAATATATGAGCAGGATTTTCTCAACTGCTCCTCCGGAGGCAGACCGGGCAGAGGAGCCCATAACGCCCTTGCCACGTTGAACGAGATTATATCAGGAAAGAAAGTAAGCTGGGTGCTGGAAGCTGACCTGAAGAACTTCTTTGGGAGTCTGGACCATGGATGGCTACTCAAGTTTGTGGAACACCGAGTCGGGGACCCAAGGATAATAACTCTAATAAGAAGGTGGCTGAAAGCCGGGGTAATGGAAAACGGAAAGCTCGAATTGACTGAAGTCGGCACCCCGCAGGGCGGATCAATTAGTGTACTTCTTAGCAACATATATCTCCACTATGTATTGGACCTATGGTTTGAAAAAGCAGTAAAACCGAGGCTCAAGGGGGAGAGTTACCTTATTCGCTACATCGATGACTTCGTAGTGTGTTTCCAGTACCGGGCGGACGCAATAAAATTCCGTGAGGCATTGGAGAATAGACTAACCAAGTTTTCACTGAGCATTGAACCGAATAAGACAAGGTTTGTTGAGTTCGGCAGGTTTTCATCAAAGCATGCCAAGAAAAAAGGAAAGAAGATGGAGACAATCTACTTTCTCGGCTTTACGCACTTTTGTACAAGGAACAGAAAAGGCAATTTCATGGTAGGCAGAAAGACAGAAAAGAGCAGATTAAAAAGAAGCATACGCAAAATTACGGACAAAATGCGGGAAATCCGCACGGCTGGTTCTGTGGGGGTATGGGCTGCGAATTGCGCAGCCTTTCTACCCGGAGGATAAAGCCGAAGCAAATTACTTCGGCTTTACCTTACTCGATTAAGAACGGCGAAGCTCCGAGTTCTGTGACACCGACACGGTAAACATTTTACTTCTGTCTACCCTTTTCCTAAATAAGACAAAAGGCCTTAGGAGATGATCTCCTCAGGCCTTTATTGCTTTCAGCAAAATTTATCGTGTTTAGAGTAGACCCTCTCGTAATCGGGACGTTGAAAATATTCCATGACTGCAGTCAAAGACGGTTCAAAGGGTAAAAAAAAATTATATTTGGGAGATTTTTGATTTAATCTTGCTTTTGTGGTAGAAATTTGTAACCTACCCCCCGGACATTAACTATGTAACGTGGAGAGGCAGGATCATTTTCTATCTTCTTTCTCAGATTTCCCAGGTGAACTGTGACTGTTCTGCAATCGGCGTCATTGTCGTAACCCCATATTCTTTCAAACAGTTGTTCAACCGTAAAGACCTTATTAGGATGGGAAGCCAATTCGGTTAAAAGGTCAAATTCTTTGGCCGATAAGTCAATCCTTTTATTAGCTACCCTAATCTCGCGGGCATGAATATTGATTTCCAAATCGTCAAATTTCAGAATTTCAGATTTTGAAGCTGATTGCTCTATCAACATTTTGTAACGTAGTAGGTGGGCTCTAACCCGTGCAGACAACTCAATAGGATTAAATGGTTTTGTGATATAGTCGTTAGCTCCTACTCCCAAGCCCAAAACTATATCAGTTAAATCTGATCGATTGGTGAGGAATATTATAGGTGCTTGGGTATTGTAACGCAGTCTTCTGCATACTTCATAACCATCCAGTCCTAACAGGTTAACTTCCAATATTACCAAGTCTGGGTTATTTTTTTTGTACATGTCCAGGGCACTTGCACCGTCTGCATGGGTAATCACCTCAAAACCATCCCGGGCTAAGTAAATAGTTACCAGGTCACGGCTTTCCGCCTCACTGTCAATAAGTAAAACCTTGCCGTTCATGTTAAGTAATCCCCCCTAAACCCGACTAGCCTAGTAGGTAGAACCGCTGAATAACCTCACACGACCGGATCCCAGAAGAAGTATTTATTATAAATGTTTAAGTATATGCCCTTTTCTTTTATCCGTTTTAGCCCTAGATTAATTGTGTCTCTTAAATCTACACTTTCCTTCCGCAGCGCAATAGCATAGTCTTCCGAAGTAAAAATATTTCCGACAATTGCCAAGTCAAATTCAGGGTGATTTTTAATGAAATAAAGGGCCAGCGGCTGGTCAATAACTACAGCATCGACTTCACCTTTATGTAAGCTCTTAAATGCCCTGGTTTTAGAGACATACCTGTTGATTTTACTTAGGTTTAATTCTTCTTCCAACTCTGTCATCCTAAAATCTCCTGTGGTATTCTTTAAAACACCGATTTTTTTTTCGGTAAGGTCTTTAAATTCTTGTATCATACTTCCTTTCGGGACAGTTATTATTTGGCCGGAAGTCAGGTATGGGTCAGAAAAAATAATGGTCTCCAACCTCTGTTCAGTAATGGTCAGTGCGGCTATTACCAAGTCACATTTTTTATCCAATAAATTAAAGAAGATTTTTTCCCAAGTCGTTTCCTGAATCCTGACCTGGATGCCAACCTCTTCGCCAATAGCCCGGATAATATCAACATCAAAACCTTCCATTATACCAGAACGTTGCTCCCGCCAGGCAAACGGAGCATAAGCGATTACATTGGCTGTTACTGTTTTATCCATGGGCTTCCCCTCCCATAATTTTATGGTTTTTTATAGTTCGAGCCAATGTCGGCAATTCCTGCAGGTTTATAAAAAGTTTATAGACAATTTTGATATTTTTTAAACTTTCTTGATAGTAACTTTATTAATTAATGCTAAGCTAAATTTAACACTCTCAGGAAAACTATCTGGTGAAAGGAGGGTATATGGGTTCGTCTATCAGTCCTATTTATTTACATCATGGGTAAACAGACCCAAGAACCAGAACTGGAGGGGGAAAAGTGAATATTGATCAAGTAAGGGAAATCATTGAAAAAAACGGTATTGATACCATTAAAGTCGGTGGAGTGGACATTGATGGAGTTTACCGGGGGAAGAGAATACCGGTAAAAGAATTTTTGGATTGTACCTGGGAAAGGGGGGTATTTTTCTGTGATGTTTTGTTTGGTTGGGACATTCAGAACGAGATCTATCAGGTTCCTCTGAAATTTACCGGCTGGGATACAGGATTTGGTGATATTGTTGCCGTTCCTGACCTTAGTACTTTCCGGGTCGTACCCGGGCAGGATAGAACCGCTTCAGTCATCTGTGATTATTACACGGAACATGGTGAACCTCTGGAAATTGCCCCAAGAAATGTCTTGAAAAAGGTTATTGAAAGGGCCAAACAACTAGGGTTTATACCTTTTTCTGCATCAGAACTTGAGTTTTACCTGTTTAAAGAAACACTGGAAACCTTGGCGCAAAAAGGCTACTCCAACCCCGAACCATTACTTCCAGGCATCCACTGTTATAACCTTTACCGGTCTACTGCTGTGGAATACATTATCGGTGAAGTCAGGCGCCGGATGAATGATTACAACATCGAGCTTGAAGCATGCAATACGGAGTATGGCCCTAGTCAGTTTGAAGTCAACCTGAAGTACACTGAAGCCCTCGAGCAGGCTGACCGGACTGTTCTTTACAAAACGTATATCAAAGAGATTGCTTTGGAGAAAAACTTATTTGCCACTTTCATGGCGAAATGGCAGGAAGGGTTTTCGGGAAACTCATTCCATATTCATCAGAGCCTTTGGGATTTGAAAGTAGAACATAATCTTTTCTATGATGCAGATGACCCACATCATATTTCCGACACCATGAGGCACTTTGCCGGAGGTGTGCTGGCCACGTTGCCAGATTTTACTGCTTTGTACGCTCCCACCATCAATTCCTACAAGAGGTTTGTCCCAGGGTCTTATGCGCCAGCCAACGTAACATGGGGCATAGACAACAGGACTACGGCACTGAGGGTAATTACGACAACCCAATCCAGTGCCCGGCTGGAAAACCGAGTCCCTGGCGCCGATGCCAACCCATATTTGGTAACAGCTGCAACTCTGGCGGGAGGGCTGTACGGCATTATCAACAAGATTGAGCCTCCTAAACTGTTGGTCCGTGAAAACGGTTATGTACTTCCTCCGGAAGTTGCAAAACCTTTACCAAAGAACCTCACTGAAGCAATTGATGCTTTAAGCCACAGCAAAGTGGCCAGGGAATTCTTAGGAGAAGAGTTTGTCGACCACTTCCTGTCAACCAGGTTATGGGAAATCAAAGTTTTCCTGAGGAGTGTAACTGATTGGGAACGTCAACGTTATATGGAAATGGCTTAAATTCTTTAAAGAATACTGAGAAAAATAACGAGGTGATTCAAAGACATGAATAATTCGGAAATAGCATCAATCGTCGGTTCTGTCATTAACGAGCTTCAAAAAACCAACCCCAAATTACTGTCCAGGAGCGGCCAGGCAGATTATTCACCCAGCTTCAGAGGACCTAAAGGAAAGGTGAAAGTCGCCGTACTGGGTGCCGGTCACGGAGGGTTAGCTACCGCCGGGCATATAGTGTTAAGAGGGTTTCCGGTAAATATTTACAGTCCGTTTGACAAAGAACTGGCTCCTATAAGAGAACGAGGAGGCATTAAACTGGAAGGTGATGTCCAGGGGTTTGCCAAAATGGAAGAAGGCCAACTTGAATTAGTAACCAGTTCTCTGGACGAAGCAATCCGGGATGTAGACTTGATCATGGTAATTTTACCGGCCTTGGCACATAGGACGATTGCATCTTTGATCGGACCGTTTTTAAAGGAAGGACAGGTTGTTATCTTAAGCCCCGGCCGGACTGGTGGCGCTCTGGAGTTTAAGGCTGTCCTGAAAAGATTTGCTGTTGAAACTAAATTTATCCTGGCTGAAGCCCAGACCTTCCTTTATGCAGTTGAGAGTAGAGGCCCGGCACATGTCGAGGTTATGAAAGTTAAGTACGTGGTAAAAGTTGCAGCTTTGCCAGCCAGGGATACCCAAGCGGCTTTGGCTGTTGCCAACAAGGTTTACCCGGAGTATAAGCCTGCCGCTAATGTTTTAGAAACTAGTCTAAACAATCATGGGGCGATAGTACACCCGGCTCCCATGCTCCTGAATACCGGTCTCCTTGACCTTGCAGCAAAAGGACAGGACCTCAGGTACTACCGGGATATCATAACCCCAACCGTATGTAACCTGGTCATGGAGAGGATAGATGCCGAGAAAGTCGCAACGGTCAATGCCTTCGGTTTGAAACCGACCTCGGCCAAGCAATGGTACAAGGAGTGTTACGGTATCGAAGGAGACACTCTGTACGATGTTCTACAGAATAACCACTATTATCAAGGTTTCTCGGCGCCTAAGCATTTCCTCGGATACCACCACGTTTTGGACGAGGTCCCCAACAGTCTTGTTCCGCTGTCTGAATTTGCCAAGGTTGTGGGAGTCGCAACCCCGATGATGGATGCAATTATCGAACTAGCCAATGCAGTGTGTGCTGTTGACTTCCGTAAGGAAGGCAGGACGCTTGACAAGTTAGGGTTCCCCAAGATTGACCGTGATGCGATGCTGGAATACGTGAATGGTTAAAAGCAAAACAATAAAGACAATTATAAGGGAGGAATTTGATAATGGAATTCAAGGCATTAGGGATTGTTGAGACAAAAGGTTTAGTGGGTGCCATTGAGGCCGCCGATGCTATGGTAAAAGCAGCCAATGTAAAACTTATCGGCAAGGAAACTATCGGCGGAGGCTATGTTTCCGTGATGGTCCGTGGGGACGTAGGCGCGGTTAAAGCCGCAACCGATGCCGGGGCATCAGCAGCTTCCCGGGTTGGAGAACTTGTAGCAGTTCATGTTATTCCTCGCCCTCATGAAGATGTTGACAAGATACTTCCAACACTTGATTAAGCAAACTAAATAAATACAAAAAGGAAGAGGCGATGATATGGACTTGGATATTGACTTAAGATCAGTCCAGGAAGCACGTTGCCTTGTGAAGCAGGCCAGACAGGCTTTTCTAGAGATAAAAGAATATACCCAGGAAAAAATCGACAAGCTTGTCCAGGTAATGGCTGAGGCTGCCACAAACAATGCACGTCGTCTTGCCGAAATGGCGGTTGAGGAAACGGGTATTGGAGTACTTGAGGATAAAGTTGCCAAGAATCTGCTGGCTTCAGATAAGGTTTATCAATACATCAAGGGCATGAAGACCGTGGGTATCATCGGTGGTGATCCGGAGAGAAAAGTCCTGGAAATAGCGGAACCTTTTGGAGTTATAGCAGGTATCCTGCCTACCACAAACCCGACCTCTACACTGATTTATAAGAGCCTTATTGCGATAAAGTCACGCAATACCATTGTTTTCAGTCCTCATCCTGGAGCAGTGAAGTGCAGCCTTGAAGCAGCCAAGGTAGTAAGGGACGCGGCGGTGGCCATGGGAGCTCCTCCCGGAATAATTGGTTGTCTATCTTGCGCTACGATGGATGGCACTAAGGAATTGATGAACCATCCGGAAGTTGACATAATCTTGGCGACCGGCGGGGCTGGAATGGTCAGGGCTGCCTATAGTACCGGTAAACCAGCTTACGGTGTCGGCCCCGGCAATGTCCCTGCTTTTATTGAGAGGACTGCCGATATTCCCAGAGCTGTGGCGGACATAGTGGTAAGTAAGACTTTTGATAACGGGACAGTTTGTTCTTCTGAACAGGCAATCGTAACAGAAGAAGTAATTAAGGATAAAGTAATTGATGAATTACGTAAAGCAGGATGCTATATGCTTAATCCTACTCAAAAGCGCCTGGTCGAGGGTGTACTGGCTAAGCCAAGTGGGGGTCTTAACCCGGCGGTAGTAGGTCGAACTGCACAGAAGATTGCTGCCATGGCTGGTTTCAATGTGCCTGACGACGTTCGGGTACTCGTCGCGGAGGAAACCGGAGTGGGAAGAACGTTTCCCTTTTCCATGGAGAAACTGTCTCCGACCTTAGCTCTGTATACAGCGGACGATTGGCATTCAGCCTGTGAGAAATGCATCGAAATTCTCAATTACGGCGGTATTGGGCATACTCTGGTAATTCACTCCAAGAACGAAGAAATCATTAAGGAATTTGCCATTAAAAAACCGGTTTCGCGGATCCTGGTTAATACCCCTTCAACCCATGGAGCAGTTGGTTTAAGCACGGGCCTTGCCCCTTCACTGACCCTGGGCTGTGGAAGCTGGGGCAAAAACAGCACGGGTGATAATATTACGCCACTTCATCTGATTACCATCAAACGGTTAGCTTATGGTCTGGAACAGGTTTCCGACCAAAAAGCATCATCTGTTTCGAAGCAGGAAATGTCGGAAGATATGCTGCGGGCAATTATTACTCAGGTCTTGGAAAAGGTGGCCGTTTAAGGCTAAAAACGGGCTAAATTGGCCCTAGGGGTGAGTTTTTTGAAGGTTTTATCGGAAATGGATTTGAGAAGTATGTACCGGGGCAAACTGCCCAGTCAAATAACGGTCAAATCTGGCACCCTGATTACACCGTCTGCTCGCCAGTACTTGCAGGAAACCGGAACCACTCTTGTAGTCCAACAGGAAGCGAAAGATGAGACGCAATTTAAGGATAGGGTTGTAACCGGTAATGAACCGAACGGCTTCAGACAGGTCGGGAAAATAAAGCTAGCAGTCTCCGGCAGGCATGTTCACCTGTCCAAGAAAGATGTAGAGGCCTTGTTCGGCAAGGGTTATGAACTAACCAAGAGGAGTGAACTATCTCAGTTTGGGCAGTACTCCGCAGAAGAGACGGTTGTTCTTGCCGGTCCTAAAGGGATTATCATTGGTGTCCGGGTTCTCGGTCCTGAACGGTCCCAAACACAAGTGGAAATCTCCAGGACAGACGGCTATCGTTTAGGTATTAATCCGCCGGAAAGGGATTCGGGAGACCTGTCTGTGACCCCTGGGATTACCTTAATTGGTCCGCGGGGCTCAGTTGACCTGGAAGAAGGTGTGATTATCCCCTTACGTCATATCCACATGACTCCTGAGGATGCCAGAAGGATGGGCCTGAAAGACCGTGACAAAGTGCAGGTCCGGGTATCAGGACCGAGAAGCCTGGTTTTTGATGAAGTACTGGTAAGAGTGAATGAGGATTACAACCTAGAGATGCATATTGATACTGATGAAGCAAATGCTGCCTCTTTACAGACCGGTATGGAGGGGACTATCTGGGTAACAGAGGAGAAGAGCCATGGTTAATAGAGAGATGGTAGAACTGATTACTCGTATAGTACTGCAGCAGCTTACAGAGAAAGACTTAGGACTGCGATATCAGGTGGGAGCCACTGACAGGGCAGCAAGTCCTATATTATTTGTAGTTCAAGGGTCTCAGGCCAAGGTGGGAGAGACCTTGGCCTGGTTACCCGCATTTGGGGATGTTACAACTAATCCGCAGATTGCCATAGACCTGGACGGAATAGAAATTTCCGACAGGCCGTCCTGGTTAACCAATAATGGTTACGGCACGATTATCAAACAGACTGACGGAATAGGGGCTGAAGAAATGGTTGCATCAGCGGAAGCTGTTGTCATACCATGTTTAGGCCAGGAAATGGCAGTAAAATTAGCCTTGGGCTTAAATGATACCTGGATAGCAAAGATTGTAGTCTCAGCCATCATGAAGGGTAAACCGGTCTTTGCAGCCTTAGACGATATTCTACTTCCCAATAAGGCAGAAACAGGGACTAATTTGATGCCGGTCCCATATGTGAAGTTATTTAACGAATACCGGAAAATGTTAAATTCGCTGAATATAAGGATAATACCGCGGGACCAACTGGTTCCTGCTGTAAGGCAATTTATTAAAGGAAATATTACCGGAAACCAACGGATAGCAGGGGAAACGGGATTAAAAGTCCTGACTGAATCCGACGTTATCAAATACCACGAAATGTCTTCTAACGAAATCAAGGTCCTGCCACGTTGTATAATAACCCCTCTAGCCCGTGAAACTGCAGCCAAACTGGGATTGACAATCTCGATTATTCGTTAATGAGGTGGAAGCATGCAGCAGATTACGGAAAAATCACAAGTAATCCAATTGATTGAATCGGCCGGTATTGTCGGAGCCGGAGGGGCAGGGTTTCCGACCCATGTCAAGCTGAATGCCGAACTTGAACTCCTGATTGTCAACGCCGTCGAATGTGAACCCCTTTTATACAAGGACCAAGCATTGCTCAAACATGAAACATTGAAGATCATGGAATGTTTGGAGTTGCTTGTTTCTGTTCTCAATCTCCAAAAAGCCATAATTGGGGTAAAAAAGAAAAATGAATCCCTGATTAAGAAACTGAAACCGTTTATTGAGGGTCCCATTGAGCTGTACCTCCTGGAGGATTACTATCCTGCCGGGGACGAACAGGTATTGGTTTACGAAATAACCGGAAGAACGATTCCTGAGGGCGGTATACCGCTCCAGGTAGGTGTCGCTGTAATCAACGTAGAGACTCTCTATAACATTTCTCAGGCAATCGTGGATCAGCCGGTTACAACCAAGTGGGTTACCATTGGTGGAGAAGTAGAAAAACCATGTAGTCTACAGGTTCCTTTGGGTATCTCGGCCGGTGAACTGCTGGTTGATGTATTAGGAGTGGATTTGGAAGGGAAAGAAGTGATTGAAGGTGGCCCGATGATGGGAAAACCGGTGGAAGATTTGACAGTACCTATTACCAAGACCACGAGCGCCCTTCTGGTATTCCCACGCGGCCATCCGGTCGTAAACCGTATAAAGGAAGACTTTTTGAAAACGGCACGTCAAGCCAGGACAGCCTGTATTCAGTGCTCATTCTGCAGTGAATCTTGTCCAAGGTACCTGATTGGACACCGTTTCAAGACTCATCTGGTAATGCGTGCATTCGGATTTCCGGTTAACCAGGGGGCACACCTGAAAAGTGCTTACTATTGTTCTGACTGCGGCCTTTGTGAAGTCGTCTGTCCCAGTGGGCTCTCCCCACGTGCTATCAACAACTTCTTAAAAATGGAGATGAGTAAGGCAAAAATAGCCAGGGAGCAATTGAACAAGGTCCAGCTTAAGGCCCACCCGCAGCGTGATTACCGGAAAATGCCTTCCAAAAGAGTGAAAAGATGGCTGGGAATAGTAAAGTATGATGTCCCGGCACCTTTCAAGTCTTTGAAAGTTAACCCCAAGAGTGTTAACCTTCCGCTACGCCAGCATACAGGAGAGGCGGCGATTCCCAAAGTAAAAGCAGGGGATGAAGTGACCAAAGGTCAGTTGATAGCCAGTATACCCAAGGGAAAGTTGGGCGCTAATCTTTACTCCAGTATTGATGGCATAATCAGCAAAGTAGATTCTCAGCGGATCCTTATAGAAAGGAGGTAGCCTATGAAGCTTTCACTTGGGTTGGTCGAATTTAACAGTATTGCCAAAGGAATCGAGGGCGCCGATATTATGGTTAAAACTGCCCAAGTCGAATTGATAGTAGCCAGGTCTATCTGCCCCGGGAAATACATCTGTTTGGTGGGCGGCGAAGTCTCCGCAGTGGAAAGTTCGGTTGCGGCAGGAGTGAATAAAGGTGAACAGAGTGTTGTTGACACATTTATCTTGCCTAATGTTCACCCATCTCTGCTGGAGGCATTTAACAACACAAGTGTTGTTTCCGGTGACCCGCCGGGGGCGGTCGGGGTTATTGAAACATTCTCGGTAGCGTCTATCATTCTGGCTGCTGATACTGCTGCCAAAAGCAGTGAGGTGGATGTAATTGATCTTAGGGTGGGAATCGGTGTAGGCGGTAAAGGAATTGCTCTGTTTTCAGGTGAGATCAGTGCAGTAGAGACAGCTGTAAAAGCTGGAGCAAGTGTGGCAGCCGAGAGGGGTCTACTGGTTCAGCAGGTAGTCATTCCGGTGCCGGACAAGGCCCTATGGAATAACCTGGGTTAAAATCACTACAGAAAAAAGGTGAACATTCATGTTTCTCGGAAAAGTTGTCGGAAATGCCTGGGCAACCCGTAAAGAAGAAAGTATAACAGGATATCGTTTGCTGGTAGTGCAGCCTTTAGACCATCGATTTATGCCTTACGGCAACATAAAAATTGTTAACGACCATATAGGTGCAGGGTTAGGGAACCTAGTCGTTGTTGTTGAAGGCAGTCCCGCCCGCTCAACGTTAGATGGTGCCATTGATGCTTCTGTGGTTGGTATCGTGGATAATGTAGAAATTGATTTAGACCAGTACAACATGGAGAAAAAAGGCCGTAAACGGGGGGATTGAACTTGTATCAAGCACGTATTGAAAGAGAGATATGTCTCGAATGTTTAAGATGTGTAGAGACTTGTCCTAATGAAAATCTGGTTGAGAATTATGGAAAACCGGGTCAAAAACCTGACAATGAATGCCAGGGTTGCATGTATTGTGTAGAAGTCTGCCCTACCAAAGCTATTCAAATTGATTACGTCCCGGAACTGGGGGAAAGGATTTGGTCAAAGGACAGATTGGCCAATGTTCGCCAACAGGCTGCTTCGGGAAACTATAGAATAATGGGCTGTGGGACCCAAAACAGACCTTCTGAATTCGACCGGTTGGTATTTGTTCCTGCTCAACTCAGCAGAAAACCACTACTGGAAGAAGATGAGGTAAAAACTTCAGTCACTATCGGTGCTAATTGCGCGAAACAAATTCACCTTGAGACACCAATTGTAATTGGGGCAATGTCCTTCGGAGCATTGAGCAAACCGGCCAAGATCGCCCTGGCACGGGGAAGCGCTATGGCCGGTAGTATGGCTAACACCGGAGAAGGTGGAATGCTCCCGGAAGAAAGGGCCGAAGCGAAGTTTCTGGCAGTCCAGTACAGTACCGGGCGGTTTGGAATAACAGAAGAAGTACTGAAGTCTGCCGACATGATTGAAATAAAAATCGGGCAAGGCGCTAAACCGGGTTTAGGAGGGCACCTTTTAAAACATAAAGTTACCCCTGAAATTGCCAGGGTCAGGGGTATTGAGGCGGACAGGGATGTCATTTCACCTTCACGCCATCCGGACATAAACTCTGCCGGGGATTTGCGGAAAAAGGTCAGTGAATTAAGGGAACTGAGTAACGGTGTGCCTATAGCCATAAAAATTGCCGCCGGGCATATCGAAGAGGACCTTGAAATCGCTCTGAGTGCAGAACCCGAAGTGATTATGATTGACGGCATGGAGGGGGGAACCGGAGCGGCCCCGGTAATTGCTTCCGATCATGTTGGTATTCCGGCTCTTTTTGCCCTTAATCGGGCGGTGAAATTCCTGAGAGATCAAACGGCAGAAAAGAAAATTATGCTGGGGATTGGCGGTGGACTGCGAGATGCTGCGGACTTTGCCAAGGCTCTGGCTTTAGGTGCAGACCTAGTCTACATAGGTACTTCTGCTTTGGTAGCGATGGGCTGCCGGTTATGCCGCTGCTGCCATAAAGGTATTTGTCCCAATGGTATTGCAACTCAAAATCCGTTGTTAACGAGCAGGTTTGATGTTGACCTAAATTCCGTCCGGTTGGCCAACTTTTTGAAGGCCAGCACCCGCGAGCTACAAATGATTACCCGGATGGTCGGAAAAGATGATGTGGCCAGACTGGATGTCACTGACCTGCGGGCGCTTGACGAACATACCGTAAAAACAACAGGAGTTCAAGGAGCGTATTCAGGAGTTTAAATCGAAGGAGGAATGTGAAGTGTGCGGGATTGCCGGGGTTATATACAAAAAACCCAACCTTATAGGAAAAACCTTGTGTTCAATGCTTGCGGGCATCCAACACCGCGGGCCGGATTCGACAGGTGTTGCCCTTTACGGTGCCCAGGAAGACGGGCTGAAAATTTGGCTGTATTACTCAGGTAGTGTTGGGCGCAACGAGCTTATTGAAGAAGTTAAACAAAGCCTGAAGAGTTTATCCGTTAGTATTCATGACGTGCTTTGGAAAGGAGACTTTTTCTCAATAAGAGTGAGAATGCAAGAGTCTATAGATATCCTATGTAATAAGTTGGAAAATGTGGACGGACTTCACATTATAAGTGTTGGTTCTTCACTGGAAATTTTTAAGGATGAAGGTTTTGCTGAAAATATCGATGAGAAATTTGATTTGTCCGGGTTCATTGGCACCCACGGGATCGGGCACACGAGGCTGGCTACGGAAAGCGATGTAGATGTTCGAAGGGCCCACCCTTTCTGGGCAAACGGCTTTGCTGACGTCGCTATTGTCCACAACGGGCAATTGACCAATTACTATACTCTGAAGAGGAGGCTGGAACGCAAGGGATACCGATTCCGGACCGATAATGACTCTGAGCTAATTGCAGTATATGTAGCCGATCGGTTGTCATCCGGGGATAATCTTCGCCAGGTCTTGGAACAGTCGGTAGAGGATTTTGACGGCACTTTCTCCTATTTAGTCTCTACTCCCAATGAAGTGGGTTTTGCTAAGGACAAACTCGGTGCGAAACCGATGGCTGTCCTGGAAGGAGAAGACTTTGTGGCTATAGCGTCAGAGGAAGTGGCTATACGCAGAGTCTTCAGTGACAAAGAAAAAGGAAACCGCTATTGGGAGCCTGCTCCGAAGGAGGTCATGACATGGTTGAGATAGATGCTTCTGGGAAAACAAGTCGCCAGATTAATACGGAGATTAAACAAGCTGCCTGTGAAGCCGAAGAAATCCTGGTACTTAACCCTTCTGCCAGTCACCACCTTGGCGTTGGAATACTGAAGCCTGTAAAAATAACCTATGAAGGAAGTGTTGGATATTTTTGCGCGGGCCTTTCTGATGGTTGTGACGTGGTGATAAACGGAAATGCAGGTTGGTGCCTTGGTGATAATATGATGTCGGGGAAAATTATTGTCAACGGGAGGGGCGGGAGCAGCCTTGGCCCGGCCATGCGGGGAGGTACCATTATAGTCCGTGGCGATGTGGGAAACCGCCTCGGACAGGTGATGAAAGACGGCCTGATTATCGTCGAAGGCAACGCTGGATTTATGGCGGGATTTATGATGATGGGCGGCAAGATCATTGTAATGGGAGACATCGGAGAACGCGCCGGGCACTGGCTGATCAACGGTGAAATATTTGTGGGAGGAAATATTGTAGGTTTGGGCAGTGATGCCCAGGTAGAGGAACTTACCGATGAGGATGTAAACTTCCTCCATAGAACATTAGCACAATACGGATTAGAATCCAACCTGCCGTTCAAGAAGATCACTTCCCGCAAAGAACTACACCACTATTCCAAAAAAGAATCTTAAAAGAATCCTAAATATTGCAGGAGGTAAAGACTATGAAAATCAGCAATACTTGGACTCCGGATGAAATTAAAGGCATTCATATAAGAAGCAGGATTGGACGGTACAGGGTCAGAGGGTTTGGGTCTTACAAGCAGCTACCGCATTTTGATGATCTTACCTTTCTACCGGCTAATTTGTCCCGTTTGGCGGTGGAACAATACCGCGAAGAATGTTCTACCAAAACAGTGCTTGGCAGAAGGTTTGCCGAACAGCCCTTGGAACTGGAGATCCCGATTGTTATTGCTCCCATGAGCTTTGGGGCACTTTCCAAGCCGGCAAAGATTGCCCTGGCCAAAGGTGCGGCAATGGCAGGTTCGGCAGCTAGTACAGGAGAGGGTGGAATGCTACCGGAAGAAAGACAGGCTGCGAAAAAGCTGTTTTACCAGTGTACTCCCGGAAGGTATGGTTTTAATCCCCATGATCTTCGCAAAGCGGATGTTATAGAATTGTTAGTCAGCCAAGGGGCAAAACCGGGTGTTGGGGGTCATTTGATGGGGGACAAGGTAACCGATGAAATAGCCAATATCCGTGGAATTCCCAAGGGAATTGACCTGCGTAGCCCGAGTCGGCATGCCGATGTCCTCGGAGCGGACGATCTGGTAATGAAAATCGAGGAACTCCGGGAAGCTTCTGACTCGAGGGTACCCATCAGCATTAAAATGGGTGCCGGAAGGGTTAAAGAAGACGTTAAAATTGCTTGCAAGGTCGGTGTCGATATTATAGCGTTGGATGGAATGCAGGGCGGTACCGGAGCTTCTCCAGAAGTTGTGGCAGAGCATGTCGGTATTCCCACAATGGCTGTAGTGGTTCAGGCTAGACAGGTTCTGGAGGAAGTGGGACTCGAAGATAAGGTTGATCTTATCATTATGGGAGGAATCCGCAACGGGGCTGACGTAGCCAAGGCTCTGGCTTTGGGTGCAAATGCTGTAGCCATTGGTACGGCGGCAATGATAGCCATGGGGTGCATCGGGTGTATGCAGTGTTCCACCGGTAAATGCCCCAAGGGAATTGCCACCCATAATCCCGTCCTGACCCAAAGACTTGATATTGATGAAGCAGCGGAAAAAGTGGCTAACTTTCTTAATGCTATGACTATGGAAGCTAAAATGCTGGCTAACCTTTGCGGAAAAACAAGCGTACATAACTTGGAACCTGAAGACTTACGCGCCCTGACCTTAGAAGCGTCTGCCATTACCGGTATTCCCTTAGTCGGGTCAGATCAAGTAGTTAGGTTTTAATCGTTAGGAGTGTTGTACTTGAGCATTCTGGTAATAAACTGTGGAAGTTCATCACTGAAATACCAGCTGATTGATATGAGTAAAGAACGCACCAAGGTCAAAGGCAGTATAGACAGAATTGGGTCAAAGGAAGCACTTTTAACTTGCGATGTTGGTACAAGAACCGTAAGAGAACCTGTGGAAGCCAAGGACCATCACCAGGCAATGAAACTGGCTCTTAATAGCTTAACAGACTCGGAATTCGGGGTATTAGACAATTTGAAACAGGTTAAAGCGGTAGGTCACAGGGTCGTTCACGGAGGGGAAAAGTATTCCTGTCCTACTGTTTTGACACCGGAAACCATCAAGGAACTAGAACAGTTTAACTACTTGGCTCCTTTACATAACCCTAAAAATATTATGGGGATTAGGGCATGTAAAGCCATTCTCGAAGATACTCCCCAAGTGGCAGTATTTGATACGGCTTTTCATCAAACCATACCGACACACGCTTATACCTATGGGTTACCTTTTAAGTATTACCAAAAATACGGTATTCGGAGATATGGTTTCCACGGTACATCTCACCGTTATGTAGCCGAGCAAGCGGCGAAGCTGATGGGGCGGCCCCTGGAAGAACTGAAGTTAATTACCTGTCATTTGGGTAACGGTGTTAGTATATCGGCAGTCCAAGGCGGGGTCTCAGTGGATAACAGCATGGGTTTTACTCCGTTGGAAGGGGTACCAATGGGAACTCGCTGTGGTAATCTCGATCCCGGAATAGTATTATTTCTTATGGAAAAAGAGGGATTAAACGTTGCGGATACTATGGCGTTACTGAACCGGGAATGTGGAATATTGGGAATTTCAGGTATAAGCAATGATTTTAGAGAGGTTCAGGAGGCTGCAGCGGGGGGTGATGAGCAAGCCATTCTTGCGCTTAAGGTTTTCACCTATAGTGTGAGAAAGTACATCGGAGCTTATACGGCAGTCATGAATGGGGTTGATGGTCTGGTATTTACCGGCGGAATTGGGGAAAACTCTCCCTGGATTAGAACAGAAATTTGCCAGGATATGGATTACCTTGGCTTAATCCTTGATGAAGAGAAAAATAGTATTACTGGTCAAAGTTTTGAAATAGCCAGTAAACAAAGCAAGGTAAGAGTGATGGTCATACCTACCAATGAGGAACTGATGATTGCCCGAGAAGTATATAAATGTATCGGACTAGAATCATAACAACCAAAGTATGGATAAGTCAACCATGTCTGAGAGTGTTAAGTATGTGGGAACGGAATCACTGGATTTGAATAGGGTTCAGAATTATCGGCTTTGGAATCCCTAAATTATTTTGAAGGAGGTTATTTCATGTCAAATAGTGAAAAATCCGGTATTCTCAGGAAAGCCACTTGGCGTACAGGTTTTTTGATGGCCATAAGTGTTTGTGCTCTGACTCTGGTTTCTGCTGGGCCCTTGGCCCAGCAGGTGGGACCGGTATCTATTTTGGTTTGGGCAGCGTCGTCGTTTGTCGGTTTTATCCAGGTACTGATATATTCGGAGCTTGCAGGAATGTACCAAAATGAAACTGGCGGAATGACCATGTGTATGGGAGATGCTTTTGACCGGTGGTCCCACTGGCCCACGACTATTGCCCAGTGGTCTTACTGGTACGCTTGGATACCGGTCATGGGGATTATGCCGATACTTATGGCGCAGTACCTGAACCAAATGTTGGGGACCAACTTCAGTCCGTTTTTAGTAGGTATCGTAGTTTTGATGGTACTTTTCGTTATCAATTATTTCGGTATTCACGTCAGTGAAATGGGCCAGTTGATTATAACAGGTGTTAGTCTCTTGCCCCTAGTAGTTATGATTGTGGTGGCATTTGCTAAAGGACTGTTGTCATTTGATAATCTGCTACCATTTAAACCCTTTGGGAGTTGGGGGTCTTTCAATAACCCGGAAGGTTCTTGGACCTCATTGATTAGCTGGCTTGGCATCGGTGCTGCATTTTACATAGCGTCGTGGGGGGCATACGCTTTTGAAACGATAACGGTATACGTAGGGGAATATAAAGACCCTGTCCGTGATACGGTCAAGGCTGCTTGGTCTTCAGGTACGGCAGTTACCATATTCAACACCATGATTGCTCTGGCTCTCGTGGGTGTTCTTGGTGTCAAGGGATTTGCCGACAACCCAGATTACCCGTTCTACAAATTGTCTGAAGCCATTTTAGGCTCCGTTGGCGGCAAAGTGGCTTTGTTCATCATTTTCATGGGACTATTTTCGATGGCTAACACCGCTTTTAACGGGACGGCACGCATATTGTACGGTATGTCGGAAGAAGGGACCAATCTTAAACAGTGGTCGCGTTTGAGCCCTAACGGTTTCCCCTATGTTGCTGCTATATTTAACATCGGTTTTGCAATTTTCCTGATGACTTTCAAAGTACCGGTTAAGATAATAGCCGCTTCCAACTTAGCCTACATGATTTGTATTTTTATGCCGCTTTTCGCCTTTGTTATCCTGAGGAAGAAAAGGCCGAATCATCCGCGGCCATACAAGCTCCCCGATTTCTTTGTGCCCATAGCTTTGATCCTGGGGTTGTTTAATGTGTTTTTAATTGTTCCCGGGGCAGCCTATTACGGAGCCGAAGTAATGTTAACGGGAAGTATAATTACGCTGCTTATTGTACCCTTGTGTTGGTATCGTAAAAAATTTCAGGACAAGCCTACAACGGTTTCGACCGACAGGCCTAAAGAACTAGATTTAGATGGATAACTATGGACATTTTAGATGGGGGGAACTGCTATGTATAGAAAAATCCTTGTTGCGGTAGATGGATCAAGTTATTCCCAGAAGGCTCTTGAAACTTCCAGGGAGTTGGCTCTTAAAACTGACCCCGAGGTGGTTATCGTTGTACATATTATAGAGAATACGGCTTTGGGTGTTCATGCAAGCCCGGACATCCATCAACGCTTGTTTGCTGAAGGACATAAGCTGTTGGAGTCAAGTGCCAAAGTACTCGAGCAAGATGGTATAAAGGCAGCTACCGTAATCAAACACGACGACGCTGCCAAAGCTATTGTAAGCCTTGCTATAGAAAATGATGTTGACCTGATTGTTATTGGTAGCCGCGGCCTAGGCCGGTTTGGTGGCCTAATGTTGGGAAGCGTAAGTGATAAAGTACTCCATTTTGCACGATGTTCGGTCCTTGTAGCTCGATAGCACGGATATCTGGCATAAGAGGTGATCAATATCTCCTTTTCACAGTCAGGAGGTATAAAATGATTCAGGAACGAGTAGGGCTTTTGTTGCAAGCCATAATGCAAAAGGGCGAACTATTGGAAGAAAACATCAAAATCATCGAAGATTTTTTCCAGAAGTCCATCGAGTATATTTCTATTGTTGTAAGTCTCGAAATCACTCGTCTTACTGCAAAGAATTATCTAAATGGCGAAGACTACCGGCGATTTGTTGAGGAAATGGATAGAAAACGTAATATAAAGTACTATAACTTATTGACCTCTCTGCAAATAATCAATCGATTATGTGATAAATGCGAAACTCAGCATTTTTATGTCGGCGCTGATGACCATGCGGCAATAGGAGAGTTTGCAGGAAAGGTCGTACAAGATCTCTTCTCGGTCGGAAACGTTAGACCGAAACTTATAAATTTGAATGACAGCGGCGGGTCTTCATCATTAGAAACAAGATTTGACAACCCGCTACCCAAAAATTTAAAAGGGGTGTATTAAATGGGCAGATATATCTTGAGAGTGAACATGAGTGATCTTACTGTCAAGAAGGAGGCTGTCTCGGAGAAATACAGGGTTTTAGGCGGCCGGGCCTTAACTTCCACAAT